>JAQGOY010000248.1 GCA_028293375.1 Verrucomicrobiales bacterium | reverse complement strand
ATCTTTGAGCAATGGATATCCCTCACCGGCAGGATCGCACACATCCACTTTAAAATGAATTTTTCTGGATCGCAGCCGCACCCCATTCGCGATCACGAAGTCCCTGCTTTCTTCGTCGAGCCAGAGTATTCCAATCTCCTTCTCTATTCGGGTGACAAACCCTGGTCTAATGGAAAAATCTCTGAATCCAAGCCTGGCTGGCCCAACGAATCCCGGACCGCCACCGAAAATTGGGCCGCTTATGTCAATCCTCAGGGCTACGGCATCGGTGCTTACTTTCCTCTCTCGGACCACCTCACTTGCTACCGTTATGGTGATGGCAACCGCGCCAAAGGCGCCTGCTCCTATTTTGCGCCGCTGACCAAATTCGCAATCACTCCCGGGCTTTCCTTTGAATATGATCTCTACCTCACCGCTGGAACAGGTGAGGAAATCCGCTCCACTTTTTTCGCACTTGCAAAACCAACTGATACCAAAAAGACAACCAGCAATCAGGATTGGCCGGAATTTCGCGGACCCACCGGCCAGGGTTACTCCACCTCCAAATCAGTTCCCATCACCTGGAGCGCCGAAAATAACGTGGCCTGGAAAAATGAAATTCCCGGCAACGGCTGGTCTTCACCCATCATCGTCGGGGATAAAGTTTACGTCACCGCCGCCCAGGAAGACGACAATGGCACCGGCGTCAGCCTCATCGCCATTTGCATGGAAGCCGCCTCGGGCAAGCAACTCTGGAACAAGGAAATCTTTCGCCCTGACTCCGGCGCAATTTCAGCTCGTCATCCCAAAAACTCTCTCGCCAGCGGAACCCCCATCATTCGAGACGGAAAAATGTATGTCCATTTCGGCCATATGGGCACTGCCGCCCTCGACCTCGATGGGGAAATCCTCTGGACCCAAACCGATCTCAAATACTCTCCCATCCACGGCAATGGTGGATCTCCCATCCTCGTCGACGACATGCTGGTCTTCAGCGTAGATCCTGAAAAAGATCCTTACGTCGTCGCGCTGGATATCAAGACCGGCAAAGTCCGCTGGAAAACCAGCCGCGAATCCCCCGTGCGAAAGAAGTTTTCCTTCTCCACCCCTCTCCTCATCGAAGTGGACCGCGTAAAACAAATCATCAGCCCCGGAAGCGGTTTCGTGGGTGCCTACGCACCTTATGACGGCAAAGAGCTGTGGCGCGTGAACTATGGCGAAGGCTACTCCGTCGTGCCGCGACCGGTCTACCAGCAGGGATTGCTATACATTGGAAGTGGTTTTGACCAGGCATCCCTCTACGCCATCGATCCCACGGGAGCAGTCGGCGACGTCACGAAAACCAAAGTGCTATGGACCATTAGAAAAGGCGCGCCCCTCACTCCTTCCATGATCGTTGTTGGCGATGATCTTTATTTCGCCTCGGACAGCGGGATTGCCACCTGCACCAACGCCAAAACCGGAGAAGTCTATTGGAGTGAACGTCTGGGCGGTGGTTTCTCAGCATCACCCATCGTGGCCGAAAATCGCATCTATTTCCTTAACGAATCCGGAATCATGTTCGTCGTGAAAGCCGCCCATCAATTCGAAATTATCGCCAAAAACGAAATTGGTGAACGCACCCTCGCCTCCCCAGCCACTACCGATGGCGCCATCTTTATCCGGGGCGAGAAACATCTCTTTCGCATAGGAAAATAAGCGGCAAAACGAAGCAAGACCACCAGACCCGACATCGGGGTTGGGACAATCACTTTCTGTAAACCACCGCCCTCCCTTCCACCCCATTTTGAGGGGAGTGTAACCTAATCGTCGGTCGAAGCCTCTCCAACCCTAATTAGCTTGTTTACTCCCCTTTTTTGCTGGAACCAGGCTAAATAATCTCATAAACGAACAGTAACCACGCGGATACATCCACATTCCATTATGCAGCCCCTACTGTACTCCGCTACTCGACGTGGATTTCTCAGCCGTATTTCTCTTGGCGCCGCCCTGTTCACCGCTCCTGGCGCCTTCGCGGAAGCGCTTTTCAGAACACCGAAACAAACCGAGGGCCCCTTTTATCCGGATCACCTACCCCTGGATACTGATAATGACCTGATCATTGTCAACGACTCCACCACCCCTGGCGTCGGCGAAGTGACCCATTTGGGCGGAAGAATCCTTGATTCCAACGGCAATCCAATCCGCAACGCCATGGTCGAAATCTGGCAGTGCGACAATAACGGTGTCTATCTCCACTCCGCTGACAAACATGCCGCTCGCGACAGCCATTTCCAGGGGTTCGGCCGCTTTCTCACCGGTTCCTCTGGTGAATACTACTTTAGAACCATCAGACCAGTCCCCTACCCGGGTCGCACTCCTCACATCCATTTTGCGATCAAAATGAAAGGGAATGAGAAATGGACTACCCAATGTTACATCAAAGGGTTTGCTCAAAATGAAAAAGATGGCGTTTTCAAAAGCCTGAAGGATGCCAAAGCCAAAGCCGCCGTGGAGGTCGATTTCCTCCCGTTGAAATCATCAAAAGCGGGAGAATTGACCGCCAAATTTGATATCGTCATGGGAACCACTCCCGTAGTCTAATTTTTCTTCTAAAACTAAAATCAAAATTATGAAAAAATGGGTCACATGTCTGGTTGCCATGATTTGTCTCCTCTCCTCGGCTCAAGCTCAGGACTGGGCTAAAGCTCGACTGGAAAAATCTCCGCGCCACGGTGAATGGGTAAAAATTAAGCAGGGCACGCGTACCGTCAATTGTTTCATTACTTATCCTGAGCGAAAAGACAAAGCCCCTGTGGTGGTTGTCATTCACGAAATCTTCGGGCTTTCCGACTGGGCTCGCAGTGTGACCGATGAACTGGCCGAAGCCGGATACATCGCCATCGCCCCAGACCTCCTTTCTGGAATGGCCCCCAACGGTGGCGGAACGGATGAGCTTGGCAGCGGCGTGGGCAAAGCTATTGGCAGCCTCCCTCCCGACCAAATCACTGCCGACCTAAATGCAGTCGCTGACTACGCCGTGAAACTTCCAGCCAGCAACGGCAAATTAGCCGTTATTGGGTTCTGCTACGGCGGCGGCCAGACCTTCCGCTATGCCACCAACAACAAAGACGTCAAAGCCGCTTGTGTCTTTTACGGTGGCGGACCTGCCAAGGACGCTATCGAAAAGATAACATCCCCGGTTTATGGTTTTTATGCCGGCAATGATGCCCGCATCAACGCCAGCCTCCCCGCTACGACCGAAGCCATGAAAGCGGCAGGAAAGAAATTTGAACCGGTCACCTACGAAGGTGCCGGGCACGGATTCATGCGCGCCGGTGAAGCGCCGGATGCGAACGAAGCAAACAAAAAAGCGCATGATGAAGCGTGGAAACGCTTGAAAGAAATTCTCTCTAAACTATAACTCCTCAACTCAATCAATGAATATTCGAACAACCAAAACTCAATGGGTCACCGCCTTGACTGCCGTGGCAATCCTCTCCGGAACCGTCGGCCTCCTCAAAGCGGCTGATGCAAAACCAAAATACACCATCAAAGAAGTCATGGAAGCCCTTCACAAGGGTAAAGAAAACATCGCCAAGACTGCTGCTGCCGGCAATGGCACCAAAGCAGACTTCGATAAAATGGTGGACTATTACAGTGCTCTTCCCGCCAACACGCCCGAAAAAGGATCTGCCGAAAGCTGGAAAGAGAAGACCACCAAACTCCTGGATGCTGCCAAAGAACTCCAGGCCGGCAAACCGGATGCAGTAGCTCATTACAAAGAAGCCTCCAACTGCAAGGCCTGCCACACCGAGCACCAGGTCAAAAAGCCAAAGCCATAATCATTCCTGATTATCATTTACTCAACCGCCATGGCAACATGGCGGTTTTTTGTTTTCCAGCCTCTTATCGAACTGCTCGCCGCGCTCCGTGAGCCACGTGGTCATCCCCTTCAAAACGTCACGCCGCCTTCTTCAGCGTGAACCAAAATCTCGTCCCCTTTCCAAGTTCCGATTCCAAACCAATCTGTCCACCTAATCTCTCCACCGCCTTTTTCACGATCGATAACCCAATCCCTGTTCCGTCATATTTCTTGTCCGCATGCACTCGTCCAAAGATTGTAAAAATGCGATCAAAATGCGTTGGCTCTATTCCTATCCCATTGTCTTCCACCCAGATGATTACTTTCTCTTGAACCGTCTCCGCCCGAACCTTGATTTCTGCCTTTCGGCTCGATGGTTTGAATTTTACAGCATTTGTCACCAGGTTCGAAAAAATTTGTGAAAGAAACGCTTCATGACCGTACACTTTCGGCAACGGATGCTCCACCACGATGCTCGCCGTTTCAAAATTAAACGCTTGGATCACTTCAGGCACCAGCGTGTCCAGCGCCACCGGATGCATCACCAACTCTTCCTTCGCCACTTTGCTGTAGGTCAGCACGTCCTGCACCAGCGAATCCAGCCGGCTCGCCCCTTTCTCTATTCTTTCCAACAAATAACGGGCCTCTTCGTCCAGCTTGTCTGCATAATCTTTTGACAGTATCTCCGAATAGCCCTGCATCGCCCGAAGTGGTGATCGCATATCGTGCGAAACGCTGTAGGAAAATGCCTCGAGTTCCCCCAGCGTTTCCTTGAGCTTCGATGTTCGTTCCTGGACTTTCAGTTCCAAATCCGCGTTGGTTTCGAAGAGCTTTTCTTTCGCCACCCGCAACTCCTCCTGAGCCGCCCGGAGTTCAGTGATGTCCGTATTCGTTCCGAACCACCGTGTAATCTTCCCGCTCTCGTCCCGTATCGGAAATGCACGCGAAAGAAACCATCCGTAATTGCCATCCTTTCCTCGCAATGGAAATATATCTTCCCAATTTTCACCGGTTTCTACTGCCCTTGCGAACCGCTCCGCCACCTCCTTGTAATGACCTGGCTCCACTCTTGATTCTCTTTCCCCCCGCTGAAAACTTTCCTGTGAAACGCCCGTGTATTCGAACCACCGTTTGTTGTACCACACCACTTTCCCTTTTTCATCCGCCATCCAGGCCAATTGCGCCATGTTGTCTGCCAGAGCCCGGAACCGGCTTTCGCTTTCATGCAATTCTTTTTCGGTTTGTAATTTTTCCGCCAGCTCTCGTTCCAGTTTCGCTTTGGCATCCCCTAATTGTTCGTTCTTCTTCTGAAGTTCGTTCAACAGGTCTCTCATCAGGTATTGTCGCGTCCGCGATCTTAATGCCCCCTCCACCGCCCTCAGTAATGTCGTGGCCCCAATAGGTCTCTCTAACAAGGTGACACTTTTGGCCGCTTCCACGGTCATCCGCAGCAATTTTATTAATCGAGACTCCCCTCCGCTAGTTAATATGATTAAAGGCATTTCGGACCATGCGGGCTGCGCCTTCAATGCTTCCATCACTTCTCCTATTCCGGGCAATTCCAATGCCTCCTCCGTGATTAGCAACCCTCCAGCGCCGCTCTTTACTTTCTCCGCGCATTCCACCGCGCTATCACACACCTTCCCCTTAAATCCTTCCTGTGAGAGCAAGCCGCGCATCGCCGCCGCATCCTGTCCCACCGGGGCCATGATCAACACCAGCTCGGATGACTCACTTCCCTTCATTGGTTTCCATTTGCTGCAGTATCTGCTGCGAAGTTCCTTGAAATACCGGGGTGTTCGAAAGCAGCCCATGGAACTGCGTCAGCGGCTCCCCCACTTGAATGCCCTTTCCAGATTCCAAACGGTATTCCCGTATCGACTTTTCGTGATGCCCGCTTCTTTTTTTGACCATCGTCAGCGCCTGCTTTACTCCCCCATAAGCCTCAAAGTATCGCAGGTTTACCACTGTGTCTGCCAGGTAACTCAGATCCACCGGTGCCTCGGCAGCGCTCACCAACCCGTGCTGCGCTAACACCAATATCGTAATTATCCCCTGCTGGTTCAGGTACGATGCCAGTTCGTGCAGTTGATTGGTCAGATACTGCTCCCCGGGCATCGAATTCATGTAACCGTTAAGGCTGTCAATGATCACCAGCTTGCAGCCCGACTCCACCTGCCTTTTCACCCTCACTGCAAACTCTCCCGGCGATAGCTCTGCCGGATCCACCTGTTGAGCCGTTAACATTCCCCCTGTGATATGCTTCTGAATTTCTAATCCCAGTGCTGTCGCCCTCTCAATCATTACCTTCCTCGTTTCGTCAAAAGTAAACACTACCGATTTTTCCCCGGTCTTCGCCATCTGGCAGGCGTATTGCAGCGCCAGGGTCGACTTCCCCGTTCCTGCTGGCCCAAGAATCAGCGTCGTCGATCCCCGGTCCAGTCCCCCTCCAAAAAGCTGATCCAGCTCCTTGATGCCACTTGAAACCGGCTCCATCTTGAAAGGGAGATGATGCTCCGATGCTATTAATCGGGGAAAAATTCGCAGTCCTCCCGTGGCAATATCATAATCATGGTAACCCTCACGAAATTTCACCCCGCGCAGCTTCCTTATCTTTATCCTTCTTCGTGAACTTCCGTAATCAGGTGACAGTTGCTCCATATCCAAAACACCGTGCGTCAAACTCAAAACGTGCGGATCGGACCCGTTCTGGTCATTCCCCATTTTGTCATCCAGCAAAAGTACCGTGCTTTTCAATTTAGAAAATTCCTGCTTCAGTGCCAGTAACTGCCTACGATACCTCAATGGCGATTCCGCTATCAGCCGAAATTCGGACAGCGAATCAAAAACAATCCTCGAAGGTCTTATTTCTCTCACTCCTTTCATCAACAACTCAGTAATTTTATTAAGTTCCACCTCGGAGGGATGAAATACCGTCGTCTGAGCTTCCGGACGCAACATGATCTCCATCGCGGACAATTCCAAAAGCGGGATTTTCAAAAGATCCCATCCATGTGAAAGCGCCACCTTGCGCAGTTCTCTTCTCGTTTCGGATAAGGTGATGTAATAAACCTTTTCACCGAGTCTCACCCCTTCCAGCAGAAACTGTAGCGCCAGCGTCGTTTTTCCAGACCCCGGATCACCCTGCACCAGGTAAAAGCAATCCCGCGGCAACCCCCCGCACAGGATTTCGTCCAGGCCTTCCACTCCGCTCGGACAACGCTCATCACCATTAACTTTCGGTTCGGTGCCATTTACTGCTTCCATAATTTTTTTCCCAATCGCTTTTCAGACTCTCTTTCAGGAATATTCAAGATCATGGGAGATTGGAAAATCCCTAAAAGAACCAAGGAAAGATCAGTGAAATTACCAGTAAATTCGTGAGGCCACGCAGCATCTTCCCATGCTTCCAGTCGCCGCTCAGAGCCCTACAACGAAAAACGCTCGGCTTATGTTGTCTTTCATTTGCAGGATGGGGAATTGCTTGAATTCAAAGAGGACACTCGAGGAAAAGAAGAATTTCATTAGGCTCAAGCCCAGCGGAATACTCGGCCTTGGAATGACAATAACATCACTCACTCCGTGAACCGGTCCATCAACCACCCACGGTCCGCTGATCGAAAACCGTCGACTGTTGAATGTGGCTCTCTGTTACCTGGCTTAAAGCAATCTGAGTAAAAACGACTCCAACTCCGTCACCTCCCGCGGAAGGCAGGCTAGCTTCACCGTATGTACTCGCCTTCCTCCAGATCCAAACTCAAACACGCAGTGCCCCTTTTCGTAGGCACAGAAAGGATGCGGTATCCGGTCAATTATCGACCAACTCAACCGCAGTTCGTCCAGTGTGGACTTAAGCAGTTCCTTCTTCTCCTTTAACAATGCAGCATTCTGAAAATTCTTTCCCATCTCTGAACATGTATCCTTTCGGGGATTACACATCTTGTGGTTTGCATGGAATCTTCATAAGGGCAATTCATACTTTTACTAAAATCCAATAAATCACCGCGCTCAGTGTTGCCGCGCAAGGAAGGGTGATGACCCACGAAAGTGCGATGTTTCGCATGGTGCGATAGTGCGCCTGCCGGGTTGCCATGCCGATTCCAAAAAGAGAACCGACGCTCACGTGTGTCGTGCTCACCGGCAATCCGTGGTAGCTTGCCGTGGTCACCAGGAATGAAGTTGCAAGGTTGGCCGCCAATCCTTGCCCTGGGGTCATTTCTGTGATCTTATTGGCCATCGTATCTGCCACTTTCTTGGCGTTCAGCAGACCTCCAATTCCCATTGCGATGGCCACTGCCAACAAGCTAAATTCAATTCTGATGCCCTTTGCCACCAGCAAAAGGGCCGCAATTTTCGGGGTATCATTCAGCCCGCGCGCAAATCCCACCCCTCCTGCAGAAAGAAAATGAAGCCCATCCACCAGTTTACACGCGTTGAAGCCCAAAAAATTTCCCACATATCTCTGCCGGCAAACACTAAGTCTATCCGCCGTGACACTAATGTGAGGCAGCATTTCCGCAGCGAATATCCCCCCCGGACGCGCAACCGGTATCACTTGCGTTTCAGTTCCTACACAAACGCACAGCTCCTTGTCGATTCCTCGCGACAGTCGCACCATCCGCATCAGGCTGTATACCAGGGCTCCGGCCGCAACTGCGATTACCGGTGAAAATATTAATGGGAAAATAAAATTCTTCCCCAGTGCCGAAAAATTCACTGCTTGCGGTCCTGTTATCAAACCTGCCCCGACAAGTCCTCCCACCAACCCATGTGTGGTGGAAACCGGAAAACCTAATAACGTTGCCAGGATAACCGTCACCCCCGTCCCGAGCGCAACCGCGAGCAAGAATTCAGGCTGCGCGGTTAATGAATCCGGCACTAAACCTTTTCCTGAAAATCTTTTCAGCAACGCCTCGGCGAAGAAGATTGCCGCAATACTTCCCGCTCCATTGGCAATGGTCGCCCATCCAATCGATGCGCGGTAACTCGCTGTTTTACTCCCAAAAAGTGAGGCCACCGCTTTGAAGTTGTCATTTGCGCCATTGGAGTACGCCAAAAAGCATACTGCAATAAACAGGAAGGTCACCATCATCGGGCAAGCTTATATGCAGCTTCCTCAGGTTGGCAAAATCAAAAACACCGATCCGCGCCAACTTTCAACTTATCCATATCAAGCGCGCATTTCTGCTCGCATCGTTTATGGATGTAGACCGGGTGGTTTTTTTCAGTTCGCTCAAAAGCACTTACGGATAAAAGGCCCGGTAAGACCGCTTCGTTTCGGCTGACACATTGGCATCGTTCATTGTAAACGGGCTCACTGAAGGTTGAGGCGAGCCGATGGTGAACCAGTCGACCAGATTGGCGGAACTCTGGAGGGTTATCGTCACTCCGGGCGTATTTGTTATGACCAGCGTCACAACTCCGTTCCCCGCCCGCGCGAGAGGCCCAAAAGTCGGAGGCAATGGCTTGATCACCGGAATGGTAATCGCATTGGAATCCAGTGTCACCGCCCCCGTCTGAGCTAATGCTCGTCCTTCAAGTGCAGCCGAAGTTTGAATAGCGATCGATTGAGCCGCCATGATTGTTCCCTTGAACGATGCAAAAGTGGAGATCGTCGCAGAGGTCCCCACCTGCCAGAAGACATTCCGGGCCTGTGCCCCCCCAATCAATAATACTTTCCTGTTGTCCAATGCATGCAACGTCGTGCTGGTCTGAAAAATCCACACCGCGTTCGCATCTCCTTTTCCATCCAGCACGAGGTCCAGTGAGGTGATATTATAGAATCCCGGCGCTGATTTATAAACGCCCGGCGCTAATGTGCGTCCCCCGAGTTCCTCGGCCGCTCCGCCCAGCGACGAAACGTCTATGCCCCCGGGCCGTGTTGCTGGGCTTGCATCGATAAATGCGGTGTTCAAATCTCCTTTCGCCGCCGTCAACATGGCTGCAACCGCTCCTCCGTCGTCCGCCGCATAAATGGCACCGGTCACTTCCACCGCCGTTAACCCGGTTATTTTTGAGCGGGCCGCCGGGCTCAATCCCACGTCCCCTTTGACCGAGGATGTCGGAATACTGCTAACTCCGCTGCCCGCCAGAACCCCGAACCGCGCTGTTGTTCTTAAGTCCACGGGCAAGGTTCCCGCCAGCAGTTCTAAAGAAGGCAATACCATGACAAGCGCCAAAATTAAACCACCCCTGCGGTCCATCGATCTCCTATGATTAACAGAAAAAAATTGTTGTCCGCTCTCCACTGCTTTTTTCATCATAAATTGTATTATTTCAACCGCTGGCCTCTGGGCATGCTGTAAATCACCCGAAATCAAAATTTCGGGATCAGACTGATACTTTATGGGCGCAACCCTCCAAAGTGGGGCGTCCTCAAAGAACTTCGTCCCTAATCCCCAATTCGACTAATACTTCCCGAGAACGTTTCCGATGCTTCCCGGCTATTGCCGATCCCCTCTTGGCCCGGTCCTGTGGCTTCTTTGTGAGAGCGATTTAAACCGGGTAAAGATTTTTCTGAAACCAAATTTTCGGTTGCTCCAAAAAAGTCACCTTCAATCACTCCTTTTTTTGGTATCGAGCAAATTCCTCCTATCGCAATCAGGGTTTTGCGTCTACCCTCCCACCGTCCGATTCTTCCGATGAAAAAATATTGCAGCACAATAATGGTTGTGGACGACGATCCCAATGACCTGATCCTTATCCAGCGCGCTTTTCGCGCTATTGGCGTCACAGAACCCATACACACCATAAGCGGGGGACTCGAAGCTATCGCCTACATGATGGGCGAAGGCAAATACGCTGATCGCGATACTTTTGCCTATCCCACTTTCATTACCACGGATCTCAAAATGCCAGGCGCTGACGGCTTCGCTGTCCTCGAACATCTGAAGAACAATCCCGAATGGGCCGTCATACCCACGGTTGTCCTCACTTCTTCGCGCGACCTGGATGATATCAAGAAATCCTACATGCTCGGCGCCAGCTCCTACCATGTAAAACCCCTTTCACCAGTTGATCTGCGGCAACAGTTGCGTGTGCTTCATGATTACTGGGTTACTTGTGAGGTTCCTCAGGTGGACCGCACCGGCCGCCAACTCACTACCAACAGCGTGGGCAAATTGGGGGAAAGATTTCCTCAACCCTAGTTTTTACCAATAAACACTTTGAATCAGCCAACACATCCTCTCACCATCTGCTGGCTCAGGTTCTCCTTACCTGATATTTCGTGTCATCTCAGGCTCGCACTCTTCTTGAATTTTCCCATACTGGACTGTGAAAAATAGTAGCTTTTCGCAACACCAAACACCCTCTGTAGCAATCCCGCAACCAAATCAATCCTATGAACAAAACAAACCCTAAAGTTTCTTCTTCCTCAAAATCTCCGGCTGCCCCAGTGTCGCTTCACCCATTTAAACCCACCATCTCCGCGGCTCCTGCGAAACCGGTCGTTCCCAAAAAACGCGAAAAAATATTTTCCAAATCCAGGGATATTCGCGAAGACCGCGGCACCCGCCAGATGACAACCGGACACAACCCCAAAACCTCCGGCCGAGGCGCCGCCAGAGGAAGATAATCCTTGGTTATGAACAATCCTGCAAACCATCAACCCCCGCGCACCGACAACTGCACGGAGCCAGGCCCCATCGCGGTTGATCGAAAATCCTTGTCCGAACCAGCCGGCCAGGTGCCCGCTCTCCAGGGCGCCCTCTCGCAAAACAGGCAGGCAGACATGTTGGAAGCGGCAGATCGCAACTCTTCCCCTTCTCCTCTCCTGGATCTGATTTCCGCTCAACCCTTCTTTCAGGGTCTTTCCCCGGCCCATCTCCACATCTTATCCGAATGCGCCATGGTAATGGACTTCGAACCAGGCCAGTACATTCTCGAACCCGGCGCGCCAGCTAATCGCTTCTACCTCATTTTGGAAGGCCTTGTCGTAGTTGAGGCTGAACTCGCTGGTCACGGCATGCTCCCCATCGAAACCCTCGGCCCGGGCGAGGATCTCGGCTGGTCCTGGTTGTTTCCTCCGTATTACATGCACTCAGGAGCTCGCGTTGTGGAAAAGACCAGGACCATCTTCTTCTACGCCACGCGTCTCCGCGAACATTGCGAGCAGGACCACGAATTTGCTTACCAAATGATGCGACGCATTGCCGAAGTCGTTGTTCGCCGTCTCAATGCGACCCAAAAAAGACTCCTCGAATGCAGCGATATTAAAAAGCTCACCCGTGGTTCATAGGGCCCATTCGCCGTAAAAAATCAGGGATGATTTGGCCCCCATCCTGTGCCAGATTCTGACTGAACTGAAGGTTTCACTAAATGTCAAAACTCTGTAACCGCCAAATCCACCTGATTAATAGGCCCAAAGGCCTTCCTGTCGAGACCGACTTCGCCATGGTTGAGACAGAAGTCGGTCCCCCTCCTGAGGGCACTGTTTTGGTTCGCAATCTCTTCATGTCAGTCGACCCTTACATGCGGGGTCGCATGAACGAAGGAAAGTCTTACGCTCCCGCTTTCCAACTGAATCAGCCCATGCAGGGAAGAGCTCTGGGCGAAGTAATAAAATCCAATTCACAAGCTCTGGTTCAAGGCGATATCGTTCTTTCCAATTATGGCTGGCGTCAATACTTTCACGCGCCCGCCTCGGAGCTCCGCAAGGTTTCTCGCGACGTTCATCCGCTTTCTGTCTACCTCGGTGCGCTTGGCATGACTGGCATGACCGCCTGGGTTGGATTAAGGCTGGCGGAGCTTAAGCCCACCGATGTTGTTTTCATCTCAGGCGCCGCCGGTGCCGTAGGTGCCATGGCCGGTCAACTGGCTCGACTCCGCGGCTGCCGGGTTATCGGTTCAGCCGGCTCAAAGGAAAAATGCGAACTGCTTCAAAGGGAGTATCGATTCGATGCCGCCATCGATTACAAGGCCGATCCGCAGTTTGAAAATTTGAAGCTCGCAGCTCCTGACGGCATTGACGTTTATTTCGACAACGTCGGAGGAAAAGCCCTGGAAGCTGCCCTTTCGTCCATGCGTCTGCACGGTCGCATTATCGCCTGCGGCAGCATCTCCGGTTATAACGATGTGCAACCGACTCCTGGGCCTTCGAATCTTTTTAACATCATCGGCAAACGTCTCACCGTGAAAGGCTTTCTCGTCAGCGACTGGCTTGACCAGCTTCCCGAATTCGAACGCGAAGTCGGTGATTATTACAAATCAGGAAA
>JAQGOY010000235.1 GCA_028293375.1 Verrucomicrobiales bacterium | reverse complement strand
GTTGAACCTGCTCAAGCTGATCGACAATTCGGAACAGGACATACCCCTGATTGGGCTCCTTCGTTCGCCGCTGGTGGGAATGTCGGTGGATGAACTCGCCCGAATCTCGCTGCACGGCAAGGGCGATAGTTTCTGGATTCGATGCCAAAATTTCCGGTTAACCAGCCCCAAACTACTGGAGTCCATCACCGAAAAGCTCAATTCCTTTTTCAATAAACTGGATGGATGGAAATCTCAATGCCCTTACCTCTCCGTTCCTGAATTATTGGAGCTGATACTGTCCGAAACACACTACCTGTGGTGGCTGCAGACCCAGTCGCGCAAAGAACAGCGGTTGGCCAATGTCCAAAAATTTCAACAACTGGCTTCACAATTCGAATCCGAACAAAAGGGAACGCTCTACCAGTTTCTCCAATCCATCGAGGACCAGGAAGAAATTGGGGTTGTGGAGGAACCCCCTGCAATAGCTTCCGATAACAGCGTGCAGCTCATGACCATCCACCAAAGCAAAGGCCTTGAATTTCCGGTGGTGTTTCTCCCTTTCCTTGGACGAAAATGGAATTTATCGAACATGAATGACAAGCTGCAGATCGATCCGGAAATGGGACTCTGCCTTCACATTCGTCCGCCCGGATTGAGCGGCGCTTACCCCAGCTTCCTCCAATTCGTTGCCAAGAATAATGAACGGCTGGCGCAAGTAGGAGAGGAACTGCGAAAGTTTTACGTGGCGCTCACTCGTGCGAAACAAAAGCTGTATCTTTCGGGCTCTGTCTCCAAAGCATTTGAAGATCGAGCGGCTGATATAAGTTGGCCGCCAGCGACCGATGATATACTGAATGCCACATCCACTGCAGAATGGGTTCACGCGTGGGTTTCAAACGCGCAAAGTTCAAAGTTGCTCTCAGTTCCAATCCCGAATTGGGGAGACTCGAATTCACGGATGCAGGATTCGGCGGTGATATCAAAGCCCGTCACTGATGAAGATTTCCGGTCGTTGCAATCGTCGCACGCATGGAAATACCGCGGTGAGGAGCTGACAGAGCAGCCTGCAAAAACCTCTGTTACCCAGCTTAAGAATCGGGCCTCAATTGAAATCTCAGAAGCCTCACCATTCCAGAAAAGGAGAAAACCTTTTATCAGAACGGGCCCCGATGCCATTGAAAGAGGAAAGGCGTTTCACCTCGTTTTGGAAACCATGTCCCTGAACCAGGGGGTGAGTTTAAAGAGATTGCGGGAACATGTGGAAAAACTGGTGAACGAAAAAGCGCTAACCAGGGAAGAAGCGGATTCTGTTCACCTGGAGAATGTCGTTCGTTTCTGGCAAACTATGGAAGGATCATTCGCCCTCCTTCATCACGCCCAGGTCCGACGCGAGCTGCCTTTCACCTATCGACTCTCATTGCAGGATTACAACCGGTTGCTTGGAGAAGAGACAACCTCAGCTCAAGAAGCGGAATTTGTGGTATTGCAGGGAATCATCGATCTGACGGTAATTACCGACAGCGAGATTTACATTGTCGATTTCAAGACGGATAAAATTCCAAATCAACAAATATTATCAGAAAAGATAACTAATTACGGGCCTCAGCTTTCCCTTTATAAGCGAGCATTGGAGGAGATTTATAAGAAGCCGGTAATCTGGACGGCGCTGCATTTCTTAGAGACTGGATACACCCACGTCGTCTCTGACCCTGTTCCCGTTTAGAGCAGAAAACCCTGGGGCTCTGAATTGCCTGGCGGTTTTTCTTCCGATGCTTTTTGCCGTCGCTTGCGTTCTGGTTTGTCCAATGGAAGCTTTTCTGCTTCATCCTCTGCTGGCTTGACAGGCTCCAAATCAATCGGTTGTTGTTCAACCTTCTCCGGGATTGGATCCTCGGTTGGGATTACCTCGACCGGCGATGCTTGTTCTGCGGGCGATTCCTGAGACTCGGCTGCAGAAGGTTCTACTGGTTTCTCCACAATCGGCTCTTCAGGTTCAATCTCAGGCTTCACTTCTTCAATATGGACTGGCGCGGGAGCTTCGACGGGGGATGGTGTTGACAGCGCCAGGGTAACAAGAGCTTTCCGGACTATCTGTTTTTGAAACGTGTAACCAGGCACTACAACAGAAGCTATTTTCGAATCCTCTGCCGCTCGCGTGCCTTCCGTTATCATTTGCTCATCGCCATTAAACGGAGTTCCAGGTTCAGGAAGCAAAGGGACCAATCCTTTGCGTCGAACCAGATCACGGCAATGGGAGTAGTAAAGACTCAATTGTTGCGCCACGGCATGTTGACCCGAGTTAACTGCGGCTTGAAAAAGCGCGAACGCCTGATCCATGAGATGCACCACTAATTGCAACCATTCCCCGTCCCCTTTGCGCAATTTTTCAGTTTCGAGCCTTGCGTGGGCCAGTTCCGCGCTTTGTTGCTGGTTCAGCACGGTAATCAATCCATCAAAACTTTTGCGACTCGCCTGCACACCAGCTTCAATTCCCAAAAACCTTTCGTGAAGCGCTGCCTGCATTTTATCAAGGTGGGGAACCAGTAAGTCGGGCAGTTTCTCGCCTGAATTTTGAACTGCCAGCTTGAGCTCTTCCAGCCGTTCGTCGTCTGCCGCGCTGGTATTCTCGGAACTCGACGCTCCGGTATACAAGTAAGGGACAAGCGAAATGAGGCATCCAATACAGACAGTTCCAATCCAGATCAGTCGATCAGTCGAGGTGTTGGGCCCACCTACCCTAAGCATGGAAACTGCGGCGAAGGTCAGCAATACAAGGTCGGCCAGGAAGAATGGCCATTTGGGCAACGTATGCCTGCGATGTGATTCCATGCCTCCTTTTAGCACGTCACCCGTCAAGGTAGTAAACAAAATTAACCTGCGTTGACACTCCATCGCAACGTGGCTACCGTTCCCGACTGATTTCCTATGAACGAGTTGTTTGTTTCCCTGGTTGAACTCATCCGCGTTACTTCTGCAGAAATCCCCGCAGACGTCCATCGCGCCATCCTTCATTCCCTCGAACAGGAGAAAAAAGGAACCATTGCCGAATCCGCGATGAAGATCATCGATCAGAACATCGCGCTGGCAAAGCGTAAATCTCAACCCATCTGCCAGGACACCGGCAGCATCATTTTTTACGTCGATTGCCCCGTCGGATTCGACCAGATTACTTTTGAGGAAACAGCGCGCGACGCGGTAAAAGAAGCAACAAAAAAGGGGTTTCTCCGTCAAAACAGCGTCGATTCGCTCAACGGCAAAAATGACGGCACCAACGTGGGCCCTGGATCGCCGGTCATTCACTTCCATCAACACAGGCATAACTCTATTGAGGTTCGTTTAGTCCTTAAAGGAGGCGGCTGCGAGAATGTGGGAGCCCAATACTCGCTGCCCAACGAAAAACTGAAGGCCAATCGGGACCTGGATGGCTGCCGGAAAGTCATTCTTGATGCCGTGCTCCAGGCGCAGGGAAAAGGTTGCGGCCCGGGTATACTCGGTGTCTGCATCGGAGGAGACCGGGCCACAGGTTACGAATATTCCAAGCAACAGTTCCTCCGGGTATTGGACGATTCCAATCCCATGGAAGAATTGGACAAGCTGGAAAAGGATATAACGAAAACCGCGAATGAACTCGGAATTGGTCCGATGGGTTTCGGTGGCAAAACAACATTGCTTGGAACAAAGATTACTGCCTCCAACCGCCTTCCTGCCTCGTTCTTCGTCAGCATCAGTTACATGTGTTGGGCCTATCGTCGCCAGGGAATTTCTCTTGCCCCGGCTGGCTCCCTCGAAAAATGGCTATACTAACAAGTTTTATGATTTCCTTACATACACCCATCCAGGAATCAGCCCTAAGAACTTTAAAAGTTGGCGATGCCGTGACCATATCCGGAACCATTTTCACCGGTCGCGATGCTGTTCATAAATACCTTCACGAAGGCGGACAATTGCCCCCGGAAGTAAAACTTCAGGGGGGCGTGATCTACCATTGCGGCCCAGTGGTGATGCAAGATGCCACCGGCGGATACAAAGTCACCGCGGCAGGCCCAACCACCTCCATCCGTGAGGAACCGTACCAAGCCGCTATCATCAAGGAATTCGGTTTGCGCGGAGTCATCGGCAAAGGTGGCATGGGCGAAAAAACGCTCAATGCCTGCAAGGAATACGGTTGCGTATATTTCCACGCCATTGGCGGCGCTGCACAAGTCCTGGCTGAATGCGTCAAGAAAGTCCGCAACGTTTACATGCTGGAAAAATTCGGCTCACCGGAAGCAATTTGGGAACTCGAAGTCGAAAACTTCCCGGTGTTCGTCACCATGGATGCCCAGGGAAATTCGCTTCACCAATCGGTCTTCAACGCAAGCCAGGCTGCTTTGCTCGATCGTGTTTAGAAGGAATCCTTCCCTGGATCGTGAAACACAAAGAGAACAAACAGTGGTGCGTCATTTTTAATCCCACAGCCCGGGGTGATAAAGCTGCTCAATTCAGGAAGAACCTCGAATCCGTCGCTTCCCAGGTCGATCTAAAACCAACTTACGCCGCAGGCTCCGCCATCACTATTGCGGAAGAAGCAGTGGAGGCAGGCTACGACACGGTCATTGCCGCTGGAGGCGATGGGACAGTTAACGAAGTGGTGAATGGAATGGCGGTTGCCAAAACGAAAAATCGAAAGATTAAATTGGGAATCATTCCATTCGGCACCATGAATGTGTTTGCCAGGGAATTGAAAATACCTTTGGACTTTGCGTCCTCCTGGAACCGAATCGTAGCTCACCAAACGCGGGAAGTGGATCTCCCCAAAGCAACTTTTTCCGTCAACGGAAAATCGGTGGAAAAATACTTTGTGCAAATCGCGGGGGCCGGACTGGATTCCAGGGCCATTGAACTGATGGACTGGAAAACCAAAAAGCGTTTCGGTTCCCTGGCTTATATTGTCAGCGGGTTGAAAGCGCTCGGTTCCTGCCCCGTAATCAAAATCGAGGCCGACGAAAATACATTTGCAGGCAAAATTGTTCTGATTGGTAATGGCCGACTGTATGGCGGTCCGTTCGAGTTCTTTCCCGGGGCCAGCCTTACCGATGGCATGCTGAGCCTGTGCATGGCATCAAGACTGAACTTTTCCGCCGCCTTGAGGCTGACTCGCACGGTCATTCTGAAATCAATCAAGCAGTCCTCTGAGTTCTCACAAATCAAGGCAAAAGAAATAACGCTCACTGGGTCTCCGGACAGTTGTTTCCAGTTGGATGGGGATGTTGTCGGCCAATTGCCGGTAAAATTTAGCGTGGAACCGAAACGACTCCGCGTCATAGTTTAAGAATGTCCGAGAATTACGATGTCAGTCCATTGAAAGCGATACTTATCGCTGCAGTGGTGCTCGTAGGCGTTTCTTTCGGCTCCTGGGTGATTCTGAAGAAAGCCGATAAGGATATAAGAAAACAAGCAGCCCCACCCGGTCCCATGGACCATGAACCCAAAAGAGTTGTGGTGCCTGCTGGCATGGTTCTCGTGAAGGGAGGCATTTTTGTCATGGGAAGCAATTCCGGTCCAGCGGATCAACGGCCAGCGCACCGCGTAAAGATTCATTCTTTCCTGATGGATGCCACGGAAGTGACCAACGAGGAATTTGCGAAGTTCGTCGAGGAAACGGGATACGTCACCGTTGCCGAGCGCAAGCCAGCGCCGGAAGATTTTCCAGGGGTACCCGAAGGATCGCTGGCTCGTGGAGGATGGATTTTCGATCCTCCAAAACAAGAGAACTTAAATCTTCATGATTTTCCTCAATGGTGGAAATTTCAGCCGGGAGCAAACTGGCGGCATCCGACCGGACCCGGGTCCGATATCGTGGGCAAAGAAAAATATCCCGTGGTTCAAATAGCATGGGACGATACGATTGGCTATGCAGTGTGGGCGCTCAAACGGCTCCCCACAGAGGCGGAATGGGAATATGCGGCGCGGTCAGGCCTGGATCAGCAGGAATTCGTGTGGGGCAACGAGTCCACTCCTGACGGAAAGGCGATGGCCAACCTCTGGCAGGGAAATTTTCCAAATGAAGATTTAGCAAAAGATGGGTTCAAAGGCATCGCTCCCGTGGGGTCGTTTCCACCCAACCGGTTCGGCCTCTACGACATGGCGGGGAATGTTTGGGAATGGTGCGCAGACTGGTACCATCCCGAGTATTACTCGAGCGCTAAAGAGGAAAGCCCGGAGGGTCCTGAGGCGGGTCTTGATCCCGCAGAACCAGGCGTTCAGAAGCGAGTCGTGCGCGGAGGATCGTTCCTCTGCAACGACATTTACTGTGGCGCCTACAGGCCAGCGGCAAGGATGAAAGCCCCGCCGCACAGGGCATCACTGAACACCGGGTTTCGGTGTGTTCGAGACGTTCGGTGAACCTTTTGGCACCGGTTCTTTTAATGGCCACTCGGTAGATTCTGTCCTCGATGTTTTAAACAGATTTTCGATCTTTGCCACCACTTCGGGGTTCGCAGATGCGACGTTCTTTTCTTCCCGTGGATCAAGTTGCAGATTGTAAAGCTCCATGGCGGTGCTCGGAGTAAGCTTCACTGCTTTCCATTCCCCCATGCGAATCGCCTGCTTGGATCCGCCCTCATGAAACTCCCAATAAAACGAATCGTGCGAAGCTCCGGCCTTAACCCCAGACGTGATACTCGATAATACCGAAACTCCATCAATTTTCGCGGTCACATTCGTGCCGGCCATTTCAGCAATCGTGGGCATTAAATCCCAAAATGCCCAAACAAAATCGCTGGTAATACCTGCGGGAACGTGATCCTTCCAGCGAACGATCATTGGCACCCGAATTCCACCCTCGTAAAGATCCCGCTTAATTCCTCTCAACTCCCCGGAACTCTTAAAAAAAGCCGGATTTACTCCACCCTCCTTGTGAGGCCCGTTGTCGCTGGTGAAAATAACCACTGTATTGATATCGAGCTTATACTGCTTGAGGGTATCCATCAGGAGTCCTATGTCATGGTCGAGCAGAGTAATCATTGCGGCCTTATTCTTTTCCTGTTGAGGCCACTTTTCCGCACTGTAAGGCTCATCCGACGGGACTTGCATTCCGGTGGTTTTCTTTTCGCTGTTGGCGTGGGGTATGGTGAAGGCAAGGTACATGAAGAACGGATGCTTCTCGTTGAGCCTGACAAAATTAGTAGAAGCCTTCGAAAAATAGTCCTGGATATACAAACGTTCCCTCCCGTTCTGGTTATCAGGAATCGGCATTTCCTGATCATTTCTATAAACATAATCTGGATAATAATTATGAGCATGAACCTGATCCAGAAAACCGATCCACTCATCAAATCCCTTAAGAGTAGGAATCCCAGGCGTTCCCATCAATCCCAGCCCCCACTTGCCCGCCGCCATGTTGGCGTAGCCACGGGTTTTTAAAACCTGAGCTACGGTCAAATCGTTCGTTCCCAGGAACCCGTTTCCATTTCCTCGAATCCCAGTATGCCCAGTGTGCAATCCTGTCATGAGAGATGCCCGGGAAGGCGCACCCACCGTGCATCCCGCATAAAAACTCGTATATCGAATCCCCTCCGAAGCCAGTCGATCAATATTCGGAGTTTTGATCTTTTGTTGCCCGTAGCAACCCAGGTCTCCATAACCCAGATCGTCAGCAACGATGAGAATGACATTCGGTCTGTCAGTGGGCCGATTGAATCTTGCACGAATCGCCGCAATCCTCGCGTCACGCGCTGCAGCTTCAGCTGGGGTTTCCCTGGCTTCAACTTCCTTCTTATCAGGTAAAATGGGTGTTGCCGCTTTGGCCGATAGCCCAGAAAACAAAGCCACAAAGGCTATAAGGAGAAACCCGAAATGCATGAGTTACCTTATAGTCCTCCGAGAGCCACTTTCAATGTCAAACCTGCTGCTCGACTTGGCGTTCCACGTTCTGTCGCACCCAGCTTTCGACTTCCGCATCGGTCGCTCCAGTGCTCACAAATTCTTTGAAGGAATTTGCATCCAGCCTTGCAGCGCTCAAGAACTGAAGATCCATTGGACAGCCATAGATGAATTCCCCCTGCAATCCGACGAGGGTTGCGCGGCATTTGTCCAGGCACCGAGCTCCTTTCCGTATCCCTGCCAGGGGAATCTCAGGGGACCTCGGCTCATTTTTGCGCAAGTTAGGCGCAAGCTTTTTTACTTTTTCCAAGTCTTGTTTCATCTCCGAATATAACGGAGGACTTCAAGTTAGGTATTGCGAGAGCGCCATGAAAGTTCTACGGGAAATTGCCGATAAGGCCTTCGGTGTTGTGGTTAAGCGTGGGAAGACGGACTTTGCAAGAAGAAAACTTATGAAATCAATCCTACCCTTACTTGTCCTCTTACCCGCGCTATTTTTTGGTTGTGAAAAGCGCGATGATTCTCAATCGGTTTCACATGATTCTGCTGGAGCTGCGGGTCATGAACCGCAAGGCGGCAGCCTTTCCGGTGCCGGCGGAGCGGGCCCAGGTTACGATGGGAGCGGACACGGGGGCGGCAAATACGGGACCATTCCCACCAACTCCACCCACCATACCAATCAATAATCGTTTGGTGGTTTGCCAGTTGACGCGCTATCCTCGTTTCCATGACCGAGTCTCAGGATCAACCAGCCACAGGCACACCATCGTCGGTTCACAAGCGGAGGGCTCGTTATCCCGGAAAATATCCAAAAAAGTTCGACCATAAATACAAGGAACTCCAGGCGGACCGATTTCCTTCCACGGTGAGCAAAGTGGAGGCTGCCGGAAAGACTGCGGCTGGCACGCACCGTCCAATCATGGTCAATGAAATCCTGGAGGTGTTGCATTTGGCTCCAGGAAAAACAGGGGCCGATTGCACCCTTGGCTTTGGCGGCCACGCACTTGCAATCCTGAAAACCATTCAACCGGACGGAAAACTGATTGGGTTGGATGTCGATTCAAAGGAATTGCCAAAAACCACATCGAGGCTGCTGGCTGAGGGCTTTGATGAGCGCACCTTTGTTCCCCGCCTTTCGAATTTTGCAGGGCTTCCTAAAATCCTTGGGGGAATTGATATCCCAAGCCTTGATTTTGTTTTTGCGGATTTGGGCTGCTCTTCCATGCAGTATGACGACCCCCAACGCGGCTTCTCATACAAGCACGATGGTCCGCTCGACATGCGCTTGAATCCTCAGCGAGGTGAACCGGCATTCGTGCTGCTACAGAAATGGGATGTTTCCAAACTCGAAGCCATCCTGACCGCTAATTCCGATGAACCGGAATCTGCGAGACTCGCAGAAGGAATCATTGGTAAAGCCAAAAACATCAAAACCACACGCCAGCTATCTTCAATCATCGAAAAAATCCTTCCTGGAAATTATCCAGCCCAGGAACTAAAAAGCACCTTTGCGAGAGTATTCCAAGCGCTCCGTATTGAGGTGAACCAGGAATTTACCGCGTTGGAAATGTTTCTGAGGAACCTGCCCATGGTCACCAAACCTGGCGGTCGGGTTGCCATCCTGACGTTTCATTCCGGTGAAGATCGTCGAGTAAAAAAAAGCTTCCGAGAATATATCGCCAGCGGTGTGTTTTCGGAAATTTCAGAAGATGTCACCAGGGCCAGCATGGATGAGCAACGCCAAAACCCCCGATCCAGCAGCGCGAAATTAAGGTGGGCTCAACGCGCCTAAAGCGCGCAACTAAGCGCCCAATGGTTTGAAATCACGCGATTCGGAACGCGTTTTCATACGTACCGTATCCAGCAATTTCCGGCCTTCAAATTCTCCCTGCGAATAGGTATTCAACCAGAGGCCATTGAACGGGGTTCTTTGTATTTCAAAACTGAACTTCTTTAACGAAGCCAGCATGCCGCCCCAAAGTGTCACCTCCGACTTCAGGTGCAACACAGCCCTGGCAATTTCAAAATCCCCGTCATCAATCCAAACTTCACCATAAATGTTATTCACTAATCGATCCGCGATTTGACTGATTTTCAGTCCCTTCTTTGGCTCGAATGTTAAACAATAGGACTTTCGTCCCAGGATATTGGTCGTGCCAAGGAGGGTGAAATCATATTTGGAAACCAGTTCTGCAGTCAGAAAATTTTCCCGGTCGTCTCCGCCTTTTTTGTTCTCTGAACCGCGCATTTTATTTCGACGTTCAGTCTCTTTTTGGTTTTCCCTTTTTTGCTCCGCGCTCGTGAGCTGCTGCCCATTCAATTGGACCAGGGTGAGGTAACTGAGCCCCTCGCGCACTTCCACTTTGTAGGTTTTGTCTTTGCGTTCTTTGAGCTCACCGCTGGAATCGATATCTTCCTGTGAAGTGACCTTGGTGTACGAGACCGCATTGGTCACGTGCAGTTTACGAACTTCATCGGAACGCTTGACTGCTTTGTCCATGATTTCGTCTGCTGTCAAGGCAAGGCCAGCCCTGCCTGTAGCGGCAAACGCCGTC
>JAQGOY010000230.1 GCA_028293375.1 Verrucomicrobiales bacterium | reverse complement strand
CCTCTTCCTTCCCACCTCGTATTCCTGGAATTGATTCATGCCATTGAAGCAGTTGCAGAAAAACTGGATCTGCCTCCCATCGTCCTGGAAGGGTATAATCCTCCCAGCTCGCCCGACATGGTTTCGTTCAGCATGATGTCGGACCCTGGAGTGCTGGAAGTCAACCTGCCGCCCGCTGCTTCGTGGGAAGAGTTTGATCGTGTCGTGCGCATCATGTTTGCGGCCGCCGAAAAATCAGGGCTGCGGGGCCATAAGTTTCAATTTACCGGCCGCAAGGTCAGCACCGGAGGAGGAGCGCATGTGGTTTTCGGAGGCCCTTCATTGTTGGAAAACCCATTCATTAAGCGCCCTGCGATCCTCGCCAGCCTTATTCGTTTTATCCAGAATCATCCCAGTCTCTCCTACCTTTTTACAGGTCTCTTCGTCGGTCCTTCTTCGCAGGCTCCTCGCGTCGATGAAAGTGCTTATGAAGTTCCCTACGAATTGGATCTGGTTCTGCAAAGCCTCCCGGCTCATGCAGGCGATGCCGCCATGATCGACCGAATGTTGCGTAATCTATTGATGGATTGGAACGGAAATACCCACCGGGCCGAACTTAGCGTCGACAAATTCCACAACCCCTACGCACCCAATGGCCGCCATGGATTGGTGGAACTCCGCGCCTTTGAGATGATGCCCACAGAAGAAATGTTCCTCAGCCTCAATGGCCTTCTTCGATGCCTTATCGCCAGTTTTGCAGAAGAGCCATTCGAAAATGGTTTGATCGATTGGAAAGAACAATTACACGATCGATTCGCGCTGCCCTACTTCCTCAGAACCGATCTTCAATACGTAATCGATTATCTCAACGCTCGCGGCTTTGCATTTGATCCGAAATGGTACACTGAACATTTGGATTTTAGATTCCCCACAATCACCACCTTTAACACTGGTGATGTTGTCTGGGAATTGCGACAAGCCATTGAGCCCTGGCCTGTCATGGGCGAAGCGCCAATGGGTAACGGCACCACGGCCAGAACAGTTGACGCTTCCACCGATCGCTTACAGTTGACGGCGATAAATCTCGGGAATAAATCCCTGACCGCCGCCGTGAATGGACTGATGATCCCGCTTCAGATGCAACCCGATGGCTGCGCGGTGGCCGGAATTCGTTATCGATTATTTAACACGGACAACGGATTACAGCCCCAGGTCAAAGCGCATATACCGCTTCAGTTCACCATCCTGAAAGCGGATACGCTACAAATCGTTCACGCTTTTAATTACATTAATTGGAAAGCTGAAAAAGGTGATTACGATGGACTTCCAGTGAACGAGGAAGAAGCTCGGGCCCGAGTTACGCAACGCCTGGTAGCCCAACCGGGGCTGATTGGCCAAAAAAGTATTGCGACTCAAACAGAACGAAGAGTGCCTTTCACTTTGGACCTTAGACGGTTCGGGAACTGCGTGGAATAACCAGCCACGGTTTCAAAATCCATGAAGAACCGTCGAAAGGCTGTTGCCTGCTCTGACAAGTGGATCTGATTAAGGCAAGGAATCTTCGGGCGAACCCAGTTTGCGGCCCCCCCTGCGCAGACATAGTGTCCCTCAATAAAACCACCCATCCGAAAATGAGTGACTCCTCGCATTGCTCCATCTGTCGGTCAGCCGATTATGTAAAATCAAATATGAAAAAAATATTTTTACTATTACTCAGTGCTGCCGCGCTTGCCGGTTGCAACAAGGATGACAACAATAATGCAACTGGTTCCGGTTCGGGTTCCTACTCCAGTAGAAACGTTTCTCGTGAAGCGGCTGGTTCGGACAATTCGAGCATTTCAAATCGATCCACCATCTCCTCGACCAACGACGGAAGTTCCTCCTCTTTAGGTTCCAGTGCTTCATCAAGCTCCACCACAAACGGAGCTTCGCAAAGTCCAACGCGCTAATCTCTAAAAAGTGTTCATAGTGTCTCCTGAGTTGTTTCACCCCCGCCTCGTGGCGGGGTTTTTTATTCAAAATCGCGCACAAAAAAACCTTAGCATTGCCGGTAACCCGGTTTTTTTGCAGTCTGCGGAATGGCGAATTCGTTGCACCACCTCCGGGCAGGCATTATTGGAACCGGATTTATTGGACCCGTTCACATTGAAGCACTTAAGCGGCTGGGCGTCCAGGTGACTGCCATTTGCGGGTCCACCCAAAGTGCTCAGGCGACGGCCCAAAAGTGGGGTATCCCTGAGGTTTACGGAAACTATGATTACCGGTCCATGGCCGCGTCGCCCAATGTGGATGTGGTTCACATCACTTCTCCGAACAAAGTGCACGTTGAACAATCTCTTGCTGTGCTCGCCGCAGGCAAACACGTCGTTTGCGAAAAGCCATTGGGAATGTCGTCTTCCGAAACCGAGCTGGTGGTGGCTGCAGTCAAAAACGGAGGCGCTAAAGGCCCGGTTTTCGCAGTAAATTACATGTGCCGATTTTTTCCGGCCGTGCTGCAAATGCGCGCGATGGTTCAGCGCGGAGATCTCGGAAAAATCATCCACGTCCAGGGTCATTTTTTCCAGGACTGGCTGTTGCATCAAACGGATTACAATTGGCGTATCGTGGCCAGCGAGGGAGGGAAGCTCCGCGCCGTGGGGGATATCGGAACCCATTGGATTGACACGGTTTCCTTCATCCTTGGCGCGCAACCGAAATCGGTCTTTGCCCACCTCGAAACTTTTTATAAAACACGTCTGCGACCACAGGGTGAAGTGAAAACTTTTGCAAGAGTCGATCGCAAAACCATGGAACCGTACAAGGTTAATACCGAAGATTTCGGAAGTCTTCTCCTGAAATTCGGAAAAGCCAAACACAGTTTTGCCACCGGCGTTCACGCCAATGCTTCGATCTCACAAGTCGCTGCAGGTTGGAAATGCAGCCTGGCCCTCGGTATTTACGGGACGCTTGGCAGTGTCCGCTGGGATCTTCAGCAACCCAACGAAATCATCGTAGGCCGAAGGGATGAGCCCAACCAAATCCTGCAGAGGGCCACCGCTGGGTTCTCAGAAGACGTGAGCGGCTTCACCGATTATCCAGGAGGCCATCCAGAAGGTTTTCCAGACAGCCACAAAATGCACTATCGAGCCATCTACGAATACATCGCCTCAAAGAAAAAAACTCCATTGCTATTCGCCACCGCAGATGATGGGCACCATGAGGTGCAATTGTGCGAGGCGATCCTTCAAAGCTCGAAGGAGCAGCGTTGGGTTACTTTATAATTTGGTCTGTTCCTGGAATTTGCCCGCTCTCAATCATCCATTACCTTGCACTATGTTTAAGTTTGTTTGCATTGCCCTTGTTTTTTCTTTTTGTGTTGGGTGCGGATCTCTCAAGACCTTGCCCTCCTCTCCGCTCCCGGCTGCCACGCCATTCGACAGCAGCGTCTTCGCCCGGCAGGCTTACCTGGAAGCGTATGCTGAAGGATATGCAGCTCACTCCCACCTCAACAGCACCTCATTTGACTCAGTTCATGGGACATTTCCATTCGCACGGCAACTCGGCTTTCGTGCTGGGTATTCGCAGGCCGAATACGATGCCGCGGGACAAACTCGATTGCCTCAATCTTCCGGCACGGAATCCAAATGACCATTTTGGCCCTCCTTTTTTCGAAGACTTGGAGTTGCCTAAAAAGCTGAATAAAGCATAGTAATCGCGGCATGAGTGACGGTGTAGACCCTGGCAATCAATCGAAGGCTATCGCACAAGAACTTAAGGTCTTGAAAGAGGCCCTGCTTTCTCTCCATAAAGTTCTGATCGACTCGGAACGGGTCGAGTACGAGAAATCCTTTGGAAAAGTCGACTCTGCTAATCGATTCCTTGAACTTTTGATTCGCGACCCCTGGTTTGCCTGGCTGCATCCGCTATCTCTGCTCGCCGTCTCGATTGATCAATTTCTGGATGCTGATGAACCTCCAGTAGCCGAAGACCTTCAACTGATGCAGAAAAGCACACGCGAGCTGCTTCAGGTTATTGAGGGAGGCCATGGCTTCGGCAGCAACTATTTCGAGGCCATGCAACGCGATCCAGATGTTATATTCGCCCATGCGGCGGTGATGAAAACGCTGGGAGTCGGAAAGACCGGAGCCACAGGTAAATAAGAAATTAAGTGCCGCAGCTCCTCTAATTTTAGCGCGAGTCGATGCTCCGTCGCCTTCATCCTGAAATAGCCCTCATTTTCCGACTATTTTCGAATCTTTCCCCATCTTTTCTTCCCTTGTCCAAATAAGATAATTTCTCTGGCTTTTCGCGGCGCTGTCGCTAGCATGTTGTTAATCCCCAACAAAGAAAGCAGGTCAATTATGGACGTTGTCTTTAGTTGTTCCCACTGCGAACAAGAACTGGCCGCAGACGAAGCATCAAATGGCGAACAGATCGAGTGTCCTTCATGCCACAACATGATCGTCATTCCTCCGCCAGACCAAAACCGCGTCAATGAACTGGCAAGCGGAGCGCCCCCACCTCCCCCACCCCCTTCCAAAGAGGAAGAACATCGTCATTTCGCTGTTCCTCAACGGGAAGGTCCCGGCGAGACCCTGGTCAAAAAGAAGGTTGTTCAGGTCCTGGAGGTGGAAAACCGCGAAAAGCGCTTAAAAACCAAGTCGATTAAACATGGCCAATGCGTCGAAGTGGGCCATGACCGCTTCGATGAGGTAGTGACCAATTTTCTGCAAAAAGTGGGCGATGACAATGTCGTTAGCATCAACATGCTGACTTACAGCGCGGTGGATACCCACGGTCACATGACACATGATTACGGCGTCATGATCGTCTACAAAGGCTAATCCGCCACCTGATTACATTCGCAGAAATACCGCCAAAGCCAGGCGGCCCGGCTACTTGTGCCTCAAAAACACTAGTTTGAGAGGGGTGGTGGAGGGGTAATAGGTCATCATGTCGGGAATCCGCATGAAACACCACGGCTGTCGAGCGCTCAGTCCATTCTTCGTGAACACAATGTTGTCAGCGATATATACAGCCATATGGACTGCGACTCCCTTGTCGTTCAGCAGCATGAACAGATCGCCAAAAGTGGGGTTCGTTTCGATTGCGTAGTAATCATTGTCGATTGTTTGCCTCCTCACCTCCGCGTCCAGAAATCGAACGTCTGGTTGAGCGTTAAAAAAGTTTAATCCCGAAATAAAACAATCGATTTTCCCTTCAATGGTTTCTTCCCCTGCCTCTGGAAAGGTGTATAAATGAAGCCTCGGAAAAGGAGGAAGCAAAGAAAGGATGTCTATTTCTCCGCCCAGCGGATTCCGCGCAACCGACTCCAGTAAAGGTCGAATGCGAGCTTCCTTCTGATTCTTGCCCCAGTATTTAACCAGGCCATCGATATCGGTTTTAGGGGAAATCTTTAGGTTCACCTGCACTGAAGGAAGACTGTAGAGGACTTTGATCAATTGATCGAAAGCAGGTCCATCAAACCTACTTTGCAGGGTTTCGAAGTCACAAAAAGCGATATACCCCAGATTCGTGTAACACAGGGCTCGAACCTCCGAAAGCTGGGCAGAAGTCAATTTGGAGGCAGCGAATCGCTCCACGAAATTCGTGGGCGTAAACCGAATCGGGAAGCGTTGATTGTAATTCGCGGGATGTTTGGCCAAAACAGTGTAGAGCGCGTCCCGGGATGACGCATCGAGTTGTCTAATGGTGTCAATGGTTGGATTGATTTTCCAAACGTTCGAAACCTGCTGCCAGTTTGCAGTCTCGAGCAACTCCTTTCTCGCCGGGCCAGTCAGATTGAGGCTCTCGATAAAATTGGTCACCTGGGCGAGCGATTTGGAAGGAAAAAACCAACTCGGTTTTCGCAACCGCTCGCTTCGATCAGGAAATATGACTTCTGAAGATTCCAAAGGGAGGAAATTGATATCCAGATCCCCCCAGGGAGCCGAAACGCGTGAAGCCGTTTTTCCCGAAAATGGCGATCTATCGAGCCAGGCCTCCAGTCCAGGATTACCTGGGGCCAGCTCCTGCGCCACCAGTCCCGAGGAAGCCACTAGCACCAGCAGGCATAAAATGCCTTCCGTGCTCAATACTCTTCGAAGCATGGAGATGAACCGCACCAACATTATGTTAAAGATATTCCCGGTCCACTATGCCGGAACTAGCGTGGGAATACCAATACCGGGCGGTAAATCGAATAATACACATTGAATTTACATGATTTTGCAAATTCGAAAAGGAAGAATTATGTAATCGTTTACCGAGTGGTAATTATGTTTTGGTGCTCTATTTATGCCGCAGCAGGATGATTCGATGTGATGGTGTGGCGGGGTAATAGGTTAACATTTCCGGGATTCGCATCAAACACCATGGGCGATACGGGCTTGCGCCATTCTTGGTAAAAACGATGTTTTCGGCAATATAGACCGCCACATGGATTGTTACGCCCTTGTTATTCACGAGGAGAACAAGATCCCCGAAAGCGGGGGCTTCCTCCAATCGGACGTAATTTGCTTCAATAGTCGCCTTCGTTTCCGCTTCGTTTAAAAACCTGGCATCTGGAACCGGGGTGAAAAAGTTCATGGCGGAGTAAAAACAGTCCATCCGCGCTTCAAGGGGGTCCACGCTAGTGTCTGGAAAAGCATAAAGATGCACCTTGGGAAACGAGGGAAGAAGTGAAAGCACATCGATTTCCCCGCCAGTCGGCATTTTAGAGACGGATTCCAACAATGATCGAATCTGACTAACCCGCTGGTTCTTTCCCCAATAGGCTACCAGGGGCTCAATATCCGTCCCGGGCGCCAATTTCAAAACCAATTGAAGCGATGGTGCGCTGTAAAGAACCCTGGTCAGTTGCTCAAATGCGGGCTTTTCCCAACCCCGGTGAACCAATTCCAAGTCGGCAAAGGCCAGAAAACCGTGATTGGTATAACAAAGGTTTCGAATGACGGTGAGTTGATTTGAACTGAGTGATGATACAGAAAAGCGCTCCTTGAACGTGTTGGGAGTAAATCGGAAAGGCAGCTGCTGTCCAAGATTTCGGGCGTCTTTTTCTAAAACTTCATAAAGTTTCCCCCTCGAAACTGGATCCAATCCGGAAATTGTTTCGGCGGTGGGAACAAACTGCCAGCCATTCGCTACCGAACTCCAGGCATCCTTCTTCGCCAATTCCTTCTTTTGGGTTTCACTCAAGGTCATGGTCGCAAGCAAAGCCTCAATTTCCTCAAATCTACTTGCTGGAACCACCCAGGTGGTGGGCTTCAATCGTTCTTCATGATCATAAAAAAGTGAATCCGCAGACTCAAGAGAGAGGAAATCCACTTGTAGATTTCCCCACGGCCGGGAGGCGGCCTCTACCATTTTTGGTTCTGCACAAGCGACACTGGGAACAGCAATACGCCCACTACACATCCCCAGGATTGCCAATAACAGCGATACCCGGATCTTGAAAAACTGCAGGCCAATTTGTTGGTTCGATAGCAAGATGTCAGAAAAAGAGTTTTCCCGCACACTGAACCGACCCGGCAAGCAAACTTTTATTCAGCATCGAATAGATCATGTTATGAGTTCAAAGTTACACAAAAGAAGAAACAATCCAGACCCAAAAAAGTGTAATCGTTTACCTACCGGTATATTTTTAAATTGATTCACAATTGCGGTTGTAACCTTGTAAACCACCTGTTCTAAAAACAAACGACTACCAACTGGTATAGGTTTGCTTCACACGTTCATCGTTTTCTGCGCCGGCTTGCTTCCTCATCCATGCAGTTTTCCTAAGGTCAATATCGGTTCTTCTGATGCCGGCCCTTTGATTTTAGTTCGTGATTTTTCCACCTGGAGATGGTCTAACCGGGAATGAAATCTCCTACATTTTATGCCCCAATGCGCCTGTAACCAATGCGGCAAGCAAATCGAGTTTCGGACCGAGCTGGCTGGCTTGGAAACGGAATGCCCTATCTGCGGCCAGCTCACGACTCTCACGGTACCGTCTAGTCCCATCATCCGAATCCCGAAACAACCGATCACCGGACCCGGTTCCCGCAAGACCGTCGATAACGCCGTAAGCAACCTTTCCACTAAACTGATCCAGAACATCGAAAAGGTAATCGTCGGCAAACGTGATAAAATACTTCTCACCCTGGCCGCACTCCTGGCTGAAGGCCACGTGCTCCTGGAAGACGTTCCCGGGGTCGCCAAAACAATGCTCGCCCGGGCTCTTGCGCAAAGCATGGGAGTTGTTTTCAAACGTGTTCAATGCACTCCTGACCTTTTGCCCAACGACATCACAGGGGCTTCTGTTTTCAATCCTCGAACCACCGAGTTCGAATTCCGGCAAGGCCCACTTTTCGCATCGGTGTTGCTGGCCGACGAAATCAACCGCGCTACTCCACGAACCCAATCGGCGCTGCTCGAAGCCATGTCGGAACGCCAGGTCACGGTGGACGGAAAAATTTATGCACTCGAACGCCCTTTCTTTCTAATTGCCACTCAAAATCCGATCGACCACGAAGGCACCTTTCCGCTGCCAGAGGCTCAGCTGGACCGCTTTCTAATAAGACTGAGCCTCGGTTATCCCTCTCTCTCGGAGGAAGCCACCATGCTTGATCGTCTTCATCATGAGCATCCGATTGATTCGCTCACTGCCGTGGTGGATGTCACGGAGGTTCTCCAGGCGGTCGACGCCGTACGTTCCATTCGCGTCGACCCCAAAGTTCGGGATTACATTCTCAAAATCACACACGCCACCCGCGGTCATGAAGGAATCCTGCTCGGAGCGAGCCCGCGTGCTTCCATGGCCATCTTCCGCATGGCTCAGGGTCTTGCCGCCCTTCAAGGTTTCGATTACGTCACTCCTGACGATGTCAAACAAGTCGCTCCCCTCATTCTTGGCCATCGCCTCATTCTTCGCCCGGAGAATCGACTGCGAAAAATTACCACCGCCACTGTCATTCAGGAAATCCTCCACCGCGTGGAAGTGCCGATGATTTCCGCTGCCTAACCCGATGAAATGGTGGATTGGGAGCCTGGGGTTGTTGCTTATCGGGTTTGTTTTCAAACTCGGGCTGCTCGTCTACGCGATTTACATCCTTGTCGGCATTCTCCTCGTGAGCCGCTATCTCTCACGGACCTGGATCAATGGTGCCTTTTCCACCCGACACTGCAGCCATCATACTGCTGAGCTAACCCAAAAAGTCACCGTCGAAGTCACTATCACGAATCAGGGCAGCCTCACCATTCCCTGGCTCCTTTGCGAAGATTTCCTTTCCAGCGATGGAACTGACCCTAATGTCCGGCCCTTTTCGATCCAGGGTGCCCGGATGAAGCTGTTGAGCATGAAGGCTAACAAAACCGCCACCGTTCGTTACACACTGACCTGCCTGCGTCGCGGTTATTATCAAATAGGACCCATGGTCCTGGAAACTGGCGATTTGTTCGGACTTCACCGAAGATTCCGTGTTTCAGCAGAACCTGATTTTCTCATGGTCCTGCCCCGGGTTGTGCTCGCACTCAATTACGACCTCGCATCCCCGCGACCCATGGGCGAAATCCGCGTCACTCACCGGCTCTACGAAGACCCAACTCTTATCACGGGAATCAAATCCTATGAACCCGGCCAGCCACTGAATCGTATTCACTGGCGCGCAACAGCACGCACCGGGCAATTGCAAAGCAAAGTATTTCAGCCCTCGCGAGTCGCGGGGGCCACCCTTTTGTTGGACTTTAATAAACCGCGCTATTCCGGCTCCGGTGCCGCCTATCGCGAGGACCTTGCCATCGTTGTGGTTGCCTCTCTGGCCCATGCTTTTTTTCAAATGGGCCAGAGATTTGGACTGCTTACTAACGGCCGGGACGCAGCGGAACGAATCAAAACCGAAGGGTGGCAAAGCTCCTTTAAAAACCGCCAGTTGGCCCGTGCCGAAGCTGAAAAAAATACTGAAACCAAAACAATCGAACCGAACCATCTTGGATTGGGCCGGGGCGAAAGCCATTTTGGGGCCGTTCTGGAATTGCTGGCACGGGTGGAGCTTGCTGAGGATTTCCCTCTCTCCCATCTCATCGCCACATTTTCGAACCTAATCAGTCGGAATGCCACCGTCATTGCCGTGATCAGTGGCGTGGACGAAGAAACCTCGGCAACGCTCGGCGAGTTGCGCCAACAGGGTTACATGGTCGTGGTTGTTTTTGTTGCTTTTGATGAACCTCAACTCAATGACTGGGGCGAACCTCCCGATTGGTTCCTGTTCCTTTCGAGGAATGGCATTCCTTTTTACCGTGTCGATGATGACAAGTCGCTCCGCGAATTGTGCTCCACCTTGCTGGTGAAGATATGAGCTATAAGTCTCCTCCTCTAAAACCTGCGAAGACTTTTGCAGATTACGCCGGCGCAGCCTTGAGCCCTTTGCTCATCATGCTGATGGTGGGAAGCTTTGTCTTTTTTCTGGTCGATCTTTTTTACGGTGGAGAATTCGTCAATAGAGTTCGCTGGACCATGTTCTGGTTCGTCTTCGCCATGGTGTTGGTCTCGCGCATCAGCATTGAGGAGTCCTTTGACAAGGCCAGTATTTACGGAGGCCTCCTTGCTGCCGCCACCGCCTTTTGGTTGTTCCGGTTCGTGAATTTCTTTGGAGGGGTGCTTGCTTGTCTTGCCTTGATTTGGTGGACCACGAGCAAACTCGTTTGGGATTGCAGCGTGGTCAAAGAAGACGAAGACGCCTCCGGCGAAGGTCTCATGGGTGTGGCCAACTTCGATGACGGTTCGACACTGAAATCAAAAGTAACGCGCGCCGTCATTCCGTGGTGGCAACGTATCTTTAAGAACGTTTCAGAAAAGGAAGGATCGCCCCATGCTCCCGGATTATGGGTGGTCTATTTCTCCGTGGTCGCCCTCCCGCTTTTTGGGATCGGTTATGCCTTTCTGCCAGCGGGCAGCCAGAAGCGGGAGCAATGTTTTACCTACGTCTGGGTATTCGTTATCGCTGCTCTGGGACTCCTCCTCACTTCGAGCTTCCTCGGCCTTCGCCGGTATTTGCGACAGCGCTACCTGCAAATGCCCGGTGCGATGACTTTCAAATGGTTCCAATCCGGTTTCTTTCTCATCGCCCTGATTCTCCTTGGCGCGCTGCTGCTCCCGCGCCCCGAAGGTTCTTTCAAAGTGAACGGCTTTCTAAGCTCCATCGGCTCTCCAGCGCGCAACGCCTCCTCCAAATCCTTTTGGAACTCGGACGGCACTCAACGCGGCGAAAAAGGGTTTGAAAATGATCCGGGCGATAGCGGTAAAGAAAAAGCCGATAACGAAGGACAGGAGCCAGATCGCCAACAAAAGTCGAAAGTGGAAAAAGGGGAGCAAAACTCCCCGGATCCAGCTTCTTACAAATCCGCCCCGAAAACCCAATGGCTCAAGTTGCTTGTTTGGCTTCTTTTACTGGCGGCTGTTCTTTTCATCCTCATCAAATACTGGAAACTAATTGTAGATTTTATCAAAAGCATACTGCGCGATTTCCAGGGGCTTCGCTTAAAAGCGGCTCAAAAGAAAGCGAGTGAGAAAAAAATAATCCCCATACCGCCGCGCCCCTTTTCTTCGTATCTGAATCCTTTTCTTCAGGCGAATGCTCCAGCTGGCGACCCGTCCGAACTGCTCCGCGAAACCTTTGAAGCCCTGGAGGCCTGGTCCAGAGAATCAGGATTACCCAGGGAAAAATATGCCACGCCCATCGAGTTTGGAAATCACTTGATTGAAAAGAATCCTCACATGGCCGATTCCTTAACCGCAACCACTCTTTCCTACTCGGAATTGGCTTACGGTCAAACACCGCCACCCCACGACATTCTGAAATCACTGGAAGCACTCTGGGATCTGATGACTCCCATCGCAACCTCGTCCCACGCATCCAAGTAGATGACTTTAATTCAGGAGCAACACTGACTAGAGTGCGTTTGGCTCATTCCTTTTCACAACTTGAACAACTGCATTCGTGACCTACACTACGCGGATGCTTCCTACGCGGAACGGCTCGGTTCGATTCTTCAGATTTCGTGGCATCGACGTTTTTGTGCACTGGTCCTGGTTCCTGGTTGCATTCTATTTTATCTACGCACGGCATGCATCCAGAGTTTCGCTTGCCTGGAATGCTTTGGAATACCTCTCGTTATTCGTAATCATCCTGATGCACGAGTTTGGACATTCTTTTGCCTGTCGCCAGGTGGGAGGCAAGGCAGATCAAATCATTTTGTGGCCACTCGGAGGCGTTGCTTATGTTGATCCGCCACAACGACCTGGAGCGACGCTCTGGAGCATTGCTGCGGGGCCGCTTGTCAATGTCGCGCTTCTTCCTGTGCTCACCTTTTTATACTTCCGGTCAGGTTATTGGCATTTGCCCGAGCAGTTGTCAGGGCTTCCCAACTTTTTTTATGACCTTTGGGTCACGAATACAGTCATTCTTTGCTTCAATCTGCTTCCGGTTTATCCCCTGGACGGCGGCCAAATCCTTCGTTCGCTGTTGTGGTACTTTATAGGGAGACGCAAAAGTCTCGCCGTCTCTGCCATCATCGGAACTATAGGGGTAGCGGCGCTTATCGTGGTTGCCTACTATCGTTCAAATGTCTGGATGGGCGTGGTTGCGATTTTCGTGCTCTCGAATTGTTGGCAGGGCTGGAAGGAATCCCGGTTGTTGAAACAAATGGAAACCATACCCCGGCACGAACACTACACCTGTCCTTCCTGCAAGGCGCATCCGCTACGCGCTCCTCTGTGGATCTGCGGTGGTTGCCAAACTCGTTTTGATACGTTCGAAACGAAGGGCACCTGCCCCAAGTGCTTCATGACCTTCAACAAAACCCGCTGCCCCGAATGCGGAGCGCACAACTTAATCCAGGATTGGGGAGTGATCAAGGCGACTCCGCCGCCCCCACCGATTTCTGTTTAGATTGCCAAAAGCCACTTAGGACTTGATTAACGATGAGAAAAGCAGCGAGCTTCTAATATGTCCGCGAGCGGCCAGCTGATCCTTTTCTACCTCCTTACCTGGACGGTGGTAGCGCTCACTCCAGGCCCGGCCGTCATTTACTCGATGAGCCTTTCGACGAGATACGGTTTTCGACATGCGCTGGCTGGTATTGCGGGCATTCTGATTGGGCACTTCGTCTTCTTTGGATGTATCGCGCTGGGGCTTGCAACTTTGCTTGCTACGGCAACCACGGCGTTTACCGTGCTTCGAATTGTTGGTGCGGTTTACTTGTTCTACCTTGGTGTTCGAACCATTGCTTCGACTTTTCGATCGTCGAAAACAGTTGCACCCACGATCTTGCAGCCTCCGGCGAGGACCAGACTTCTGCTGCGGGGATTTGCAATCCAGATCACCAACCCGAAGGCACTGCTATTCATGTCTGCGCTCTTACCCCAGTTCATTCAGCCCCAGGTTTCGCTTTCTTTACAGTTGATACTCCTGTTGGCAATTACTATTGCTGTGGATGCGATTGTCCTGAGTGGATATGCCCATTTTGCGCTACGCGGCGCGCGATCATTGCGCAACACAGGTCCAAAATGGTTGGAGCGGGCGTTCGGCGGGGTGCTTGTTTTGTTTGGCATCCGACTCTTCTTTGTTCGAAAATAACGGCTCTTCGATTGATAGTTTAGTGGTGTTCCAAGGTTATCATTTTTCGAATGGCCCAATTGTTCCATCCCCGATAGCATCTCTTCATGAAGTTGTTACAAGGCCAAGTTTGGAAAACCGCTGATCAGTATCTCCGTATTACGGAACTGGAACGGCTATCGGTAAAGTACAAGGCCATGAAAGATCTTGAAGCTCGCACCGGCACGCATCATCAAGTTACCAAAAAAGACTTTTGCCGATTGATCAAGTCCGCGACGCTTTACACCAAACCTGCAGACTCAGAGATCACCCCCGAGCCAGAAACGGCAACGGAAACGCCAACAATCGACACCTCCACTTCAGAAACATAACCCGTGTTACCACCATGAAAACTGATCCCCGCGTGGATGCCTATATCAGGAACGCCGAACCGTTCGCTCAACCCATTCTATCTTACTTACGCGTGCTGGTTCATGAAGCATGCCCGGAAGCAGAGGAAACTTTGAAATGGCGCATGCCCTTTTTCACTTACAAAGGAATCCTTTGCGGCATGGCTGCCTTCACGGAACATTGCAGTTTCCATTTTTGGAATGGCGCCCATGTTGTGGAAAATGCCTATGAGGCTGAGGGGATGGGCCAGTTCGGAAAGCTCCGATCCGTGAAAGACCTGCCGCCCGACAAGAAGCTTATTGGCTACATTAAGAAAGCCACGGCGATGCGCGAAGCCGGAATCAAAAAGCAAGTGAAGTCGTCTCCGAAAGCGAAAAAAGAACTGGTCATTCCGACAGTGCTCATCGCAGCATTAAAAAAGAACAAAAAGGCAGCGGCCACATTTGAGGCCTTCAGCTACAGTCACAAAAAAGAATACACCGAATGGATCGCCGAAGCCAAACGCCCGGAGTCAGTAACCAAACGACTGGAAACCACCCTGGAGTGGTTAACCGAAGGCAAGCCGAGAAATTGGAAACGCCAGAATTGTTGAACGGGACCTGGATTTTTTACAGGTGATAAGGGAGTTAACGGAGCTGGATAAAGATAAATCATTGACTATTATTTATTGCTGCCCGGTCCAATCATTCGAGAGATGTCCCCTGCCCCCTTTAAACAATCCCCTGTCCCATCCCGGCTATCCTCCTTCTGGGAAGTCTTTTTTGTATCTCTTTTGCAGGGCTTTCACATCGTTTCGCATCAGGTAAATCTTGCTTCTTATTTGTTTTGTTTGGTGCGGGCGCAGGCCGTTCACTGCAGGATCACTGTGCAGACAGACGTAGACGCCTTCGAAGAGCTCGTGGGTTTTACTGGAAGCCGTTGCCAATAACCATTGATTATCCGCAGAGAAACAACCGATCAAACCATTCACGGGCCGATCCAGTGAAAGAGGCCTTGGATTCGCATCCACATCGTTGACTGTTCTCGGCAAATAAACCTGACCGCCTTTGTAAGGAGCCGCCTCAGTACGTCTCACCTCATCGAGCCGGGTCAAACCCTTTTCGGTAAAAATGAATGATTTGGAAATAAAGTGTTGCTGATCCAACCCGGTGAATTCAGCGAGACGTATGCAGGCTGGCTCGAACCACTGCAAGTCCAGGTTCTCCTCGCCATTGTTGGTCAATGTGAATTTCATATCCACTTCATCTGTCGTGGTGGTTACCGAGTGCTTAACCTCTACCGCGCCCACGGTGGTTGAAAAGTCCAGCCGCCGGCCGTCGGGCGATGCAGAAATCAGTTTTGTTCGGTGTGGCATTACTGTCTGATGCCAGTCCTGGGTGTGAGCGCCAGACCGACAAAACGCTTCCAAATACCAGATATTAATCCCTCCCCCCGGAAGGTTGGCGCCGGAA
>JAQGOY010000093.1 GCA_028293375.1 Verrucomicrobiales bacterium | reverse complement strand
TGATCTTGTCCTCGAATAACTCGGCGTCCGCCACAGAAAGATGGCCCTTGAGCACGAGGATGGCCTGCTCCGGATTGATCTTTGGTTTAAGGATGTAAACGGGGCCACCCAAGTTGTGATCCTGGATGCCCTGCACGGGGCCGCTGTAAATCAATTGACCGCGCTCGATGATGGCAACCCGGTTGCAAAGGGTCTGCAATTCACTTAAAATATGGGAAGAAATAATGATCGTTTTGCCGAGTCGCTGGAGTTCCTCCAGGATGGCCATCATTTCAATGCGGGCACGGGGATCGAGACCGCTGGCGGGCTCATCGAGGAGCAATAGTTGTGGATCGTGAATAAGTACGCGGGCGAGTCCGAGGCGTTGCTGCATGCCACGGCTGAGTGCGCCAATGAGAGCTCCTTTTTTTTCGCTCAGGCCTACGAGTTCCAAAACATCGGATACCGTTTTTTCCCGCTTACCGCTCGGAATTTTGTAACAAGCCCCGAAAAAATCGAGGTACTCCGTGACTTCCATGTCTTTGTAAACACCAAAGAAATCGGGCATGTAGCCGATGATATGGCGGACCGAGCCGGCATCGTGGACCACGTCATGTCCAAAAACTTTGGCCTGGCCCGAGGAAGGCTGAAGGAAAGTGGCAAGGATGCGAAGAGTGGTGGTCTTGCCAGCTCCGTTGGAGCCGATGAACCCAAAGAGGTCCCCCTTTTGGATGGTGAGATCGAGATTACTTAGAGCGACCATGGACCCATAAGTGCGGCTCAAGCCAATGGTTTGAACCGCAGGAACAGGAGGTGCGCCGGCTGGAGAAATAGTGTCGTTCATTTGGGTATCTTGTCAGGGTCGAGGACGAGACGGTAAAGGGTGCGGGTGGAACCTCTGCTGGTTTCAAATTTTGCGGGGGTATCGATCGGTTTATGCTGTTGAACAAAAGCGAAAAGGATCACGCGATCCATTTGAGTTTTGATCAACTGAAAAGAGCTTGGCCCCAAAATTCCGTTCTCCTCCCGGCGATCTGGAGCGCTGAACAGGGAGGCAGCAATGTAACGCGCGCCGGAATCGTCATGAGGTGCGACGTTCCCGCCGAAAGTGTTTTGCTGGTAACGAACCATTTCCAGAAGACTTCCCTTGTGTTCGGCGACCAGCTCCATGAGGCTGCGCGTTTTGATCTCGGACCATTTGAACACCTTCTCGCTGTTGGCAGGAAGATCGGGCAGGACGTAGGCCATCGATTTGTAAACCAGAGTGAGATTAAGCAGCGGGGACGAAAGTCTGTTGCGAACTTTGATGGATTCCCCGGGATTAAACACTGATAATTCGTAGGGAACATTGGCAATGTCCATCCAATCCTGCACAAAGTCCTGGCTGGTCCAGATTTTCACCGAAGCATCCGCTTTGAAGCTGTTTCCGGTGAGGGTGATATCGCCGGCGCCACTTTCACCGGATGAATTCACATTGCCGCCAAATGTACCTCTCCAAGTGGAGTATTTTTGGTTGCCGGCGAATGGAAAACGATTGTTGGCCTGTGAATAAAGAGAATAAAAGCTGTAGCCTCGTTGCAGGGCGCGGTCACCGGACGGCTCGACCACATCGACGATGTGAAGCTGGTTAAATTCGGTCAACCCGGCACGCAACCTAAACCCGATGTAATAGATGAGCAAAGAGAAGAGCACCACGTAACATGGGAAAGTGATCCAGGTTAACATCTGGCGCTTCATTTTCTTGAGCAAGATGTAATCCACCGGGCCGATGACGAGGAGATAACCGAGCAGGAGAAAAATCAGGGCGGTGAGAGGAAGTTTGCGGACCTGGCTCGTCTGCAGAAAAGCGCTGAACGATTGTTCGGTGGAAACAGAGTTGTCATAAAGAAAATCAGTCCTGACCAGCGGAGCGACGGGAATCTCGGTCAATTGGGACCAGAAATAGATGCGGTTATTTTGTTTCCAGGAAACAAAAGGTTCCATTTCCGGGCTGAACCCAAGAACGATCAAACTACCCCTGCCCCGTCGCATCTTGATGGCGATGGGATTGCCTTCCGCTGAAGCGAGGATCTTTTGACCGGGAGCGGAGATGCGCTGGAGCAGAAGGGAGGAGGGCTCGAAAGCGTCATCGCGAACAAAAGGAGTTCGGCTGTTGCGAACGCCGGTGCCGATTGTGGGGGCCTGATTGATGGCGGTGAAGCCTCTTTCGGCAAAGTTAACCAGGTCACGATTGGATTTCGTTTGAATGGTTCCCTTGAAGCTCAATTCACAAAAATTGCGAAGCCAGGTGATGCCAGTGACATCGTTTTCCTGTTCGATACCAAGCACCAGAGTCCCCCCACCCTGCACCCAACCTTGAAGGGCGGTGCTTTGGGGCATCGTAAGATCTGCGGCGATTCGGGAGTTGAGATAGAGAACATCGAGCGCTTCCAGGGAAAGTGGGTCCTCGGGAAAAACGGCGGATTCCAACCTGGCAACGAGCGGAGAAAGGTCTTTCTGGTTAGCCTCCGGCAGGACAATGGCGCCTCCGGAATTCCTGGCCAGATGAGCCATGAGTGGCACCTCCTGATAAAGTGTCTTGGCGAAGGTCGTCGTGGCCTGCTCGGCAATGAGTTTGCCGCGCCCATCCAGGAAACGATAGGTGAGGCGCTCGGAGTTGCCGCCTACGTAATAAGGAAAGCTGATCCGTTTACGGGTGCCGGTGGGGAGCTCGACGTGAATGATTCGTGTCGGGGCGTTTGCACCCGTGTCACTGGTGATTTCAATCGTGCCGTTGATCGCGGGACCATCGGTCTTCAACTCGATGACGATTGGAACGTGGGAACGGCGCTTGGCGATGTTGGCGAAACCCTGAAAGACGTCGAATTGAACGGCGGCATGTAGATTCGACGTAAGAAAGGCAAATAGAACAAAGCAGATAAGCTGTTGGATGCGCGAGCCGCGAAGTCTAAGAGTCATTCGATATGTTGAGAGCCCACTCCTTTCGGGATAAATTTTCCATTTCCTCAGCAAAACCGTAAAACCGATTAAGTTTCGATAAACCACCCGCAGCCCACTGAAGAATCAGACAACGACCCGGGGAGATCGTTTCAAAACAGAGGTATAAAAAAAGACCACTTTGAGAGTGGTCTTGTTCAAACATAAAACCGTCAGGCTTTTTTAGCCTTGGCTGCCACGGTTTTGGCCGCGGCAGTTTCTTTCTTTCGTTTTAAATACTTGGTGCGGCGGTTTCGTTTGATAGTTTTGTTCAATTGTTGGCCCATAACTGTCTTTACTTTGTTAAACAATTCAGTTGTTTATTCGTGAATATGAAGATTCGTCGTTCATGGTTCAATATCTATTTCTTGGCACTGGCTACTCTTTTCGTCGTTGGCTGCGAAACTACAGAACAAAAACAGAAGGGAAAAGAGGCTGCCACCATGCGTTTACACATGGAATCCAGGAATGAGCCGATGGGAAAATTAGGCAATATTTCGATTAATCGGGAGAATCCCATCCCGCTTTCGGTCAAACAAGAGCCCTTTCTGGACAGTGGAGACATCGACTCTGCCTCCGTGGTGGATTACATGGGGGGTTTTGTCATCCAGTTGCAAATGAATGAGCACGGGACCTTTGTCCTGGATATGACCACAACCTCGAATAAAGGAAGGCGCATGGCCATATTTGCAAATTGGGGCCCGGCCCGATGGCTGGCGGCGCCCATGATCGATCAGCGGATTGCCAACGGCATTGTCACTTTCACGCCGGACTGCACCCGCGAAGAGGCAGAACGAATCGCAACCGGGTTGAACAACGTCAGCAAAAAATTGAAGAAATCGAGTTTCTTTTAGAGTGAATCCGAAATTACTGATACCGGGCATCCTTTTTTTAGGCATTGCCTCCCTGGGTGCAGATCCGCTTCGCCTACCCACTTCCAACCAGGCTTTGTTTGAACCTGGAGGAGAGGAAAAATTTTTGGCGCCCACCCCCGGGAAAACCTGGGAGAGCGGATCCTTTGGCTGCGTCAGAAGCGATGGCTGGCATATGCACGAGGGCCTGGACATCCGCGCGATGACTCACGACAAAAAGGGCGAACCGACGGATACTGTGGGAGCGACGGCCGACGGGACCGTGGCTTACGTCAATCGCAAAAGCGGTCTTTCCAACTACGGCAATTACATTGTCATTCGGCATAACTTCCAGGGTTTGGAGCTTTACTCCCTCTATGCGCATCTGAAAGAGGTGAAAAGCGAGTTGAAACCGGGAACTCCAGTGCATGCAGGCGATCCGATAGGGATCATGGGACGCACCACCAACACCAAGGAAAAAATAGCCAAAGACAGGGCTCACGTTCATTTTGAATTCGATTTCGTGGCGAACGATCGCTTTTCGAGCTGGTATGCCAAAACGGAACCGGGGCAGACGAACGATCACGGGGATTGGAATGGCCAAAACCTGCTGGGCCTTGATCCGAGACTAATTCTCCTTGCGCAAAAGAAAGAAGGCGCCGACTTCAACCTTCTGAGATGGATCATGGCAGAGCCTGAACTTTGCAAAGTATTTGTCCGGCAACCCAATTTTCCATTCCTGAAAAAATATGCAGCGCTGACCCGCAAGAATCCGTTGGCCGAGAAGGCCCCTGTAGTGGGCTATGAAATATCCCTGGATTATAATGGTGTCCCAATCGGGTTAACGCCGAGGACAGCAGCGGAAGTGAAAGGAAGCTCCAAATACCAGCTAATATCCGTGAACGAAGCGGAGTATAAGAAAAATCCGTGCCGCCGCCTGATCCAGCCGAAAAAAGGACAGTGGGAGCTGGCGCCACACGGCATCCAGCTGCTCGATCTATTGACGTTCTAAAGAGCTGCGTTTTCGACAACATCGGAGCTGAACCGCCATTCGTTCCCAGAGCTGTCGTGATTCGTCACGATAACTCGCTCACGCAAACGAGTAAAAATAAATCAGTAATCCGAATCTGGTTCCAGTCTCCCTTCGTTAACTCGATAACTTGTGTAAGAAAATCCGAATCCCCGCCAATCTCGTGTGCTCGTCCCCTTCGTGAACTTCGCCACCTTACTGTAAGAAAAAATCAGAGCCCCCTGCCGAATTGTGTTTAATACAAAACCGCAACCGATTCGACGAGAATCGCTAATAGCGCACCAAAGGTGCAAATGGAATTAAGCCCAGTCCACCGGGCTGGGAATCCCAATCAGCGCAATGCGCTCACGAGGCTGGATTGCGCACAATCCGGCCCACCCAGCGCCGCAGGCCCCAGAAAACTGACTTGAAAAAAACTTGGGATGTGTGGATATTAATACCGGCGACTAGAGTAGGCCGGACCTTTTCCGACTCCGCGATTTAATTCCCTGGCCGCCCCTTTTTCTGCTCGGCTGTCAGCCAGGCCTCCACGAACCTCCGTTCCCTCTGCCGAACACGCTGTAAAAATAAACCAGTAATCCGGTTCAGGTCCCCCTTCGTTAACTTCGATAACTTGTGTAAGAAAATCCGAATCCCCTCCGGTCTCGTGTGCTCGCCCCCTTCGTTAACTCGATAACTTGTGTAAGAAATTCCGTTCTTCCGGCCGCTCTTGTGTCCCCTTCCCATCTGCGAAAATCTGTTTAATCTGTGGATAAAAAATCTGTAATCAGGTTCAGTTCCCCCTTCGTGACCTTCGCGACCTTGATGTAAAAAATCCCGATCCCCCGCCCTCCCGTTTCTGAATCAGGCGGTGGCGGGATATCGGCAAAGTTTATCCACGTTTGATTTCCAAATTTCTGAGATCTCGAGTTTTAGCCTGGCCAGGAGACTATCGTTCAAAAATACCTCTTTCAAAGGGCTGTCGCCCGCCCCCGATGCAAAGGCGAGCATGCCGACTGGCCAACCATTGTCGTTGGGAAAATTGAGCGGAAAGACGAGGAGGTATTTCACTTTGGCTTCATCAATTTTTCTAAGCATTTCTTTTCCGAAAGACGTTTTGTAAGGATACCGCATCATTTCTCTTCTGCGGAATGCAGTGCCAATAATATCAAAGCCATATTCAAAAGATGTGACCACAAGGTGCTCGTTCAGCGCGGCAGTAGTTCCACGACATTGCAGATCCCTGGATTTTTCGCCAAAAGCAAACAGATAGGAATGAAGCGAGTCGTCCTGCTGTGACAATGGATATTCCTGGCTGATAAGTTCGTTCAATTTAATCAGACACTCCGTGACGAAGGCATCCGCCCGTGCGCGGAGAGCGGGTTTGGCACTCAACCCCAGTAGATTTCTTCGGTAAACCCGAGTCTCGCTCTCATGAGGCATATTGTCATTTTCAGGCAACTTCCAACTTATCTTGTAAGAAAACCCAATCCGGGGTTTGTGAATGCAAAGTATGGCTTGAACGAGAACGGATTTGGTCAAGGCATCAGAATCCGGTTTGGTGTAGTCGAAAAGCACGTGGGAACTTCTCTCTTCACGTGAGCACGGCACTCCATCAGCGTCGAGGACTTGCAGGTGCAGTTTTTCCGGATACCAGACTTTTTCGCCCCCTTCGTCCGAGACGAATCGGAGAATAAACAAGAACTGCTCGGTGGGCCGCACAATTTCCTGGATGACTTCGTCATGGCCGGCCTCCTCGGGTTTGGTCCCGAAGTTTTCCTGGTCCTCCCGGCTGCGAAACATGACTCCCCGGTAAGTATATTTGTAGTCAATGCTGGCCGAATCGTTCTCAGTTAATGGTCGTTCAAACTGCATGAAATAATCGAAAGTGGGCCCGTCTGGATCTTCCAAATTAGGTTTGATCTCAAAATCCTTGATTTGCGGTCCTTCCGAAACCTCAACTTTCAGCGTTCCAGCCGTCATGGCGGATGCTGTCGTTTGCACTTTAAGCTCTTTCAAGGGAGTGCGGGTTGCACTTCGCAGACCGCGATGCATTTCGACAGTCTTGATATCACCATTTTTCAGCGATAATTCCCAGGTTTGAGTATATTTCAAGGAGCGCGCGTCAGCATCCGGGGGGAGAGAGGCTTCTTCCACGCGAATCACGTCATACGGAGTGCACGGAATCGGCAGAGGAGTTCTCCAATTACCTGCGCTGCTCCAACCCAGGTGGGTCGCATCGATATAGCCATCCTTGTGAACTTTTACCGCATTGACGCTGAAGTCATCCCCTTCTTCCGGTTTCCCCGCCGAAGAACCTGAGATCACCTCC
>JAQGOY010000077.1 GCA_028293375.1 Verrucomicrobiales bacterium | reverse complement strand
GCACAAATTCAGGAAGTCGATAAATCTGTCCAATCGCTTCCAGCCTGACATTGTTTTTATTAAGTTCCCCGATTTCGTTCTTCAGGAAACGGGCCAGGTATTTCATCAAGGTATCCACCTCATCCTTTGGCCGATTCCAATTCTCCACGGAGAACGCGTAAAGGGTAAGATACTTGACTCCAATTTCTCCTGCCGCACGGACAATGGCCCGAACGGATTCCACCCCATTTCGATGTCCCTCCACTCGTGGCAATGAGCGTTGCTTTGCCCACCGCCCATTCCCATCCATGATGATCGCAACATGTGTTGGGATCGTCGCTTTGGCCTGGGCGCTGAGTTGTGGAGTTACCACGCTCACAGTGCTCCTAGTCCACGAAAATGGTTTGTTCGCGCGCAGGTCCCACCGAAGCAATGGTCAACTTCGACCCCGACAAGTCGGAAATTGCTTCCAGGTAATCCCTCGCTTTCTTGGGAAGTTCTTTGTAACTCTTGGCCTTGTCCGTTGGCGTCAGCCAACCCGGAAATTCCTTGTAAACCGGTTCGCAACGAGCCAGCACTTCCACGTCAGACGGCATATAATTCACTTTTTGCGATCCCACTTTGTAAGCCACGCAAACTTTGATCGTGTTTACCGTGTCCAATCCGTCGATGTTGGTTATAGCAAATTCATCTATTCCATTAACCATCGTGGCATGTCTGGTCGCCACGGAGTCGAACCAACCACAACGGCGGGCTCGCCCGGTTGTTGCTCCAAATTCTCGTCCCATTCCGTGCAGTAAATCGGAAATCTCGGCATTTTCCGTCGGTAAAGGTCCTTCTCCCACGCGCGTTGTGTAGGCCTTCATCACGCCCACCACTTTATCCATGCGGTTCGGAGCGACCCCTGAACCTGTGCAGGCTCCTCCTGAAGTCGTGTTCGACGAGGTTACAAACGGATAAGTTCCGTGATCGATATCCAAAAATGTTCCCTGAGCGCCTTCGAAAAGAATGTCTGCGCCGCGTTCCATCGCCTTGTGCAGCAACACCACCGTGTTCGTCACAAAAGGCGCCAGCCGATCCCCGGCCTCGCGATAAATCTTATGAATCTTGGAAAAGGAGAGAGGCGCCACGCCGAACGCTTTCAGGATCTCGTTATTCTCTTTGATCTTGAGTTTCAGCTTCTGCTCAAACCGTTCTGCATTGATCAGGTCGATCATTCTCAAACCGGTCCGTGCCGCCTTGTCTCCGTAGGCAGGGCCAATTCCGCGCTTCGTCGTCCCAATCTTATTCTTTCCCTTTAACACTTCGCGATGTGCATCCAGCTCGCGGTGGTAGGGAAACACCAGGTGCGCCGTTTCGCTAATGAACAAATTGCCATTCACCGAAACACCGAGCTTCGCCAATCCATCGATTTCTCCAACCAGACTTGCGGGATCGATGACTACTCCATTGCCGATGACGCACTTCTTCTTTTTGCGGAGAATGCCTGAGGGGATCAAGTGCAGGACATACTTTTGCGGCCCAATAAAGACCGTGTGTCCCGCGTTATTGCCGCCTTGAGTCCGCACGACGATATCGGCGCGCTCGGTGAGCACGTCGATAATCTTACCTTTACCTTCGTCGCCCCACTGGGCCCCAACGAGAATTGTGTTGGCCATAATATATAAGTGTGCCAATAACGCGCTCCCAGGGAGGGTTAAAGTCCCTCATCTGGACAATAAAAATCCCCGAACGTAAATTCGGGGCCTATCGCACGGTATTTACGGACAGACCCTAGTGAGTTCGGTTTTTCGTGTCAACCGTCTTTTCAGTCCAAGCCAGATCAAACTCCTCGCCCCTCAAGACACTACGCATCAAGGTGGAAATCGTTACCAGTTTGATCGAAGGACCGGGACAAAGTCGCACCCTACCCCACCTGGAACTCCAAAGGTTGCACGCACTCCAAAAGCGAAGGCCCAAAGGCGCGATGCCATGCTGCCCCCTGGTATACCGAAAGTGTCCCATATTTCGGTTAAAATCCTGCAGCCCGGCAAATTACTATCCACTTGTCACCTCCTTTTTGTCGGCCTAACCTTCCCGAATTCCACTCGCGACTAATCTGGTTCACGAATTCTCACGATTAAATCATTGTTTCATGAAACACATTTCCCTGCTCGTTTTCCTCTTCACCCTTTCCATCGCCACTTCCCTCGCCAACGTCGGGGAATTCACCAACGCCGAAGACATCGGCAATCCCAAAAATAAAGGCTCCTCACTCTACGACGAAAAAGAACAGACCTACACTCTCAAGGGCGGCGGATACAATATCTGGTTCAAGCACGACGAATTTCATTTCCTCTACAAAAAGATCAAAGGCGACTTCCTACTCACCGCCAACTTCGAAATGGTTGGCAACGAAAAAGGGAATGGCCACCGCAAGACAGGCTGGATGATCCGCGAAACCACAGACCACGACGCCGTCAGCATCAATAGCTGTGTTCATGGTGATGGCCTGGTCGTCCTGCAATGGCGCGCCAAACAAGGAGAAAACATGCGCGACCCTGAACAGGAAATCTTTTTCCCAAAACAATACTTTGGTGAAAGCATCATGGAACTCGAACGCGTTGGCAAAACCATCACCATGCGAATCGCCCACCCTGGCGAACCGTTTGAAGAAATGGGATCCATGTCCCTGCCCGATCTTAAGGATGAGGTATTGGTCGGCCCTTACGTCCTGGCTCACGACCCCGATGGCATGCAGGAAGCAAGGGTCTGGAACGTTCGCATTTCGACACCAGTCGCCCCGGATTGGAACCCCAACAAACAAGTTAAACCGATCAGCCACGCCAATCTAAAATTCGGGAACAAACTCGAAACGCTCGACATTGCCACCGGCAAACGAAAAGTGATTCAGGAAGCAGACGAAACCCTTGGTTCCGCCAGCTTCAGCAAAAATGGCCGGGAAATATTATTCCAAAAAGCAGGCCAGGTCCAAACGACTTCAGTGAATGGCGGTCCTGTTAGATCATCCACCGCAACCCTTCCTGCCAACCAGGCGGAATCCGACAAAAAATTCGCCTACTACGCCGACAATAAATCGGGCACCAGCCAGATATGGAAAAAGAAACTGGACGGGAGTGCACCGCAACAACTCACCTTTGAACTCGATCACGCCTGGTTTCCCCACTTGTCTCCCGATGGCAAATGGCTCGTCTACCTCGCCTACCCTCACGATGCCAATCCAAAAACCCCGGTATCTTATCAACGCGTAACCCTAAAACTCATGGCAACACAGGGGAGCGCGCCGAAAACAATAGCCTACCTCTACGGCGGAAAAGAAACCCTCGAAGCCCCCTGCTGGTCCCCCGACAGCTCCCACATCGTCTTCATCTCCGACTCCGAAAAAAGATGAGTTACAACCTGCTTGTTCTTGGAAAACGCACGAGACACAAACACCCGAGAGAAGCGTCATTTCTCCAAGCGCCTGGCAGCCGCTAAAAGTATTCCTCGAATATCCCTAAGGATTAGAAATATGGCCACGCACATGACCAGCAGCAATGGAATGCCAATGATCATCACCCAAAGTTCCCATCGATGGACCGTATTCCAGAACTGTGCATCGTCCAGGAGTGCCTGGGTCTGCATCTGAGCGTGATCAACAAGTCGTTGCACAGGTTCCGTGGGTTGCATTCCCTAAACCTCCAAGTTTTTAGGCAAAACGAAAAGAAAAATGGAGCGCTCGAAGCACGAATGGAGAGCCCCAAAGCGGGCGGCTCATCAACAGCCAACGGAAGTCGAACCTCGACTCGGAGCGAAGCCAGGCCCGGGTATGGATAACATCTAGGGCCACAACGCTGCAGCAATGTGGCTCCCCCCCTCGAGGCCGCAGGCCCCGCCCCTTCAATAAATTTCCATCCAACCATGCCAAAAACCAACCTCAACGGTTCGGACTCGAACCGCCCATCCAAGCGCCAGAGGAGCGCAATGCTGATAGTAAACAGTCCCCCCACATAGTCCCCTGAGCTCCGTCGGAGCGCCATGGTCCAACTCCCAACAACCACGGCGAATCCAGACGCAAGGACTAATCCCAAAAACCGGCAACAAATCTTCTCCCGGGGGAGAAGAAAACAGATGAAGGCGATCCCAAACGCGCAAAGCGCCTGATCAAATCCCTTCCCAAGCACAAAAGGTGCAAAGTATCCGCCCGAGCAACACGTGAGGACAACCGAGTTTGACCAGTTATCCTTGAGTGAGTGATTTCAGGATTTGAGAGCAGCTTTCCAGGCCATGGGTGTGAGTTCAGCGACGCGGGTATTGTCCCAG
>JAQGOY010000036.1 GCA_028293375.1 Verrucomicrobiales bacterium | reverse complement strand
TCGAAGAGAGAAGAACAATGGCAAATGAATAGGAATATGAGAGCGATTAAAAAAAACAAGATTCGGTTATTGTGCATGTTAGCAGCATTAGCTTCGGCGTTGCTAGGAGGTTGCGCATCCGACAAATCGGAGGATAATTCCGAACAATACGCCAGTGTAAACCTGCTGCCCTGCCAGGAATTTTTTTTAAGCCCTCTTCCATCCTTATTGACCAATGGCGAATCTTTTCATCAGAGAATCTCTTTCGAAGTTACTCATGCGAGTTCCCCAGCTGAGACTGTTTCCGGAGAGTTAACGGGCGAGGGATCCCGATTGTTCTTCATACCTGATCCAAAAAATCTGGATAACAAACGAAAGCAACACATGGGCATCAGCATCATCTGGGATGCAGAGAAAAACAGCGGTTTTATCCAAAACGAGGCCCTTCAGTCCTACGCCCCGTTTTCCCTGCCTATTCGCTATACTTATGCAGGGATGCAAGCGGGCCAACCTGTATCGGGCGAGATCGCTGTGACGGGTAGCGATGGTTCAAAAGCAACCTATGCTGTCACCAGGTTTCCCGAGGCAAAAGGAATGGTCTCGAAAGTTGAAACCCGGAGCGGTATGCCAGGCATCACACTCAACACTTTCAAGCCAGCAATGCAAAAGGTTTCTCCTCAACTTTTTCAAGCCCCTACCGGATTTACTCGTTACGAAACGGTTCAAGCCATGATGAAAGAAGCAGTCGCCCGGCAGATTGGCATGGGGCGGGACGATGGAAAGCAAACCAAAGATCTGGAGGTATTTGACAAAATGCCCCAACGCCAAACGCCTACTACAGGAATTCGCTGAACCTGATCACAGGGGCGGTCGCACATACTTCGGGCCTTTTTTATCGGTATGATCCCGGTCAAATTGGTCGACGATTTCTGCGCACTTGGGTCCCGTAAACCCTCTGACGATCTCCATTGCTTTTTCAGTCGGCTCTCCGGAAAGCTCCAGTTTTCTTAAAAACCAATAACGGGCCTTGAGCAAACTTGCTTCTGCCAGCGCGTGGTTTTCGGCTCGCTCTTCGAGAACATGGAGTCGCGAATAATTGAGCCATTGTGCGTGAGCAACCGCCTTTTTATCGGATTCTTTTTCCAGGAGAGCAATGGATTGCAAAAGAGCTCTGCGCGCCTGCTCGATGGTTCCGTCCAGATAGACCTGGTAGAGCTTATCCAGTTCACTCGATTCTTTAACCGGCGTGGTGGTTTCTGCTGAATAAAGGGAAAAACCGGCAAGAATAATACTCACGAGTAAAGCAAACATCCGAGCTTTGCGGGCAAAATGCGACCCGGTTCCGGAATAGCTTCGGGATGTGATTTGCACTTGATTTTCCTTCGTTATCAAGGCGCTGGCGTTCTCGACGAATACTTATGCGTAAACCCGTGTTGAGTGATGAACTCCTCTGTCCTTGCGGTAATAAAGATTTTTTTCTTTTGAAACGGGTCCTGATAAGCCAGGAAAACCGCGCGAAGGCTCATCGCATTTTTCTCTTTAGGTATTCCGTATAATCCGTCACCGAGGATGGGAAAACCCGAGGCGAGCATGTGCATGCGAATTTGGTGGGTGCGACCGGTGAGAGGATAGGCTTCTATCAGCGACCTGCCCGGCTTTGATTCGAGGACCCGGAACCGAGTGACGGAAGGCTTTCCGATCTTGGTGGAAACTATCATTCGACCACGCACTTTCGGATCTGGGGCCAATGGTTCATTGCATTCCCAGGCCTGAGATTTTGGAACACCTTCCACCACCAGGAGGTACCTTTTTTCAACTTCACGAGTTTCAAAAAGCGCGCTTAAAACGGTCAATGCGCCCGCGCTCCGTGCCAGAAGCAGAACACCACTGGTGTCCGCATCCAGCCTGTGGATGTAGCGCATAAAATTGATATTGCGACTTTGCGCCCAGAAATCCCTGTTACCCAGTGAGGATTCAAGGGCGAGTTGGAGATTTCTTGAAGTATTCACCCAATCGTCCGGGGCCAGCATCCAGCCAATGGGTTTATCGATCGCCAGAACATTCCTGTCTTCGTAGAGAATAGGAATTTCGAGGTCGTTCCCGAGCGTAATAAATTTTGATTTAGCCATTGGCAGAGTTAAGGATGAAGCAAAAACAGTTTTCAGCAACACAGATTCCGACGTGTACCTGAAGTTCCCGCTTCCAGCAGGTATCGGGTTCCCTTTCGACGGAGGGAGACGGACGCACCAAAGGTGCTGCTCAAGTTCCTTGAATTCAAACTGGTTCGAACCGTGCCCTGCGTGATTACCTTGCCCGCTTTCAGAAAAAGAATATGCGAGAAAACCGGCATAATTTCCTCCACATGATGAGTGACCAGGATCAGTGCGGGAGAGTGGCGGCTGCGGCCGAGCTTTTCCAGGAACTGAAGAAAAGTCTCCCTAGCGACGGGATCAAGCCCCGCGCAAGGCTCGTCGAGTATCAGGAGTTTCGGATTGGACATCAGCGCGCGGGCAATGAGAACCCTTTGTCGTTCTCCCTGTGATAGCACCGCCCATGGCCTATCGGCAAGATAGTCAGCTTCGACGAGTTTCAACAGTCGGCGAGCTTCCAGGAGGTCTTTTCTTTTGGGCTGGCCCCAGTAATCGATGATCGCATATTTTCCGCTCACCACCGAGTAGAGGGCCGGTTCCGAGTCAGCCATCATTTGCCGAAGGCCTGAGCTGACGATTCCAATGGCAGTTCTCAGTTCACGCCAGTCTGATTCGCCGAATCGTTCCCCGAGCAGATCAATATCTCCTTCGGTTGGTGAAAAATAACCGGTCAGAGCGCTTAACAAGGACGTTTTCCCCGATCCATTGGATCCCATCAATATCCAATGTTCCCCCCGATTCACGGTCCATTCGAGCCTGTCAAGAATCAGAATTCCGTCCCGTTGAATGGACAGATTTTGCACTCGAAGAATGGGAGGAGTGTTGCTCATGGGTCAGAGGGCTATTTTTTTCCCTTGGACACGGCTTGGGAAAACCAGTCCCCGCCAAAGGATTGTTTTGGAGGAGGAGTAGACGGCCTGGCCGCCGGGCGCGGCCCTCGCACTTCCGGTCCATTGGCTCGGGCCGGTCCAATTTCCGGGTTGGATTTCATGCTGAGAGCAATGCGCTTGCGCAGAGGATCGACCTCGACCACGGTTACAGTCACTTTTTGTTGTACTTTCAGCACATCGCTCGGGTTTTTGACAAATTGATCTGCAATTTGACTAATATGCACCAGGCCATCCTGGTGAACACCGATATCCACGAAGGCCCCAAACGCGGTGACGTTGGTCACGATGCCCGGGAGCTTCATTCCTGGCTGTAAATCCTCGATTTTATCCACCCCGGATTTGAATTGAAAGGCTTCGAAAACCTGTCGGGGATCGCGTCCGGGCCTGGCAAGCTCGGAAAGAATATCATTCAAGGTAGGCAGGCCGACCGTGTCTGAAACGTATTTTTCCAGTTTTATTTTTTTGCGGGCGTCTGTGGTAATCAATTGGCGAACGGAACAACCTGCATCGTGGGCCATCGCGTTCACGAGCGGATAAGATTCCGGGTGGACCGCGCTGGCATCCAGGGGATTCTCGGCATCCCGTATTCGCAGGAAACCTGCGGCCTGCTCAAAAGCCTTGGGGCCAAGCCTCGGCACTTTTAGCAATTCGTTTCTGCTTTTAAACGGGCCATTGGCATTGCGATGATTAACAATGTTTACGGCGATCTGGGGTCCTATGCCGGAAACGTAGGTGAGCAATTGCTTGCTCGCACTATTGAGTTCCACTCCAACTCCGTTGACGCAACTCATGACGACATCATCCAGCGTCTTTTTCAAAGCGGATTGATCCACGTCATGCTGGTATTGGCCGACACCGATCGATTTCGGATCAATCTTCACGAGTTCTGCAAGAGGGTCCTGCAAACGCCTTCCGATGGAGACAGCGCCGCGAACGGTCAGATCCTGATCCGGAAATTCTTCACGTGCCACATCGCTGGCCGAGTATATGGAGGCTCCGCTTTCATTGACCATGACCACCATTATCGAGGCGGGCAGTCCAATTTTGCGAACAAAGGCCTCCGTCTCCCTGCCAGCCGTGCCGTTTCCAATAGCGATGGCCTCGATCTGATATTTTACGCAGAGCGCCTTCAATTCTGCGGCCGATTCCACGGCGGAGCCCGTTCCGGTGGTGGGATAAATAACGGTATTGTGCAGCAGCTTCCCCTGCTTATCCAGGCAGACCACTTTGCAGCCGGTGCGAAAGCCCGGGTCAATGGCGATGACATTTTTTTGTCCCAACGGAGATCCAAGCAGAAGTTCGCGAATGTTATCGGCGAATACTCGAATGGCTTCCTCGTCGGCTTTGCGTTTGGAATCTATCCTCAACTCACCCTCCAGGGCGAAGCAAAGAAGGCGCTTATAACAATCCTGAGCTGCAAGACGAACCTGGAGACCGCTCGAAGAAGCATTTTTTACCACGATGGATTCCAGCAGTCCGACCGCAGATTCCTCAGGGGGATGCATGCGAACCAAAAGGACCCCTTCTGTTTCACCGCGCCTCATCGCCAAGAGGCGGTGCGAAGGAACCGAAGCGACTGGCTCACTCCAGTCGTAGTAATCCTTGAATTTGATTCCCGCTTCCTTCTTTTCCTCCAATACTTTTGAACGAATAGTGGATTGCTTTTGATAGACCTCGCGTAGTTTTTCCCTGACCAACCGGTCGTCATTAACCATTTCAGCGATGATATCCCGACTGCCAGCGAGGGCCTGGTCTGCCGTCTCAATCCCCTTTTCTTTGTTGATGAACGCTGCCGCCTCAGCCTTGGGATCGAGCTTTTCGTTTTGAGCAAAAATCATTTCGGCGAGAGGTTCGAGACCAGCTTCTTTGGCGATAGTGGCTCGAGTGCGACGCTTCGGGCGGAACGGGAGATAGAGATCTTCCAGAGCGGTAAGCGTTTCGGCTTCAAAGATTGATTTCTTTAAGTCATCCGTAAGAAGAGATCGTTCCTGGAGGGAAGCGATGATGGACTCGCGTCGAGATTGCAATTCGGCGAGTTGAGTCAACCTGTCGCGAATGGCAGCGACGGCGACCTCATCCAGCAAACCGGTGGCTTCTTTTCGGTACCTTGAGATGAAGGGGACAGTGGCTCCTTCGGCCAACAACTTGGCAGTGGCAAGAACTTGTTGGGGCCGAATCTTTAGTTCCCGGGCTACCTGCAAGAGATGTGAATCATTCATTTGAAAAAAACAGAGGGGCGAAGGTTTAGCTCTCTAGAGAAGCAAAGTAAAACCTTTTTCAAACGGTATCACGGGAGATTTTGTTTCGAGAGAGCCGTTCACTATTTGCCCGGGATTGGCGATTTGGTTTTGGCCCTTGAGTTTGGGGTTTGGAGCATCAGGGAGTGCTTGGGCGGAACCGCGAAAAGACTGAACGATTACTGGGTGATTGGTTGTCGGGTGCGGGCGCAAAAAAGACCGGGACGGAAGTCCCGGTCTTTGCGAAATCACATTAGGACCTGAAATCAGGGCAAGGTGTGGGTGGCCACAACTGCGCAAACAACAGGAGTAGAAACGGTGCTGAGGGTGTAGTCAGCGGCGAAGGAAACTCCACCAGCGGGGCAGGTAGGAGGAGTCTTGAGGAAACCGGTGATATCACTGTGAGTTACAGCAGCGTTGGTTCCTTTTTTATTTTCCAAAGCCCATTGCTGAACTGCGCCATCAATTTGGCGAAGGTTGTTGATACAAGCATTTTCCTGAGCCTTGGTGCGAGCGCGCACAAAGTTAGGAATAGCGATGGCTGCCAGCAATCCGATGATTGCGACAACGATCATAATTTCGACAAGGGTAAACCCAGACTTACGAGTTTTCATCATTTTCATATATTTTGCGTTTTGTTGAACGCGGAGTGAACTCGATCAGGGCTGAATTATAATGAGTACAAATGTGTTCACAGATTGCCACTGATCGTCCGCAAATTTAAGAATAGCAGGAAAAGTACCAGGCCTCAAGACAGAATTAGGCCCTATAGACAATAAAAAGCCCGGGTTTTAGCCCGGGCTTTTGGGGTAATGAAATTAAATCAGGGAAGGGTATGAGTGGCAACAACAGCACAGAGAGGAGTAGTTGCAACGGTGCTCAGAGTGTAGTCGTGGGCAAAGGAGGTTCCACCAGCTGGGCAGGTAGGAGGAGTCTTCAGGAAACCGGTGATATCGGTATGGGTCACAGCGGCATTGGTGCCCTTTTTGTTCTCAAGAGCCCATTGTTGGATGGCGCCGTCAATTTGGCGAAGGTTGTTGATGCAGGCATTTTCCTGGGCCTTGGTGCGAGCGCGCACAAAGTTAGGAATAGCGATGGCTGCCAGAAGGCCGATGATCGCCACAACGATCATGATTTCAACGAGGGTGAAACCCATCTTGCGTGAGGAATGAATTTTCATAGGTGCTTTAGTATGGTTATCAAACATGCGAGGTGGACTTAGTCGCCAGCGGTTATATGAGTACGACACTGTCCACTTATTGCCGACGACTTCTCGCAAATGGACCTTAGCAGAAGAGATACCATTTACGCTATAAGAATTTTCATTAGGGGCCACCGGGTATAAAGGCCCCATTCTCCTCAATGAACAAGGAGCAAAATGAAGTCAATATTGAGAAAAAGCAGGACTTTTCCTGTTTTTCTAGGCCACTGACCAAGAGGCGGCAAAAATTTCTCTAAGGTTATAAATAGGGCTTTTTGGCCCTAAAAAAATGAGGGGGGGCTGCCCTTATCCATGGGATGCTTGCTCGCCTTCAACGGTTAGGGGGAGGATTTTTCGCAAATAACTCGCGGATGGAGAATGAGAGTTTGGGAAGTAAAGATTCCTTTACTCTATCCTCACCGGCCAAAATTGATTTTAAGGCCAGACCATAAGGACCTCCCTGGTAAATCTCCACATTATCGTAGCGAGCATCGACCATCCAAAGTCGCGGAATATTACAGTTTTCGTAGCTCGTTTTTTTAATGACAGTATCGGCTTTGTGGTCGTGGGAATTGATGATTTCAGCCACCAGCCACGGTTTACCGCTGGCGGCGGTTATGAGGGCGAGGTCGGGACGAACCATGGTTCCAGTCGAGATTTGAATAATCGAACGTCGGGGAAGAATTCGAGAGACCTGATTATCAAGCAGAGCAGCAGCTAAAAATTCGTGCAGGCGATCACATATCAGTTCGTGACGCTCGTCCGGAGGAATACGAAGAATGGTTTCGCCCTCCACAATCTCCTCATAAGGATAGTTCATACGTTCGTCATTTGTTTCAGCAGATAGCGCCCCGTATGGCTGGCAGGTTCCTGGCAGACTTCCTCCGGAGTGCCGACAATGACGATCTCCCCGCCCCCCTGCCCTCCCTCAGGCCCCAGATCGATCACCCAATCCGATTCGGCCACCAGATCAAGATTATGCTCGATAACAACCACAGAATGTCCCGCGTCCACCAGGCGTTGGATCACTTCGACCAATTTTTGAACATCGGCCATGTGAAGACCGATGGTGGGTTCTTCCAAAATGAAAATGGCGGGTGCGAATTTTTTTCGGGAAAATTCGGCGGGTCTTAAACCGGTGAGGAGATGAGTAACCAATTTGAGACGCTGGGCCTCACCGCCGCTCAAGGTGGGGCTACGCTGACCGATTTTCAAATAGTGAAGACCGGTGTCCACAAGCGCCTGCAGAGGACGGGCTATTTTGGTGTGTACAGCGAAGAATTGCAACGCTTCGGCCACGCTGAGGTCGAGCACCTCGGCAATATTCTTATCTTTGTAGGTAATCTGTAGCGTCTCGGGATTGAAGCGCTTGCCCTGGCATGATTCGCAGAGGACGTAAGCCGGGGGAAGAAAGTTCATTTCCATCTTGATGGTGCCAGCGCCTTCGCAATCGGGGCATCTGCCCTGAGCGCTGTTGAAGGAGAACCTGCTGCTGGTGTAGCCGCGCATTTTCGCGTCGGGGGTCTGGGCAAAAACGTTGCGGATGTCGTCGAAAAAGCCCACATAGGTGGCGGGGGTGGAGCGGGAGGTGCGGCCGATGGGAGATTGATCGACTTCGTGGACGTGAACGAGGGATTCAAATCCTGCCAGCTCCATTTTGCCGAAGTTTGCCTTTTCCTTTTTCAGATGTGATTGCAAGAGAGGCAAAAGGCATTCGCGAATAAGCGTGCTTTTTCCAGAACCGCTCACGCCCGTGACCGAAACAAAGCGATTGAGAGGAATGGAGGCGGTGACGTTTTTCAGATTGTGGATGTCAGCGCCACGGAGCATGAGAAATGGCGATTGATTTTTGCCACGCCGCTTCACATCGACGGGCCGGCGAGTTCCACGAGTCGGATATTTTTTGATGCTATGCAGAAGGCGACCGGTGGTGGAATCAGGGTTGGCGGAGATCTGTCGATGAGTTCCTTCGGCGATGACTGTTCCGCCAAGAACACCCGCGCCGGGGCCGAGGTCGATAATCCAGTCCGACCTGCGCATGGTTTCCTCGTCGTGCTCCACGACGACGAGCGAGTTGCCGCGATTTTTGAGGAGTTGCAGGGCGTTGAGCAATTGATCGTTATCGCGGGCGTGAAGGCCGATGGTGGGTTCATCGAGAACGTAGAGGACGCCGCTTAAATTGGAACCCAATTGAGCCGCGAGACGAATGCGCTGAGCTTCGCCCCCCGAGAGAGTGGTGGCTCCGCGACCGAGTTGCATGTAGCCGAGGCCGACTTCCTGGAGAAAATGGAGGCGGGTATTGATTTCGGGAAGCATGTCACGCGCGACTTCGGCGGATCGTCCTTCAAAATCGAGTTTTTGAAAAAACTGAGCCACGTCATCGATGCTTAAAGCGCATAATTCGACGATGGTGGGCCCAACTCCGCACCAGTCTTTGGATTGGCCCACGGTTAAATGTTTGGAGCAGAACAAGCGAACAGCACGGGTTTCGGGACGGAGCCGGGCACCGAGGCACTGGGGACAAAGTTCACGTTTTCCTTCCTGCCAATTGAACCACGATTCCTCAATGGAATCGGCATTAGCTCCGCGATCCACATCGGGCAGATAAAACAATTCGCCAAATCCGCGGCATTCCGGGCACCAGCCCTGGGAGGAGTTGTAACTAAAAAGTTTGGGATCCAGCACCGGGAAAGAAGTCTGGCATTTTGGGCAGGCGTTCTGAGTGGAGAAAATGGAGAGAGACCCTTTGGTATCGAGGGTGTAAACGGCGCCACTGCCGATTTTGAGTCCGGCTGTAACGACAGATAAAAGAGAATCGCGCGTGGTGGTTTTGTCCAAAGAAGCCAGGACGATTTCCACATCGTGTTCTTTGAAACGGTCGAGGCGCAAAGAGTCTTTGGAATTGAGGAGAGCGCCATCGGCACGGATTTGTGGGTAGCCGTTCTTGACGGCCCACTGTGCGACTTCGGAATGGAAACCTTTGCGGTTGCGCACCACGGGAGCAAGCAGATGGAGAGTTTTGGATTTGGCGAGCTGTTTGAGCAGGCCGGTAACGATGGCATCCGTGGTTTGTGGCTGCACGGGGAGATCACATTTTGGGCAAAACTGAGTGCCCAGCTTGGAATAGAGCAACCGGAAAAAATGATAAATTTCGGTAACGGTAGCGACGGTGCTTTTTCCGCCACCACGAGAATTTCGCTGCTCGATGCTCACGGTGGGAGGAATACCAGTGATGAGATCGACATCCGGCCGCGACATTTGCTCGACGAACTGACGCGCATAGACATTCATGGAATCGAGGAACCGGCGCTGACCTTCCGCGAACAGGAGATCGAAAGCCAAAGTGCTCTTTCCTGAGCCGCTGACGCCGGTGACGACCACGAATTTATTCCTGGGAATGGTCAGGGAAATGTTCTTCAGGTTATGTTCGCGCGCGCCATGAATGGCTATAACTTCTTTTAATTCCTCTGTGTCTCGTAAACTCACCTTATTGTTCTACCATGTGTTGATGGTTGCGCAACCGAACTAGGCCGATGCGGAGAGATTTTTTAGATCGGCGCGAATGGCTTCGTAGGTCGTATTGAAAGCCAGAACGCGGGCATCGGGCTCCATGCCCCATTTTTCGCACGCTTCCCGGTAGAGGTCCGGCCACCAGTTTCGATGCGCGGTGAGTCCCTGCTCCCGCCATTCGGACCAGCCCATCAGGACCTTTGACCAGCATTCGTCGCCGTATCGGACGCCTTCGCGGGCGTCCTTGAATTCTTTGAGATACCAATCCCTTCCAATCCGGGCGTGGAGGACTTCATCAGCCCAGTCATAATCCTGAAACAGGCCCGCCAGTGGATTGGTGGAAGCGAGCCCAACTTCCCATTCAAAACGTTTTCCAGTTTTTGACATCAAGCCCTGTTCGATAAAATACAATACCGCGTGACGTTCGATGGGTTTCAACTGAGTGTTCAAGGCCAGTGACCAGGTGAAGTTGACCATGACTTTCGTCCAATCGACACCTAGCGCGACGAAACCGACCTCTCCCATCATGGCATGCCGGGCCTCGTCCCAGAGCTGACGGGTCATGTCGCGATAGTATCCCCACGGTTTGCCTGGGGTTTCGATGATGATGCTGGCCATCATTTCAGGGACATCGATCTCGCGAAGACGTTTGTAAAACATCATCAAGGTTTTTGGGTCAGGCGGAAAACTTTCATCGTAGAGAAAGACCTCGGCATTAACTCCCATGTTGTAGGGATCAGCGAAACGTGAATCGCGTTTTGGAACTTTGTCGTAAACAAAAGGTTTGGCGGAATGGAGCCGGGACAAAGGTTGGAGAGGAATGCTGTTATCGCTTGCGCCGTCTAGACCTTTGGCGTGCTTGAGGCAGTCGTCGAGCAGAACGCTCCACGGCGTAAGTTCGATCCGTTTCTCCAAAGAAATAAGTTGGCTGGAACAAGCCCGGCCAAATTCGATCATTTGCTCCAACTCCAGCAGGGCGAAACGGCAGAGCCGGACAGAAGGATGATCGGCCAGGGGATTGGTAGCGCTGAGGTGCTTGAGCAGGGCCTCCTTGAGTGCGGGCAACGCAACTTCGTAAATCCCATGAATCAGATCGGTGGTAAAGGGAGCAGAGCGGATTTCGTCGAAAAGAATTTCCAAGGCGGGGTGAGGGACAGCATCGAGGCCCAGGGGAGGTTCGCGCATTTCCCCCACCCTGACGCGCAAGGCGGTGGCGTGCTCGGAGCAGAGATGAGCGTGCAGGCTGAACGCCATCTTCAGTTCATAAACAGGCTCTGCGGTCAGGCGCGAAAGGAATATTTCGTGCAGGCGTTTGAAGGAATAGTGGTAGCGCTTGAGTCGTTGAACGCAGTCTTCGATGGATAGGCCGGGAGCGGCAGCCTGCTCCAGGGTGCAGAGGCCAGCCAGGGGAGGCAAATTCTGGTAGGAATGGTAACCGTTCATGGATTAGGAATGATTCCAGCAAAAGTCCGATTTTCAAATGTTTTTATAACCGGGCAATCGAGAGGTGCGGAGTGCTGACGGGAATGGAAACGCCTTTTTTCTTGCCACACGGTTTTGAACATAGCTAGGTTACGGGTGAAAAGTGGCCAGTTTAGCTCAGTGGTAGAGCAACGCTTTCGTAAAGCGTGGGTCGTCGGTTCAATCCCGACAACTGGCTCCATTCACCAAGTGTTGGAACACAAGGAGTTGGAGAGGAAGCGGTAGCAGTGGACACCAAAACGGACACCAAAAAAACTAATCGGCTAGAAACCCGTTAGAATTCCGTTGGAACTCCCCTACTACCCCCTAACCGATCTGCCCGCACCTTCATTACGCTCATAAAACTATGAAGCGTTACCGTCTCATGTTTCGCGGCATCCGCGATACCTATTACATCGTCGATACTCACACCAAAAAACGAGAAAGCCTCGGCACCAATAATGCCGGAGAAGCCGAGCGTTTGCTTGGGATAAAAAACGAAGCCGTCCAGCATGTGGAAATGAACCTGCAAATCGCGCAGGTCTATTTGCAGCATAGCGACCCTTCCCTAGTCGGTAGAAGCTGGGCCGATGTCATGCAAAAAATGGCATCGATGAAAACCGGGCCGACCAAAGAACGCTACGAAATGGCGATCAAAGACCCGGCATTTGATTTAATGCGTGACCGTAAATTGCTCGAAACCAAATCAGAGCATTTCCTTGCGGTTTTACAAAAAGGCACCGTTTCCACGAATGTCTATTTGCGCCGCTTCCATAATTTTGCCCTTGGAATGCAATGGTTACCTTGGGCAGTTCTGCCCAGGCTGCAATGGCCGACAGTGAAGCATAAGGAAAAACGCGCTGTCACTTTTGAGGAATATCAAAGAATCATTGCTCGGGAAAAGAACCCGGAAATGAACGCCTATTTGCGCCTCCTGTGGCACTTAGGCGGTTCGCAATCCGATGTTGCGGCGTTGACCGCTGACGACGTGGACTGGCAATCCCAATCGATAGCATTCAACCGCAAGAAAACGGGCGTGCCCGTCATCATTTCCTTTGGCGCGGAAGCTGCCGAAATTCTGCGAACGTTACCCAAAACCGGCTACCTTTTCCCACGCCTTGCACGGCTGCATGAAAAGCACCGCGCAAAATTGTTTGCCAAGCGTATTGCAACATTAGGGATCAGCGGTATTTCGCTCCACTCCTTCCGGTATTCGTGGGCTGAACGTGCGAAGATTTTGGGCATGGAAGAACGCCATGCTATGCAGGCCTTGGGCCATACATCAAAGGCCCTCGCGCGGG
>JAQGOY010000024.1 GCA_028293375.1 Verrucomicrobiales bacterium | reverse complement strand
CTTCAGGTGCGGCCGCCTGCATTCTGTAGGCCAATTCGTAAGAGTTCAGTCGCGCTGCCAGTTCTGTGTCTTCTTCTTTTCCTTTCGAAAAGTGCTGGTTCAGCTCCTTGAGCAAATCCAATTTATTGCGTTGTTGCTTGTCTCCGACCGTCGGTGGTGGCGCGAGATGAAAGATCGGCGTGCCGTCATTCCGAAACATGCTTCCCTGGTAAGTGGCAGGCAGGAAGCCGGAACTCCTGTTCTTCGGCCCGCCCACTGGATCAGCCCCATCCGACATGATCACAAACGCAGGAAGATTTTCATTGGCAGATCCCAACCCATAAGTCGCCCAGGCACCAAGCGAAGGCCTCCCCGCCAGGATATCGCCCGTATTCATTTGGCAGACGGATCCAACGTGGTTCAGTCCATCCGCCCAACAGGAACGAATGACTGCCATGTCATCGACATGTTCAGCCACGTTCGGAAGCCAGTCGGAAACCCAAATGCCGCTTTTTCCGTGCTGCTTCCATTTCCGCTGTGAAGCCATCAGCGTATTGTTCGCCGTCCCCATTGCAGTCAGCGGACGCCCAAACGACTCGGGCATCGGTTGCCCTGCCAATTTATCAAGCGCCGGTTTTGGATCAAATAGATCGATGTGGCTTGGACCCCCTTCCATGAAAAGGAAGATGACCGATTTTGCTTTTGCGGTGTGATGAGGCTTCTTTGGAGCTAATGGATCCAGCGGACTGACCGCGACCGATTCTGCCAGTGCCGAGTCTCGCGACAACAAATAGCTCAACGCCAGACCACCGAATCCTGCACCTGCCTTTTGCAGAAATTCCCGTCGGCTGTGAGCGGCTATGCGATGCGGTATTGGATTCATCAATTCACGTAAACAAATTCGTTGGCATTCAAAAGCATGTGGCAGAAATCAACCAGCACTGCTTCACTCACCGAATCATCAGAGAGCGACGTCGCCTCACCGGATGTAATTTTTTCGCCTCTGGCCACCCGTTCTTTCACCAGCACCAATTGGGATTCCATGAACTTTTCCACCATCTGACGTTCTTCGCTGTCTGGCTTGCGCGAAAGCGCCATCCGGAACGCAGTATCAATTTGTTTGTTTCGATCCGTGCCAGCCGACGCTTCCACTCTTTTGGCAAACGCTGCGGCCCAGTCGAGCGCCAGCTTGCTGTTCATCATGGCCAGCGCCTGCGCTGGATTGGTGGTGGTATTGCGCCGCGGACAGCTTTCGTGGGAGTCCGGGGAATCAAATGCTTCAAACATCGGGTACCGGGTGTTTCGACGCACAAATATGTAAATGCTGCGGCGGTTTCTTTCCTCTTCCTCTTTGGTCAGGGTCCAGCCACCGCGAGGTTTCAAGCCGCTCGGCAATTCAGGGAAGACGCTCGGCCCGCCAGCCTTTTGGTTCAACAACCCGCTAACCAGCAAGGCTGAATCTCGTATCCCTTCCGCTTCCAGGCGATGCCGCGGATAATGCCACAATAATTTGTCATCCGGATCCACCTTCGCTGCTTCTGCCACATATTCGCTTTTCTGTTGGTAGGCGCTGGAATTCATAATCAACCGGTGCATCGATTTAATGCTCCAGCCCTGTTTAACAAATTCTGTGGCCAAATAATCGAGCAGTTCAGGATGGCTTGGAAGTTCGCCTTTCAGGCCGAAATCACTCGCCGTCGCGACAATGCCTCTTCCAAAGTGGTATTGCCAAATACGATTCACCATCACCCGGGCTGGAAGTGGATTGGCAGGATCCGTCAAAATGGAAGCCAGCGCGGCACGTCGGCCGGTGGAGTTCTCTTGTTTAGGCTTGGTTATCTTCGCGTCTCCATAGTTCAGAATTTTCAGAAAACCAGGCGCCACTTCTTCTTTGGGCCGGTCATAAGCCCCACCCTTCAAAACCGCAGTGGTCGGCGCGTGGTCATTTGCGTCGGTAATTGCGCTGCCCAATGGAAGTTTACCGGGATGCAAATCTTTGAATTTACTTAACTCCGCGTTCAGCTCCTCCCAACGTTTCTTCTCTTCTCCCTTGAGTTTGCCCACCACTGCGGAAGTTGGAGCCACATAGAGGTAAGCCTGTGGATCCAGATACTGTCTCGCTTTGTGATACATCAACCAATCCATTGAGCTGCGATCCGATGCGGGCTTTTTTAACGCCTCCTGGATTTCCGCGGGGTATTTATCAAACAGATCTTTTTCTATTTCTTTTCTTTTCGGCGCTTCGATCGATTCCATTTCGTCCCGGATCGATTTGGTAGCCTCTTCCCACTTGCCAAGGCGTTCTTCATATTTCTTCAGCTCCTCCGGTTTCAGGAGTGGAATATTATCCGCCGCGCGCACGTTGGCGAAGAAGGCCTGCAGTCGATAGTAATCGCTTTGCAGAATGGGGTCGAACTTGTGGTTGTGGCATCGTGCGCAGCCGAAGGTTAATCCTGCAAACACCGCGCCAGTCGTGTCTGTGATGTCGTTGAGGATTTCCTGTCGGCGCTGCAGCAGGTTTCTCGCATTGTGCTCATCCGGATAGTGGCGGTTAAACGCGGTAGCAATCTGGATGTCAGGATCGTCCGGCCAAAGTTCGTCACCAGCGATTTGTTCCTGGACAAAACGGTCATACGGTTTGTCGTCGTTGAACGACTTGATAACGTAATCCCTGTATCTCCAAATATTGGGACGGGTCTCGTCTTCCTTAAAACCTTCACTTTCAGCAAAGCGGGCCAGGTCGAGCCAGTGCCGTCCCCAGCGTTCCCCATATCCTGGCGACGCCAAAAGTTGATCCACCACTTTGGCGAAGGCACTTTTGGAATCGTCCTTCACAAAAGCGTCCACCTGCTCGGGTGTTGGCGGCAGCCCGATCAAATCCATGTACGCTCGACGGAGAAGAGTCACTTTATCGGCACGGCCAGAAGGAGTTATTCCAGCGCCGGTTAATTTTTGAAGCACGAAGGCATCGACCGGAGTTTGAATCCACCTGGAACTGGATGATGGAACTTCAGTGTGAACAATGGGTTGAAAAGACCAGTGCTTTTTATGTTCGGGTTTAAAAGCGGGATCGTCAGCGGCTTGCCCAGTCGTCGAGAACCCCACGCTAAGGATTGGCGATATCAAAAAAGCCAACAGGCAGGCACGCACCTTCGGATAGATGCTGATAGTCATGGGCAAGTGGGCTTATGGTCGCTGTTTGGGATCGTACTGTAAAGACGGGAAAATGCTGAGAGAAATTCATGGAAACATTGCCGGGAGGGGCCAGAAAGGTCTCTGAATGCTGAGTCTCATCAAGTAAATGGGGTCCAGCGGTGCTGTCGTAGAACCGCTGAAAGCATTTTTCCTGGAGCCGGTCGAACGAAGCGTAGACCAGGTTAAAAAAACAGTAGAACCCTCTCAAGAGATGCAATTACCCAAAATGCAACCCGGTCTGCCGCCTGTCTCCCCGTTTCCCGGTCTTTGGATCACTTCCCCAAATTCTGCTTCTGCGTCAATACGGAAAGGTTCCCGTGCAAACTGCAGCTCGGCCCTGAAACAATTTCGCCAATCACATAACTGCCACCAGAAGGACAAGTAAACGCTTTATTTTTTGGGAAGTAATTCGCGATTTCATCAGGCCGAGGCCCGGCATCTTTTACAGACTTCTTGTTTTCCAAAGCCCATTGCTGAACTGCCCCATCAATCTGCCTCAGATTATTAATACAAACATTCCGGTTATTCGCCTCGGTGAGCGCCATGGCATTCGCATCAGACTGCTCCGACTGCATTCGCATTTTGGTCGCCTGCGCGGTTTCATGGGCTTTCATTTCAGCCCTTAACTTTCCCACCTCGTTTCGCAATTGCAGCAACTCCGCTGGATTGCCAGAGCTCGGCACGGGTCGTCGGGCAACCTTCAATTGGTCAGCGAGATCGGCAGTTGTGGCTTCCGATTTTTTAATCTGCGCATGCAGGTTTTGTATTTCCTGGTGCAATTCCACCGATTTATTCTGTTGAATCACGATCACCATCGACGCAGCCACTGCTGCCAATCCCACCAAAACGAATTTCAATAATGAAGTAGTCATAATTTTTAAACCCCCAACCGAAACCACCGTGGTCGCCGCTGCCGAAACACTGGCCACCGCCACCGCTGTTGAAACCGCTCCTGCTAATCCTGCCGGTGCAGCCTGCATCCCATTTTCCGCGACCAATGCCACCAACCCGCTCGCCCCCACCGTTACCCCGCGCCTGGCAAAAAAATCTCGCAATCGCTGGACCGAGCGCGTCGTCCTCTTGTGCGCCGCCTCTTCACTAATTCCAAATTGTGCCGCAATCTCCCGTGCCGATTTGTTTTCGAAATACCGCAACAAAATCGCCCCGCGGTCCGTTTCACTCAACTCCCCCAGGGCTGCATCGAGTTGCGGAGCGATCTGCTCCCATTTGGTGTTCGGTTCTCCAGTAAAGATTTCTTTCATGGTGACGGCCTCCTGTTCACGCACGCGACGCCTTACTTCGGTCCGGACCAATTTGGATGAGAGGTTCTGTGCGGTTCGGTGCAACCACCCGTCGAGAACAGGTCGATTCGTCAATTCATAGGAACTCTGGGCGAGCGCCAGGAAAACTCCCTGGGTCACATCCTTCGCCAGATGATCGTCGCAAACCATCCGTCGCGCGGCAGAATAAACCAGATCCACATGCCGCCGCACCAACTCTGCAAAGGCGGAGTCCGACTGCGCGGTGGCGTACTCTTTCAACAGCTGCTGGTCTGTTTGTTCGTTCACTCAACATAGAGTACCCGCAGGCCAACAAACTGGACAAAGAAAGAATTCCGTTCCATCACGATTAAGCGAATGGAGTCGACTCGCCCCCATGCACTAATTAACGGAATTACATGAGCTGATGCGCACTCTGAGACCAGTTGCCTGTTCTCGATGAACCAGGAAATATTTTTCGACTGGATTTCATGGGATGCGAATTCTGGCCCGCAAAATCGTTTTGGACGACACCATGGACTTAAAAATCGAAGTGGATTTCAACTCCACGAAGAGCACTGCCGCGTTGATGATTCAAAAACCGGCGCAGATCAGGTGAGTGAGAAGACGGAGCACTGAATGGAAAATCGCTTTAATCTTCAACGCTAAATGGGAAGAGGATTCTCCAGTGGAAACTTTTCGGTAGTTGTTCCCGGTCAAATAATCGGTTTAACTAGCCTCGGGATTCGACATCATGAGCTGGTTCAACACAAAAACCTTTGGCGCGGTTTTACTTGCGGCGCTGCTCGCAGGCCTGGGCGTTTATTTAGCGGAGCATCCGCAGTTAAAGCGGCTCTCAGCAGAAAACGACGCGACCCGCATCGAAAAGCAGAATGCGAAGTCGGACTATGAGAAAATGTTGAAGGCTTCGCAGGTAAAAGACCGGGAGCTGCGCAGGCTGCAATTCAGCAGACAGGAGGTCGTTCAACTGCGCGACGAAGTTAGCAAACTGCAGAAATCTCTCGAAGAATTCAGAGAGAAATCCGTGAAAGTGGCGGCTCCAACCAATGCCGCTCCGGCCCAGCAGCCCGTTCCAATGAAATTGTTTACTCCCGGAGTTTATATCTCAAAAGCTGAACTGGCTTTTGGCGGCTACCGCACCCCGGAAGCTGGCATACAATCGATGACCTACGCCATGATGAAAGGCAATTACGAGATGGTCACAAATGGGATGGCCATTGACCTGCTCGAGAATCTGACCCAGGACCCCTCCTTTAAAAAGGAATTTGAAGAACAACAACTATTGCTGGCACCCCTCTTCAAAGGATTGCAAATCTTCGCCAAAAAAACAGTTGATGACGACAACGTGGAATTAAAAATAAAAATGGAGAGTGACCCGGCTGCCGGAGGCGAAGACACGCCAAACGGGCTGTTGATACAGCGCCTGACCAGAGTTGGGCAACAATGGAAAATTACAGGATCTGCTTTTCCTTATGACCCATCCTGGGAAGAAGATGGAAAAATCAGGACCTTTGTGCCTTAGCATTCGTTCCGTGATTCAGCGTTTTCATCCGAGCCGGGAAAGATAAAGCCTCCAGTCACAGGCTTTGGAGCCCTGATCAAATTTAGCCAGCGAGCTCATTCCGTTCCATTGGTGCTTGTTCCTTCATGAGACCCTTGCCCATTAACAGGGGGCTCGCCTATAGCTTATCCATTCAAAGTTGGTTTTTATAAGCAGACTTGCAAGAGTTTTGCACTAATTCAAAACTTTCTCGCTCATTGGCATGGCTTGGGCTATTGGCTTAACCGACTTGATCCAATGATTATACTTTTTGAACAAATTATATTTGCCTTACCGGTAATGGATTAAGAATTCGATGCTCATCAAAATACAACACAGCACCTCTTACGAATACAGCGTTCCGGTTAGTTTTGGCCCGCACCGGCTCATGCTTCGCCCCCTGGAGGGGCATGATGTGCAGATTCGTTCTTCCACCCTCCAGGTGACTCCCTCGTCCCGTATCCGCTGGGTCCATGACGTTTTTGACAATTCTCTGGCCTATGTTGATTTCAGCGAGTCATCCAGAATTCTAACCGTGGTTAGTGATGTGGTGGTGGAGCAATATAACACCAACCCTTTTGACTTCGTGATGGATACCTACGCGGTGGAATTGCCATTCCTCTACCCGGAACAGGACTACTTCGATGTCAGCCATTACACGCGCAAACAATTTCCGGGAGACGAAGGGGTAGTGAAAGAATGGATTCGACCCTTTCTGAATCAAACCGGCAAAACAAACACCCTGGCGGTTCTGCTCGCGCTCAATCAATCCGTTCCCACTTATTTTCAATACAAACGCCGCGAAGAGTACGGCGTGCAATCTCCAGCGCAAACACTGCAAGAAAGGAGCGGTTCCTGCCGCGACTTTGCGTTGCTGCTCATGGAAGCCGCTCGCAGCCTGGGACTGGCCGCCCGTTTCGTCAGCGGTTACGCCTGCCAGACAGGTGCAACTCCGGCTGAAGCAACTGCTTCCACTCATGCATGGACCGAAATTTACCTGCCGGGTGCGGGGTGGAAAGGGTTTGACCCCACCGGTGGGGTTCTTGCCGCAGACCTTCATATCCGTGCTGCCGTCGCCCGCGAGCCGGCTCAGGCTGCCCCCATTAGCGGCTGCTTTATCGGAGACCCTTCAGCTTTTAAAGGGATGACGGTCGCCGTTAAAGTAGAAATCGTCCCGCCTTCTGCCGTAAAGTCCTCAACGCAATCCAATGCCCAATCACCATCGCAATCTCAAACTTCTTGAACAGGGGCTCATCGCCGACAACAAGCTCAAAGCCCAGGGCCTTGTCCTGACTCAGGGCGGAGAACCGACTTTTGTTCCGCACGATACTAAAGCCATCGAATGGAACACCGCTGCCCTTGGTCCCGAAAAGCTTGCCTGCGCGCGCCGCTTTGCCAAGGAGCTTTTAGTAACCCACCTTCCTGGAGCGGTGGTCCTCATCTCCTCCGGGAAACAATTCCCGGGTGAGCCTCTGCCCCGATGGTCACTCGGTCTGTTCACCTGGAGCGATGGAACTCCTTTTTGGAAAAACCAGGCTCGCCTCCACCTTGAAGGAGATGCCCCGGGTCCTCTCGCTGAAGACTTGCCTCAACAGGTTCTTTCGGCGATCGCCGATGAACTTAAAGTCGAAAATCACGTTATTCCCGCCTACGAAAATGTCGATCTATGGATCAATTTTTTCATCAACGAAGGCGAAGAGATTCCACGTCCCTATTATTCACAGACGGAACGTCATTTTATTCTTCCCGCTGCCTGGAACGATGAGATGGCAAAAGAATGGGATAAATACTGCGCTAAAACGGGTTGGGTCCTGCCTCTCGATTACGGTGAGGACGAAAAATGGATTAGCGGCGCCTGGAAATTGGAAGGAAACCTGACGCTCATGGCTGGCCAAAGCTCAGTTGGCCTCAGGCTCCCGCTAAACACTCTTCATGAAGACGAGATACACACGGCGTTGACCGCAGAAATCACGGAT
>JAQGOY010000280.1 GCA_028293375.1 Verrucomicrobiales bacterium | reverse complement strand
GTTGAGGTTTGCAGCGCCGCTTTTTATTTGGATGAAGATCCAGGGGTTCTTGTCAGCGCCTGTTTGTTTGGCGACGGGGCTGCGGCTGCCGTGATCTCCGCCCGCGATATCAATCCAAATTATTCTGTGCAATGGAAAAAATTTGGGAGTGTCACGGATGTTAAAACCCGCGACCTGCTGCGTTTCGAACAAAAGGGAGGAATGTTGCGAAACATTCTTTCTTTGCAGGTTCCCGCTCTAGCCGCCAATTATGCCCACCAGGTCCTGAAACAAGTGAGTGGTGGCGACGATCCTCAATTTGCCAATTATGTGCTTCACGCTGGCGGACGTGACGTCCTAAAAGCGCTAGAAAAAAAATTCGGCCTCGAAGAAACTCAAACAGCGGAGAGCGCCGAGGTCCTCCGGGAATTCGGAAATATCAGTAGTCCATTCGTTCTCTTTGTCCTGCAAAAGGCCCTGCTCCACCGGAGACCCCCAGGATTATGGTGGATGGCCTCCTTTGGGGCAGGATTTTCATCGCATGGCGCCGTTCTGGAAATTGCCTATAAATAGTATGAACCGGATCGTTCTTCCGGAACTGCTTGATGAGCTTCCACCGCAAGACCCGCATGCCATTCGTTCTCGCCAGGACTTGCTCCGCGTAAATGGGTGGATGGGAAACGCTTCCAGGCTGGCTTCAGCGATCTCTGATGGAAACCGCAAGCCGCCGCGAAATATTGTAGAACTGGGCGCCGGAGATGGTCGAACTTCTCTCCGGGTTGCGGCTTTGACAGGTTGGACAAACGTTAGCCTAACCATGGTGGACCAGCAAAATCTGTTGACGGAATCTACACGTCGTTCTTTCGAAAACTTAGGGTGGAAGGTCAAAGTATCACAACAGGACGTTACCCGGTTTCTGGCGGACACTCCTCCACCCGACCTAATTCTGACCAACCTTTTTTTGCACCATTTTAAACCTCCTGAATTGGCCCGGCTACTGGCCATGGTAGCCGAATGTCGATGTGCCTTTGCCGCTTGTGAGCCATTCCGTGATCCCCTGGCTTTGGCAGCCACGCGCCTGCTTTGGCTGATCGGCTGCAATCATGTGACTCGTCACGATGCCTTCGTGAGCGTCCAGGCAGGATTCCGGGATAACGAGATTTCTGCTTCCTGGAATTCTAATAATAATTGGCGTCTGACGGAAAAGCGCAGTGGCCTTTTCAGCCATCTCTTTTTGGCCGAACCAGTATGACTTCCGCCTCACAAGCAGGCATTACCATTATCGGCGGCGGCCTTGCAGGTCTCTCCCTGGGCATCCTTTTGCGGCAGGCACAGATTCCAGTCCTTGTGCATGAGGCGGGTTGCTACCCTCGCAATAAGGTTTGCGGCGAGTTTATCAGCGGTGCAGGTCAGGCCTTGATCAACCAGATTGGAATTTTGCCCCGACTGAAAGGAAAGGCCATGGAAGTGAAAACAGTGGCAATTTTTTCTGCAACAGACTGTTTGCAATCTTCGACTCTACCTGTTCCAGCACTTGCTATTTCTCGCCTGGACTTGGATTTCCAAATGGCTCTTCAATTTCAAGACCTTCAAGGCGAATTGAAAACCGGATCCAGGTTTACCGGACAAAGAGGAAATCCAGGAATCGTATTCGCCACCGGCAGGCGCCCTCAAACTTACTCAGGTGAATTTCGTTATTTCGGGCTCAAGGCCCACTTTTCCGAATTGGAACTTGCATCCGACCTCGAACTGCATTTCGGTCATGAGGGCTACGTCGGACTTCTCCGGTTGCCGGGGGGGATGGTAAATGTCTGCGGTTTGTTCCGAGCTCGGGATGCTCTTCCCGATTTATCTCAAACATGGAAGGAGCGTCTCTCCGGTAAAAAGGGTTCCCCGCTTTCTCGCCGCATGGCCTCCGCAAAGGAGGTTGATTCTTCTTTTTGCAGTGTTGCTGCGTTGGGGGTGGGAACCTTTTTTCCTCAGTTTAATCCATCGGAATTTTCGGTGGGTGATTCCATGCTCATGATCCCTCCCTTCACGGGAAACGGAATGTCGATAGCTTTCGAAACTGCCGCCTTGGCCCTCCCTCACCTCGTGAACTATCTAAAATCTGGAAATTGGGAAAATGCCCGCCTCAATTTATATAACTCCTACCGCAGTTTGTTGAACAGTCGGATGCGTGCAGCTTACGCTGTCCAGTGGATGATGTTTCAACCTGGCCTGCAGGCCCTCTTGCTGAAATTACTTAAAAGGAGGCCCTCACTTTTAAATACCATATTCCGGCTGACTCGCTAGCTGCTCTGGCTTGAATAATAGGCGTCCACCCTCTCCGCCACATCCCGAAAGCCAATGTCGATTTCGTAAATCTGTTTGAGTTGCTCAATCCCTTCCTCCTTCTTGCCCATTTTGTCCAGCACGATGCCGTAGTTGTACAGGAGTTCCTTTTTTTCTTCGTCGAAAATCAGTTTTTCCTTTAACCCATTCTGGAATGTCCTTGCCGCCAGGTCGTTCATTCCGCGTTTCGCAAAACATTGCCCTAAATAATTCAGCGACGAAATTCTTCGGTGAGGATTGCTCTGCGATTTTTGGAATTCCTGGATTGCTTCACTGATCTTATTAGCTTGGAAATACAGCAGCCCGAGGTCGTATCTCAATTGCAGGTCGTTCGGATATTTATCCGCCCGTTTCTTGCTTTCTCCGAGTAGGAACTCCGTTCTTTCTTTTTTGATCCGCGCAATTTCTTCTTCGTAATTGGACGAACTCTTATCCACTTGCTGAGACAGGTAATCGAATTTTTGCAACGCTGTTTCCAGAACAATTTTCTCCAGAGAAGGATCTGAAAGGCCTTCACGCGAGAACAAGCCCCGATAATATTCCAGTGCTTTGTCGTAGTCGTTTTTTTGAACGTACAGTTCTGCTATGGAGCGGACAAGCCGGTTGTTATCGGGCTCTTCCTCCAGGCGCTTTTCATATTCCAGGATTAGCCGGGAAGCCACGTCTTCATCTTTAACCTGACGCCCTTCCTGCTCCATCGAGACCGATTGTTCTTTGTCTTTGAGGATGTCACGATAGGAACCATTTCCTGATTGCAGTGCTCCATAGCCTCCCTCATCAAGAACGGTTCTCGCCGAAATATTTTTCAGGATCATCCCCAGATCCGGGTCATTCGGGTTCGCCTCCCAAAGTCTCGTGTAAACCTCCTCGGCCTTCTTGACCAGCCCTGCCTTCAAGTAAGCTTCCCCGAGCTTCATGCTGAATTCCGCGTCCTTCGGCGATGCTCGAACCAGGATCTCCAGGGAAAGAATCGCGGTCTTGGGCATGTCCAGCACCCTCGCAGCATCAGCGATGATTTTATGGGCCGACGTACTGTTGGGATCGTTGTTCAGAATTTGTTCCGCAATATTTATAGCCTCCGCTGGGTTCTTGCGGCTTGCCAACTGTGCCTTTGCGATTAGCGGCGAACTGCTGGCCCCTCCCAGAACCTTTCTAAAAAATCCGGTGTTCGCGCTGGTTTTCTTAAATTGGCTGGCACGTAGCGCCTGCCGACATTCATAAAACGTAGGGTCCGCTTCCAATACCTTCGTCAATATGTCCAGCGCGTAGTCGTAGTTCTGCCTTTGGAAGGCGGCTAAACCTTTTTCATACTGTTCCCGCAATGGTCGTGCAACCTCTTGCACACTCTTTTCCGGCATAACGAAATCATAACGGAGAACTGTAAAAATTACCATAGTAAAACCCGGCACGTCACGGTCCTCATCGACCAATCCCCGCGTCAGTTAAAATGGCTTGCGCTTCCACTCATCTGCTGTTTTTATGATGCAACGGTTAGCGCTTATGGTGGAATTGGCAGACACGCTACTTTGAGGTGGTAGTGGGGTAACCCGTGCAGGTTCAAGTCCTGCTAAGCGCACCACTTTTTTGGGCACACATGTGTAAAGTATTCCTTTTTCTGGCTCTCTGTTTTGCCTTTCTCATCACAGGCTGCAAAACGACCTACGATGTGACTTACCAGGATCAGGGAACCAAGGTCAAAATGCGCGGAATCGCCAAGCCCGTTTACGACTCCAAAACCGATACTTATACCATTATCAGTCCGACTGGTAAAAAAATCATTAAGGATTCCGGCCTCGTGCGCGAAATAAAACCTCACCAGGATGAGTCTGAAATCTCTAGTGGCAGTTTCAAAAAGTAGCCTTAATCCCCTTGGTCCTTTAGCCGCCAGCTCTCCGACTTGATCAGCCCATAATTCCAGCTTCTCGAGGATTCCAAAACGAATCCTCCCTGCTGTAAAACCGGTGCTGGATCTGCTAACCTTCCTGCCGACAGCCGGGTCGCAAGTCGAAAAAAGCGATACATTAGCCACAGGTTGACCCGACTGCGTATCTTGGGCCAGCCCTTTGGCGCCATCTGGAAATCGCTCAGCAACCACGATGCATTTGGTGCCAGTACCCGTCTGACTTTATCTACAATCTGTCGAATTTCCGGCAATGTAAAACAATCGAGGAAAAAATGGGAAACTGCTGCCGAGTAAGCCCCAGATAGTTCGCAGTGCAAAATGTCTTCACTGCGCCAAATCACCGAGGGGCTGCTAACTTTGGATTTACTCAGAGCATTTTTGGCTGCTTCGATCATTCGGATGCTTTTTTCGAGGTAAACAACTTCCAACTGCGGCCTTTTCCGAACCAACTCCTCCAGGAATTTTCCTGGCCCGTCACCTAACAATAATATTTTTCCTGTCTGGGGCAGCGTCTCCATGTAATGGCATCGCACCCGTTCCAGCAGGCGGCCTGCTAACAGTCTCTCCAGAATCCGGTAGCCTGGCGCCAACCGGTCAAAATTGTTCCAATCTTTTTCTCGTGGCGGCTGCGAACTCATGCGTTCCAAATAAGCCCGGCGCAGAGCCCTCCAGCCACATAGGCTGCAATATCCAGGGGATCTCCGGTCGTGTGGCGCATGATCTGAGGTCCCACAATTTCAAAAAGAATGGACCAGACCGTCAGGTGAAAAAGAATTTCCCGCCACTTGGGCGGTCGATCGTGGCTGCGGATATTCATTTGTCGATGAAGCCACAAGATGCACGGAAGGGCGCAGGGAATGAGCAGCAGATCATTAAAGTAACCATTAAAAAACCACTGATGAGTGTGAGGTTTGATGAGCCATCGATTCATTCCGTAAAGGAGCGTGGAGGCCTGAAACACACGGTCTTTAAGATAGGAATAGTCCTTTTGCACGGGGGCAACTAGAGAAGCGCCAGAATCACCAGTCCGCTGGAAAGTGCGAGAGTCAGTTTTAACAATAAAATCATAGGCTTAAAATATATATCGTATTACGATGGAATTCCATTCTTTTGTTTCTTCTCTTTTATTCCCCATCTCCATGTGCTTTTGCGCGCACATCCTGTGCCTTTTACAGCCCATCGGGTGTACCCCGATTGTTCACCTCATTTGTCCTGCCTAAGGTGGATCAAGTTACTTGTCAAATGCAAATCTGCAAACAATACCTATTATTGATGTTTGTTTATCTTGCTATACCTGGCTTTTTACCTTCTTCAGCTGCTGGCCCGGAGCCCATCAGAGTTCCTTCGCCTAAAATCAGTAAGTTTGATTTAACTTGCGATTCGTGCCGGGTGGCTCTTCTGGCTCAACCCGAACTGGGGACTAACATCGCCTTTATTCAGGCAAAAATTAAAAGCTCCCCCAACCCCGCTCCTTTTCTGGAACAACTTGGATGGGAATACGTAAAAAAGGCCCGGTCCCAGAATGATCCAGGATTGTACCGCATGGCAGAACAGTGCGCTCGTTGCTGGGAAACCAACTTCCCCGGCACCTGGGAGCCCTTGCTTCTAAAAGGTCATGTCTTCCATAGTCTGCACCAATTCAAAGAAGCTGAATCCATAGCTAACAAACTAGTGAGTGGAAGGGGCAGCCCTTTCGACTACGGTCTTTTGGGGGACGCCTGTTACGACCTTGGGAAAGTTCGGGAAGCAGTGGAGGCCTACCAGAAAATGATGGATCTCAAGCCAGACGCTCACGCTTACCTTCGCGCTGGCCAGATCCGGTGGATCAAAGGAGACCTCAAAGGCGCATCTGAGATGTACTTGAGAGCTGTCCAGGCTTCGAATGCGCATGACCCCGAGGCAGCCGCATGGATGCGTTCCAAACTTGCTGCCGTTTTCTGGCAATTGGCGGATCTCGATGGAGCCAATCTCATGGTCGACGAAGCCATTAAGCTGGACGCGCAGCACGCCGCCTCCCTCCATTTGAAGGGCAGGCTCCTCCTCAGCGAAGGCAAGGAAACAAATGCCCTGGTCTACTTGAAACAGGCCGCTGATGCGTATCCTTTGCCGGAGTATCTCTGGACGTACGCTGACGCGTTGCGCCTGGCAGGTAAAGAAAAGGAAGCCATTGCCGCAGAGGCCGTGCTTTTGAAGAAAGGGGCTTCCATGGACCCTCGCTCTTATTCACTGTTTTTATCAACACGAAGAATCAAGCCCGAAGAATCAGAGTCTTTTGCCCGCCGTGAGCTTAAGGAACGGCAGGATATCTTCTCTCATGATGCACTCGCCTTCGCCTTGTATTTCGCTGGTAAGCAGGAAGAGGCCCGCAGTGAAATGGAGCTGGCGCTTGCCGAGAATACAATCGATCCGCGACTTGTGTTTCATGCCGCGCTTATCTTCGAGTCGTCTGATCAGAAAAAGGCCGCCAAACTCGGCAAAATAGCAGGGCAAATGCAGGCTTTGTTGCAGCCCTCTGAAAAAAACCTGCTGGACGCATTCAACAAAAAATTTGCTTCCCTCACCACTGCCGTTAATTCCGTTAATACCAACTGAAACTATGAATAATCAATGCACCACTATCCTGCGAAAATTTGGAGTCGGCCTGACTCTCATTGCCGCAACGTTTGGACCTTTGTCCCAACCGGCATCTGCTTCCAGCCACATGGACGCACCTTTGATCACCCTTGATCCTGCGGCCAATACGACCGATGTTTACGCCTTTGTCACTAGGCGGGACAACGTCAATTATCTCACGGTATCTCTTTCCGTTTATCCTTTTGAAGAGCCGGGCGTCGGTCCGAACAAATATAATTTTGATGACAATGTCCTATACCAGTTCAATATCTCGACCACCAATAAGAAGGCCTTCATTACTCAAAATGACGTGACCGCCGGGGCTCCCACGTTCAGTTATCGTTTCCTTTTCCACACCGCTTATAAGAACCGCGCCACCATTCTTCAATCTTACACTGGCGTGATTAGCAACATCAATGATGACGCCCAGAACCTGGTCCAATCTTATACGGTCCAAAAATACGATCATCGCCTCGCCAGGTTCACCACCTTGGGGACCGGAATAGTTCCGCCGAATAACCAGGGAGTCGCCACCCCATTTTATAATGACGGCGACAATGGCGAAAATCCTGCCCGCCAGGGCGTGGATAACGACGTCAATCTCGATCGTTACACCAAAGGAGGCATCGCTTCCCTTGCCAGGGGCTACCGGGCCTTTGCCGGACAGCGCGATGACAGTTTCTTTGGCGACATCCAATCCATTTTCGACCTGCTTCAATTAAGAGGTTCGCTTGGTGCTAAAGACTCTCAAAAAGGATACAATGTACACACAATTGTATTGGAAATACCGCTCACCGAGTTGGGCTCTGAAAAGCAAATCGTAGGCGTTTTTGCCACGACCTATCGTCAACAGGTTTCTGTGCTTCGGGATGGGTTCAGTTATGGATTGGGAAATCTTCTCAATGGCGGTTCTTTCGGAGTCGGGACAAGCGCTCGCGCCGATGCTAATTCCGGTCGCTGGGTTCAGATTGGCCGACAGGGAAATCCCCTTTTCTGCGAAGCTTTTGTGGCCATCCAGGACAAGGATCTCTATAACCGCACCCTCCCTCAGCAAGACAGCGCACTTTTCACGAAGTATGCTCAAAATCCTGAACTCGCTTCGCTAATCAAAGCCCTGGTTATTCCCTCGTTGCCTGAGGACCTTCTTGCAGACCGTTCAGATCTTGTTGGTATTTTCATTCCCGACATGTTGAAAGTCGATCTTTCCACAGGTCCAGTCCGTTTAACCGGCGCTTATAACGACGATCCAGGCTTCTCCAGCCTCAGCATATTCGGTGGCGACCTCGTCAACAGTCCCCTTCAAGGTAAAAGCATTCCCAGTGGATGGCCGAATGGACGCCGTTTCGGCGATGACGTTGTCGACATTGGTATCTCTGCTGTAATCAGCGATCTTCGCAAATCACCTCCCGATATCCGCCAGGCGGGCGATAGCGTTTACAGTAATGACATCACTTACAACAAGGTGTTTCCCTACGCTGCGACTCCCCATAATGGTCGCAACCACGCCCATTAATCTTTGACTATGATTCAAGGCGGCCTTTTTATAAGGCCGCCTTTTTTATGCACCGACGCCGGCTTTTTCTTCACCTATTGATTCTTCACTTCGTTCTTTTCTGGGCGAACACTCGGGTCGAAGCCCACGATCCGGGACTCAGCGCCATCAAAGTATTTGTCCGCAGCAATGAAATCTCTGCCGAAATGGTGTTTTCGCGGACAGACATCGAAAGCCTGTTCCCCATCGATAAAAACCAGGACGGAAAAATAAGTCCGGAGGAATTCGCAGCGGCGAAAGACAGGTTGGGCCAACTCGCTTCCGGTGCCTTGTTGATCACTCTTGACGGTCAACCATCCCCGGTCGCCAATGTTCATCTTGATTTGGATAACGATAACAATTGCTCTTTCGTGATCCTCTTCTCGGGCAGCCCCTTGAAGCAAATGAAAGTCGAATCGCGCATTATTCAGGATTTGCCGGCAGGCCATCGTCAGGTCATTTCGCTTTTTAATGTTGAAAAAAAATTGGTCGAAGAGAAGCTTTGCACCGCCAAAAACAACTCTGTTAATTACACTTTTGATGACGCCGCACCTGAACCGGAGCCTCCATCCGGATTCGTCTCTTTTTTTGGGATGGGAGTTGAGCACATTCTCACAGGGTACGATCATCTCCTGTTTCTGTTCGGGCTTCTCATCGTCTGTACCCGGGTTGGGACCATAGCTAAAGTAGTCACCTGTTTCACCCTGGCCCATTCCATCACCCTGGCCCTGGCCGCAACCAGGGTGATGACCATTAATTCACGGTTTGTTGAACCTGCCATTGCTCTATCCATCCTCTACGTAGGCATTGAAAATATAGTGCGTAAGGGCGAACCCCGTGGAAGGGCCATTCTCACCTTTTGTTTTGGACTCGTCCACGGTTTTGGTTTTGCCAGCGCACTGGAGGAACGTCATATTGGTGAAAATGGGAAAGGCATCCTTGTGCCTCTCATCTCCTTTAATTTGGGGGTGGAAACAGGTCAAATTGTAGTCGCCTGCATCGTCCTCCCAATCATTTGGCAGCTCCGAAAGAAGCCCTGGTTCCTTCGTTACTGGGTTCCAGCGCTCTCTTTTGCTGTCGCCCTTGCAGGTTTATTTTGGTTTATCCAGAGGGTTTGGTTCTCATAATGGCACCCTGCTCATTCATCAGTCTTCCTAATTAGTTATTAGCAAAAAAATGGCAAATGAACTCTTGCTCTGCGAGCTTGACCGTTTTCCGGTCCATTTTAGAATCACTGTTCTGTTCGAGATGGTCAACATTCTGAAAAGACTCTTCGCTCTCTGCTTGCTACTGGCTTGCATGATGGCAAATTGCTCTGTATTCGCCAGCGAAGCCCTCGAACGAAAGTGGTTTGGACCGTTTTTTAGCGATGCCGAACTCACACTGGCTCCGGGGCATCGCACAGAGGCACTGGGCCCTCTTTTTTACTTCGAACATAAAGACACTCAAAAACAATGGGGATTCCCCCCCTTTGGTAGCTACACCTCCGATCTCTCTGTTGATTACTCGGAGTTTGACTTCGCTTATCCTTTGCTGACGTATGATCAATTCGGGAAAGAATACCGTTTTCAGGTCATGCAGCTATTCTCATTTGCCGGAGGCGGCAGCCAGGATGATTCCAGCACGCGGCGGTTCACCTTGTTCCCTCTCTATTTCCAGCAACGTTCGCCCGATCCAGCCAAAAATTATACCGCACTGCTTCCCTTTTATGGTCATTTGAAAAATAGGCTCTTTCGGGACGAAATCGATTTTGTCCTGCTGCCCCTCTATTTGAAGTCTCGTAAAAAAGACGTCATCACGGACAATTATCTGTTTCCATTTTTTCATCTTCGCCATGGGAACGAATTGAGCGGCTGGCAGTTTTGGCCGGTCACGGGCTACGAACACAAAGGCATCACTTATACAACCAATAGTCTGGACGAACAGGAATTGATCGGGGGGCACACCCATTTCTTCGCGGGCTGGCCTTTCTATCTTTATTCCAGTTCCGGCGAAGGCTCCACAAATCCTGTGGTCCAGCGCGCACTGCTCCCGCTCTACAGCTCCTACCGTTCTCCTTTGCGCGACTCCACCACGTATTTTTGGCCATTTGGCCTGACTTTGACCGATGATCGGGAAAAGAAATATCACGAAATTGGAGCTCCTTGGCCATTGATCGATTATGCCTACGGCCCGGGCAAATCCACCTACCGGCTATGGCCGTTGTTCAGTGAATCTCATAACGCCAACCTCGAAAGTGATTTCTATTTATGGCCTTTGTACAAATACAATCGCGTAGGGTTTGACCCTTACGAGCGGGAACGAACCCGTATTATGTTTTTCCTCTACTCCGATACCATTACCAGGAACATGGAGAATCGCGAAAAGATCCAACGCACGGATCTTTGGCCCTTGTTCATCGCCAAAAAGGAATTGAATGGAGACGAAAAATTCCAACTGCTGGCACCCCTGGAACCGTTGCTCCCCAATAACAAAAGTGTCGAACGGGATTATTCGCCGATCTGGTCCGTTTGGCACTCAGAACGAAATTTTAAGTCCGGCAGGAAAGCCCAGTCACTGCTCTGGAATTTGTATCGGTATGAAGAGTCCACGAATCAGATGGATGCCTCTTTTCTATTCGGCGCTTTTTCTTTTCATAGCCAATCCCAAACTAACAAGGCCCGGTGGAAGTTGCTTTACATTCCCTTCACCACGCAAAAAAATGCTTCGCGGACTAACGCATCGGAATAATGGTTGCTTGCCCACATTGATATGTTTCAGAGCATTGGTGAACTAATCGTATTGTTCTGGACCACACTCCGGGCTTTCCCGGCCTTATGGCGCAACCGTGCCAAGGTATTGGACCAAATTTTTGAAATTGGAAATGCCAGCCTCCTGATGGCTTGCATCCTCTCCCTCTTTATTGGCGGTGTCCTTGCCCTGCAAACCGGACCTGTTTTGGTTGAGCGGGGTTTGGGTCAATACGTAGGCGGTATGGTCGGCATTTCCATGTGTAAAGAGCTTGCCCCTGTCATGATGGCCATCCTCATCGCGGGCCGCATCGGCTCAGCCATGGCCGCTGAAATAGGGTCCATGCAGGTTTACCAGGAAATTGACGCCCTGCGCACCATGAACATTAACCCGGTTCACTATCTGGTTCTTCCCCGTTTGGTAGCCATATCACTTGTTCTTCCTGTTTTGATCATTTTTTCCATCGTCGTAGGATGGCTGGGCGGCGCTTTGGTTGCCTCTTTTAATCACCAGATTTCCATCGGGTTTCAGTCTTATTTCGCCAACCTCCGCAATCTGGTGCACGTTCGTTCGGTTGTGGGAGGCCTGTTAAAAGGACTCATTTTTGCCATGATCATCGGGACTGTCTCCTGCCATCAGGGCCTTCATACCCTCGGGGGGCCGCGCGGAATCGGACGCTCCGTAACGAAGGCCGTCGTAAACTCCATTGTCTTGATTCTGATTCTCGATTATATCCTGACTCGTTTATTGATGTTTGCCGATTAGACCATGAATCCTGTGCCCTCCAAATCTGAAGTCGTTCTCCAGGTTCGCCACTTGAGCAAAAGCTTCGGCAACGTTCATGTGCTCAAGGACATCACTTTCGACGTCTACAAAGGGGAAATATTTGTCATCATGGGACCCAGTGGGAGCGGCAAAACCGTTCTGCTGAAACATCTCATTGGACTGGATAAACCTGACAAAGGGGAAGTGCTTGTTCACGACAAGCCGGTCCAAAATCCAGAAGTCATGGAGAAATATCGCCTCGCCATGGTTTTTCAGTCCGGCGCTCTGCTGAATTCTCTCACCGTGGGGGAAAACGTCGGGCTGTATCTCACGGAACACCGGCTAAAAACCCCGAAGGAAATCGAAAAAATCATCTCCGAGAAGCTGGAGATTGTCGGCCTTAGCAACGTTCAAAATCGTCTTCCTGCTGATTTATCGGGTGGAATGAAAAAGCGCGTGGCAATCGCCCGGGCTTTGGTCATCGAGCCTGAATTCATCCTCTATGATGAACCGACTTCCGAGTTGGACCCCATGATTGCCGTCACCATCGGTGAAGAAATTGTTCGCCTTCGCGACCGCGTGGGAGCCACCTCCATTGTTGTCACTCACGACCGTGATCTCGCCTTTGGCATTGCCGATCGAATTGCGGTATTGTTCAACGGCAACCTTTTGTTCATCGGTACGCCGGATGAACTGAAGCAGAACACTAACCCGGACATTCAAAAATTTATTACCGCAGAATTTCGCTTTAACAAAAAGAACGCCGCATGAAAAATACACTAGAAACCCGGATCGGCATTTTCTTCGCCCTGGCCATTGTCGCCTTCTTCATCATTCTTGAGATGTTGGGTGGCTTCAATTTCTTTCGCCCGGGTTATAAATTGAATGCTTCTTTCAAGAGCGCCCAGGAACTTAAAAAAGGGGACCTTGTTAAAATGGCCGGTGTCCAGATTGGCACCGTGGAGTCTGTCATCCTGACGAATGATGTCGTCGTGGTTAGTTTCAAAGTGGATGACAAAAACGCGCCTATTAAAACGGACAGCAAAGCCACCATCAAGTTTACTGGCCTCATGGGCCAAAACTACCTGGCTGTCGATTTTGGCTCCAAGGAAGCTTCCAAGGCCGAGGCTGGCGCTTTCATCACTGGCGCAGAACAGGCCGATCTCAATCAACTGATGGCCAAACTGGATAACGTCGCCACCGGTGTTGAGAACATCACCAAAAGTTTTTCAGGGGATCAAATTAACAATCTGCTCGGCCCGTTTACCGATTTTCTAAAGCAAAACAACGCCCCGCTAACTGCCATGATCGGCAACATGAAAACAGTTTCTGATCGTATCGTGGAAGGCAAGGGGACCCTCGGAAAATTAATCTCGGACGATGCCCTCTATAACGCCAGTCTCGCCACCGTCTCCAATTTACAGGGCACTGCAACGGATTTGAAAGCAACCATGAACGATGCCAAGGATGTATTAAACGAAGCCAAAAAGGTGGTCGCAGAAATAAATTCAGGCAGGGGCACTATCGGAAAACTGGTAAAGGATGAAAGCCTTTATAACGAGACTACTGCTGCGATGACAAACGTTCGTCAAATCTTCGAAAAAATTAACCAGGGAAAAGGTTCCGTGGGGCAGTTGATAAACGACGACAGCTTCCTGAAAAACGCGAAGATGTCTTTACAGAAGTTGGATAAAGCCACGGAGAGTCTTGAAGACACTGGCCCGTTGAGCGTTCTGGGAACAGCCGTCAACAGCCTGTTTTAAAAGAGCTCTCGGCAATGCTTCAAGGTCAGCGTTGGAAATGTTCCCGCTGGTACTCCCGCTCCCGTTCCTCCTGCCAATTGCGGGAGTCATAGTTCCGTCCATGATTATATTCGTAATAGCTGCGGGGATGAGCCTGATTCCAGCGTTCATGTTCCACGCGTTCTCTGTCACGATCATGATAAACTCCATACGAAGGATTGGAGTATACCTGAACCTCCGCTCCCGCCGGTTCATAGACTCTAGCCCCAACGCGGTGCTCAGAATAACATCCAGAACTGGTTAACGCGATAGTAGCTAAAACACCTCCGATTAACATAAGTCGTTTCATAAAAATTCTCCTTGAGATAGTTACGCTTAGTGACGCTTTGCTGGCAACCCGTGCAATGGCCTAAGAATCGTTCAGGCAAGGGCACTACCTCCAAACTCTGGTGTTTGCAGACATGCCAATCTTCCGGATAAACGCGAGCTTGCCATACCTGTGATGGCGATTTGGGCATTTTTAATTGGATTGGTTGTCGACACTATTCCCGTCTTTGCCCCGCCCGCATGGAGCATCCTCGTCATTCTGATTATCAGCTTCGGC
>JAQGOY010000277.1 GCA_028293375.1 Verrucomicrobiales bacterium | reverse complement strand
ATGGGCAGGGGCAAACGTAGGACCTCTGATAACGCAACCAATCATTCCAAGCCCCAATCTGGAATAACAATTTAATCAAGGGTGTTATGAGAAAACAATGGGTAATAGTAATTGGAGTGTTAGTCTTGACAATATTCGGAGGGTGCAAGGCGTATACCCCGGGACCGAAGTTCGACCCGAGGGCAGCAACGTTGAGTAAAGGGATGGTGACCAACCTGCCGGCAGCGGTCTTCACCAACCGAGTTTCTGCGGACCTGCTGCAACCGGGAACGAACCAGTTCCGGCTTGGTCCCGGGGATAAGATGGAAATTGAGTTCATGGACGACGTGAATTCGCGAACGCTCACCACCGTGGGCCCCGACGGGAAAATTTACTTTGGGATATTGCCTGGAATCGATGTTTGGGGAATGACCCTGCCAGAAACGCAAGCGGCGCTGGAAAAGGCAATGGGAAAATTTGAGAAAAACCCACAACGCATTGGAATCACTCTAAGAGGAATAGAAAGCCAGTATATTTGGCTGCTGGGACGGCTTAATAGTCCAGGGACCTACCCGATGGTGGGTCCAACGACGCTTTTGGAAGCGCTTTCGTACGCGGGAGGCACACTGACCTTGAGTGGAAACCAGGATCCTGCGGTGCTGGCGGGGTCGCAGGAATTGGCTGACCTCAACCACAGTTTTGTGTTGCGAAAAGGCCAGGTGCTGCCGGTGGATTTTCAGCGGTTACTGCAGGAGGGTGATTTGTCGCAAAATATTTATCTTCAGCCAGATGACTTTGTGTATGTGCCGTCTGCGGCCAACCAGGCGGTTTACGTCATGGGCGCGGTGGGCGAACCGAGATCGGTTCCCTATAATCGAAACCTGACATTGGTGGGGGCGATTACCCGGGCCTACGGAACCATTCCAGATGCGCACACAGCTGAAGTGGCGCTGGTGAGAGGATCACTGGCCAACCCGCGAGTGGCGATGCTCGACTACAAAGCGATTGCCAAGGGACAGCAGACGGACATTTTGCTGGAACCGCACGATATTATATATGTGTCGTACACGCCGTGGAGGATTTTGACTCGATATGCGGATACAATAGCGAAGACATTCGCGAGCTCGGTGGCGATCAATGAAGGAACACGTGCGGTATTCAAAACCCCGCCGCAACCGGCTGGTATCTTCATCCCAGCAGGAAGCGCGATTCAAATTGTGCCTAATCGGCCACTGCCACGATAAGGGTTGAAAAGGTGTGACAGGAATTACGTCAGTTTCGAGTCTTTCGAGAGCTGAGCGGCGGAATTGAGGGCATTGAATTCGGTCAACAGCCTTTCCACTTCAGGAAAGGAGTGCAAAAAAGTAAATTTGAACTCCGCCCTGGAAATGCTTTCTTCCGCGTAGAGTTTGTAACGGAGCATCAGTTCGCGAAATTTGGCAAGGTAGGGCCTGCCGACCCAAACCACGGGTGGAAGGCCCGGAATTCGCTGAATTTTGAGGTTCACCTTCATATCCACTCCTATAATAGTAACGAATGTGCGGGAGTCCGCCATCCGTGGTTCTACCTAGAGTAATTGGAATGTAACCTTACCGAAAATGCTCAATTCTGAACCGAAACGGTGGAAGCAGGGCGGGAATGGGAGTTGTTGAGGTAGCGAGTCAACCAACTGATCAGAAAAAGAAATCCGACGAAGCAAACACATCCGACAACCCATCGCATGGTTAAGGAAAGTTTTGAGGGGTGATTATAGCCTTTATACACGCGGGCAGTATAGTAAGGCGGCTTGCCGTGAAGTCAATGTCACCGGCGGTTTGTTACCAAATTGTGACGGAGTTAAACAAAGGTTTGGCTTTTCGTGTTTCTGGATTCATGGAAGATTGGGAACCGACATGAAACTGCACCGGGTGATTCTGCATCTGGACATGGATGCGTTCTACGCCTCGGTGGAGCAACGAGATGCGCCTGAACTAAGAGGCAAACCAGTGATCGTTGGGGCGCCGCCTTCGCAACGCGGGGTGGTTTGCGCGGCTAGCTACGAAGCTCGAAAGTTTGGAGTGCGGTCTGCCATGCCAAGTTCCACGGCAGCCAGGCTTTGCCCGCGCGGAATCTTTATTCGGCCTCGAATGTCTGCGTACCAGGCTGAATCGAACGAAATCATGAGATGGGTGAGAGAAATTGCCGGCGACCTGGTCCAGCAGGTCTCGGTGGACGAAGCTTACGTTGATGTTTCCGGGCAATTTCAGAAGGCTACCGCTGACGAAAGCATTGAATCGGCGATGCCTTTGGCTCGGAAATTAAAGCAAATTATCAATCGCGAGAGGCGTTTGACTGCGACAGTGGGGATTGCCGGGAACAAATTACTTTCCAAGCTGGCCAGCGATTTTCGCAAACCTGACGGGTTGACCCACATCCTGGAATCGCAAAAAGTGGAGTTCCTGGCGCCGTTGCCGGTAAGGTCGCTGCATGGAGTGGGGCAGGTGACAGCACAAAACCTGGAGGGAGCGGGATTGCGCACGGTGGGCGACATTCAAAATTACAAGGGAGATTTGCGGGCTTTGGTGGGAGCGTGGGGGCCGGAGTTGAAACTCTTTGCGAGGGGCGAAGACCATCGGCCACTCGACATGGGTGATGAGGTGAAAAGCATCAGCAGCGAGAACACTTTCCTGAAAGACACCTCGGACCGGCCGACATTGAGAAGATGCTTAATCGAACAAGCGCACGATATCAGTGAAAAATTAATAAAATACAGTCTGGCGGCCTACACAGTGCAGGTGAAGATCCGTTATGCTGATTTTGTAACCCTAACGAGGCAAATGTCATTTGAAGAACCGGTGGTGGAGTGGAAGCAAATCTACAGGGTTGCGTGCGTATTGCTGGCGCGGGATGGATTGGTGTCGAGACCGCTTCGCCTTTTGGGAATCGGAGTGACGGGGTTGGTGGATTCCGCGGTTCAACAGTTGAAGCTGCCGTTTGCGATCTAGCCCACCAGGTGTCGCTTAGCTAGTCAGTGCAGGGCGAATAAGCTGGGTGGGAGAATCCGAAGCCTTCTTTTTGGGAATCTTTTCGATTTGTTTTTCGCCGCTGCCGAATATTTTATTCAGGAAAGTCCTTCGCACCAGAAGCTCGTAAGTGACGCAGGCGATTCCAGTGCTGATGAGGGTGGAACCGATGGTGAGCACCCAAAACGGAAGATTCAGGTGAGCGAAGCGAGGCCAGATTAAGAAGCCGAGCAGATCCATGTGGAGCACATAGATCCAAAAGGCGCGATCCGCAAAAAACCTGGCGACTTTGGAGGGCTGGTTAAAATTCTTTTGGAAATAACCGAGCAGGCCGTAGGCGGTGTAGGCCGTACTCACGGAGAATAGCGTGTAACCTATAATGGAAAGCAGAGAATAATAAGGCGAGGTGATGCGAGGCGCGTAGATCTGGCAGAAGGTGATGGCCAGGAAATAGACCACGCTTCCAACCGCAAAGAAAGGCAGCCAAAGCCTGGCTATTTGATTGAGCTCCGCACGCATGCGGTGATGCCACCAGCCAGCGATGAAATAGACGAAGAAATAGGCCCAGTCAGGTTGATACTGGACCAAACCATCCGGAAAAAGCGAAGAAATCCCAAAGGCTCCCCCAAGAGACCAATCCATGGAATTATTATTTTGCATGCGGCCGGGAACGCTCAACAAGGCGAGAATCAATGGGACCAGACCCCAGCGAAGCGCCTTAATGCTGATGTTTTGAAGCTTTTCAGGATGGATCTTCGACAGGCCGCGTTGCGCCAGGATAGCGACCACCGGTGCGGTGGTGGCGAAAATGAGCAGATACCAGATAAACCACATTGGACCAAAGGCGAAGAGGTGAGCTTCAACTCCGAAGAAATAATCAGCGATGGGAGTGGCAGGACGCATCATCTTGTGCAGTTGGCGTCCATCTTCGATGCCGGACATCTTTTCTTTAGCCTGATGGGGGTGAATGCGAGGTGAATGTTTAGGAGTCAGCGCAGCGATGGCAGTCGTCGCAGGAGCGATGGGGGCCACATTGAGAACAACCGCTGGAGCGCCAAGCGGAGAATGTTCAGTGCCGGTTTCCATGTAGTAATGGAAGGCGGTCATGGCAAAGAGAGAAACGAACATGGCAGCACCCAGGCGGGACCATCGGCGCTTCAAGTAAAGTTGAGCACCATATTTGGTGTACATCATCCGACAGAAAAAGCCTGAAATAAGGAAAAATAACGGCATGCGAAAACTGTGCAGCCAATCCATGACGAAACTGCCGCTTTCGGAACTTTTAAGACCAATTCCCAAACCACCGCCGATGGAGTGATAGACAACGCCGAGAAGCATGGCGACAGCGCGCAAAGCATCGAGCGCAAAAAAGCGGGGTTCGCTTTTTTTCGCATTTGAAGCGACTACGCTTCCATCCAAAGTTGCCGAGTTGGCTGACATATATACCGATTGGTAGTATGAGGTCCCCTGTGCCACGGGAGGTATCACCAGGGGGATTTCATTCAACCTTCCCCCATACATGCGGTATTAATGGGAGGACTCCGCCAAAAAAATTCGAGGAGAAGTGTAATTTGTAGTCAAACCTTACAATCGGGCGGGGAAAAAAGGTTCAATGCGTAGGAGCGGGGTGCTTGACCCAGCGGCGTGCTTTCATTTCAAACCTTGGCAATTGGCCAGGAGCGGCAAGCTTAACCGGGATTCGGAGATTTAAGAGAACTTGAAATTGGCGTTGAAGATCGGCGATCAAACGGGCGTTTTCGGTGTTTTCCCGGGGTTCAACGTTAACGGAGAGCTCGGTGAGTGCGTTTTGTTCAAAAACGTCAACCTGGAATTCTTCGATTTCAGGGAAGGTTCGGATGATGGCTTCGATGGCGCTTGGATAAACGTTCACGCCGCGAACAACCACCATATCGTCAGTTCTTCCCAGAATGCCCCCTTCCAGGGCAAGTTCCCAAGAGCCGCATTCACAACAGCTTGCGCCAGCGTGTGAAGCTACCAGATCACCGGTCCGGTAACGAATCAATGGGGAGCCGAGTCTGCCAAGAGTGGTCAGAACGAGTTCCCCTGGTGTGCCCGGGGGGCAGGGGGATGTATCCACGGGGTTGAGGATCTCGGCGAAGTAGCGTTCCTCCATGATGTGGAGACGGTTGGGGATTGAAGGGCAAGCGTAACTGACCGGTCCTACTTCGGTCATTCCATGGTGATCGAAGACGGTGGCGTGCGGCCAGAGATTCTTTAGTCTCATTCTTACCTGTGGAACGCTGCCGCCGGGTTCGCCCGCGACCATGATTTTGCGGATTTTAAAGTCATTAGGATTGCGACCTTCGGAAGCGATGGTTTCGCCAAGGCGGATGGCGTAAGTAGGGGTGCAACAGAGGACCGTGGATTGAGTATCCAGCAACCCTTGAAGCCTGGAGGAGGTGCTCATGCCGCCCCCCGGGAGACAGAGGGCACCGAGTTTTTGGCCCGCCTCGAACGCGAGCCAAAAGCCAATGAAAGGACCGAACGAAAAAGCGAAATAAATCCGATCTTCAGAAGTCACCCCCGCGGCTTGAAATATTCGATACCAGGAATCAACCATCCAAGCCCATGAAGCGGGGTCGTCTATCCAGCGGATAGGAATGCCGGTGGTGCCACTGGTTTGGTGATAACGGGTGTAGGCGGTGGGGGGGTAAGAGAGGTTGGTTCCAAACGGAGGGTGTGCGAGTTGATTCGCAACGATTTCCGCTTTGGTGGTGAATGGAAGCGGGGAGCTTAAGGAGAGCGGGGCTGCTTCGAGAGCGAGCCCGGCCAATTTTTCCTGATAGAAAGGATTTTGAGCGCGTGTCAGTCGTAGCAGCGTTTGCAGCTGCTCCAGCTGACGTTTTTCAATTTCATCGCGCTGTGCAAACACACGGTTATTAGTGTGCGGAAGCAGCGCCCGGGGTGGCAGCAGCGGCCTGGGCAGCAGGAGCAGGTGCGGCGGCAGGTTTAAATTTAGTGACCATAAAACCGCCAGAGGCGGCCAGGACGATACCAAGATAAAATAGCGGACTGATGGAGCCCCAACCTTCCTTAGGGGGGTGAAGGACGAGAGCGGTGACGGCGTTTACGATGGGGGCACCGGCGAAAACGATGGACATGACGACACCTGGCTTGCCGCCGACGTTAAAAGCAAGAAGGACGCAGAACGCTCCAATGGCGCCAACGATGCCCGCGACGAGGGACCATCCCATGCCAGACATGGGCATGTTCCAGCTCATGTTTTTCCTGGTCATTAAAACAACCAGAGGTGCGAGAACAGCGGTGAGAAAATAGGCAAGGCCGACAAATAGAAACGACTTGAAGAGAGCGTTGGACTTGTCGTTCATGGCGGTCTGTCCGTTGTGGAGGAAGATGCCGTAAAGTCCCCAGGAGAGGACGGTCATGAGGGCGTAGATTAACCAATTCATATAATAGTCTGGGAGTTTATGGGATGGAGGGGTTGGTGCAAAGCGTTAATCGAGCGTCGGGGTTGACCGAAAGCTTAAATAACGCAAAGATTTTTAAAGGCTTAACATGTTGAAACCAAATTTTTTTATCGGTTGCGCGCTGATGTTTCTGATTGCGGGCTGTGCGCACAGCACGGTGGAAAGCCGAAAGAAAGAACAATCGGCAGCTTACCAGGCGCTGCCGGACGATGAGAAGCAATTGGTGGACAAAGGGCAGATCCGAGTCGGGATGTCCGAGCAGGCGGTGTATATTTCGTGGGGAAAGCCGGGCCAGGTGTTGCAGGGTGAAACCAACCAGGGGGCCTACAAGACATGGCTGTACGCGGGGACGACAATGGAGGAAAACCGGTATTGGAGTTACCGCTCGGTAGGGGACCATATGGAACGATTCATCGATCACGATTACACGCCGCGCGATTATGTAAGGGCAGAAATCGTTTTTTCCGAGGGAAAAGTAAAAACCTGGAGAACGCTCGCCTCGCCTTGATTGGAGATCGTGGTTCATGTGAGTGACTCCGGAGGTGCGGCTTCAATTTTTTCAGCCAGTTCCGCTGGGATTTGACAGGCAGTCATTTTGCCCGAGGCATCCTTCATCACGGAAACAACGGTGAGCTGGCCGCGGGCAACCTCTATTTTTCCCGCAGGCTGGAGCTTCGAAAAAATGAACAAGTAAGTCAGCGCTTTGCTGCGCTTTTCTTTAATGAGAAGTTTGATTTCGACTTCATCCTCAAAATGCAGGGGTCGTTTATAGTCGCAGGAGGCATGGACCCGGGGCCAGCCAACAGCAGGCTCGCGGTGATTCATGACGATGCTGAAGCCGAGGCTGCGGAAGAAAGCGTGCTCGGCAGTTTCCATGAAACGGAAGAAGTTCGAGTAATGCATGATGCCCGCCATATCGGTATCAGAAAACTCGACGCGTCGAAGAGCAGTAAATTCAAAAGCCATTAATAACCTCCGTATACGCGGAAATGGTGTTTTTTGCCAGAGCGGAAATACTGAACCGTTCGAGGACGGAGGTGCGGCCTTTTATTCCGAGCTCCCTGGCGAGTGGGGGATTGTTAACCAATTGGGCAATTTTTTCAGCGAGATCGTTGGGATTGGCTTCGGCTATCAATCCACCGCCGGTTGCGGCGACAATTTCCGGGAAGGCAGCGTGGCGAGGCTGAACGACAGGGACGCCGGATGCCATCGCCTCCAGGAGATAGAGACCGAAGGCTTCGCCATAGAGGGCCGGCGTGGAGAACACGGTCAATCCTTTGAAAAATTCGAGTTTTTCAGCGCGGGTCACATTTGGAAAAAACTTCACGTCGTTTTCAAAGCCCGAAACCTTCAAGGTTTTCTTGATGCTTTGGACAAAAGCCATATCGCCTGGACCGCAACCGCCGCCGATGTGGAATTGAAGTTTGGAGTCGGGGTTGGCTTTGCGGTAACGGAGATAGGTTTCCACGGCCAAACCCAAACCTTTATCCGGGCACATCCGGGCGAAGTAGCCAAGCACCGGGATGGAGGGAGGATTGGATTGTTGGTAACCGTCCAAATTAATCCCATTGTGGATGACTTTGACTTTTTGAGGATTCAGGCCCAGGCGCGAGGTCATGAGCTGGGCGAAATAGTCGCTGGGAGGGATGAAAAGATCGATATCGGACACGCGGCTTCGCAAAGTGTTCCAGGCAGATTCGCGATATTCGGAAGGGAGCCCATCGAGGAAGGTGTCTTCGCCCTGTAAAACGCAGGCGACGGGAACGTTTAATTCGCTCTTGAGTCGTTTGGCGAGTCCGGTGAGGAGCGCGTTGGAAAGGCAAATGATATCAGGGCGCGGAGAAGTCGTTTTCAACCAGGAGATGAGGTCATCAAGCTCTTTCGCTTGTTGACCTTCTTCACCGCGGAGCATGGAGAGGGCGATCTCCCCGACGTCGCTGGCCCTGGTTTTTCCGGCAAAACGACCGGCAAACTTTAATAACGAATGCGATGAAAAGACATTTTTAAGCCAGGCCGGGGCGCTACGATAGAGTGGGGATTTTTGTTCGAGGTAGACATTGATCCCGCTGAAAAAAATGGGAGTTCCTTGAGTTTGATCGGCTTCATCCAGGGTTAAAGGAAGATAAAGCGGGACCATGAGGGTTTCGTGGCCCTGTCTCCGCAACTCGGTGACCAGCGCGTTATCACGAAAACAACCTCCGCAAAACATTCCACCAGCGCCGGGAGTTATTTGAATGATGTTCACGGTGACCCCTCTCCCTGGATTAAGCGGCCTGGAACTGTGGTGGATGGTTGAGAGGAACACCATAAGGCAATTCCTCCGGCAGGGGAGCAAACTCCGAAACAGCGGTGAACAATTTGGAGAAATCCTTGTTCACATCCCCTGAGAGGCAATCCGTGATATCCCCGGCCAGTTCGGGATATTTATCGGTGATTTTTCTGAAACTGAAGCCTGGTGAGTAAAAGGCGTAAACCAGCTTGCGCATATTCTCGACGCCGAGGCGCATGACGTTTCCATATTCGGTGAAATGAGAGGCGCTGAAGTCATTGTTCACCAGGCATTCATGGACGGTGTCGCCGGCCATGACTCCGCTTTTGAGAGCAAGGAGCACACCCGAAGAAAAAACAGGATCCAAAAAACCAAAGGCGTCGCCGAGCAGCACGAGTCCATCCGCAGCGCAGTATTTGGAGCGAAAAGTGTATTCGCTTTCTATCCAGTATTGGCCGGTGCATTGACCCGGTTCGAGGTAGCGTTTAATCCATTGATTGTTATCAATTTCACGCTTAAACATTTCCTCGGGTTTCCTGACTCCGCCGCGAGCGAGGTATTTTCCATCTGCCACGACACCGACGCTTACCATATCGTTGTGCTGGGGAATGTACCAGAACCAGCCCTTATCGGGGACAAAAGCGACTGTGGTTGCGCCTTCGTCCTTTCCCATATCGCGCCGGGCGCCCTTGTAATAAGTCCAGACAGCGACTTTGTTTAATCCAATATCAGCGACACGCCAGTTGTTTTTAACGGCGGCGAACGATTCCTTTCCTGAACAATCGAGGATCATGGGCGCGTGGAACGCGAGGGGATCGCCCCCCACCGGATGGGCGGTGACGCCGGAGTAACGGCCATTTGTCTGGAGGAGTTCAGTGACACTCACGCCTTCCATCACTTCGGCCCCTTTCTCCCGGGCATTATCGAGGAGCATTTGATCGAACTCTGAGCGAAGAACCTGGTAAGTTTGGGCGATTTCCTGACTGTAGCGGGTTTCGAAGTAAAAAGGCTGGCTCGCGCGGCCGGATACGGAAACGAACTGGACGCTGTATTTCTTGACGAAGGCAGAGGCTTCCATTTTTTTCTGAAGACCCAGCCGTTGCAGTGGATGATAGGTAAACGGGAGGAGCGATTCGCCGACGTGATAGCGAGGAAACCGGGAGCGTTCCAACACCAGGACCTTATGGCCATGCTCGGCAATGATGGCTGCGGCACTCGCGCCGGCCGGCCCCGCGCCAATAATTATGGCGTCATATTTTTTTTCGCGATTCATCAGGTTTCCTTGGGGGGAAGGATTTCTACGATTTCGGCGAGGACAGTGTTGTCAGGCAAACTCAAGGTATTGCGCCGGCCGTAGAGAGTCGCAGGGGTTGAGAGCCTGAACATGTCGTTCAGGATCGGGTCTGATTCAATTTTCAGGAAAGATTTCGGTTTGGAAATGTAAGGGATTTTCCAGTCGTTGAGTATGCGGCCCAATGGAAGTTTTGCTGCCAGAATGAGGTTTCGAGGTTCTGGAGGGAAACAATCCAGTGTGATGCGAATCGCGCCGAACTCGACGGGCTTCGAATTGCTGTCCAGGAGCAGCAGCACTTCCCGAAAGTAAAACGCTCCCTGCGCCTCGCAACGAATGACGTTCAGGGAGATGGAGGATTGGTGGAATCGTTCAAGGGTGGAGGTCATGTCGCTCTGGTGAACGAGCAAACGGCGGTAGGGCTCGGGTACGTGAGTTCCATCCACAAACTCCATGTGAGGCAATGGAGCGTGGCGCAATGCATAAAACGAATCGAGCGGGTAAGCGTTTTGATGGGTTCCAACAAGTCCCCCCGATTTTTGTGTGGAAGAAAGCGACATGCGTTCAGGCGTATCTGGCGTTCCGGTGTTCGGGCAGGAAAAATTCGTGAAGCAGTCGATCAACCTGGAGCAAGCCATCCCGGTTTAGGAAAATCCTATCGCCATCGACACCGCCAAAGCCCCAATCATGAATGGTGCGAAGAGGAGTTGCGAAACGCTCGAGAGGATTGATGCCGAATTTTTTGGTGAAATACTCGGCGCTGACCTGTCCCAATTTTAACTGCAGAACAAACTCACGAATCAAGCGTTCATCATTACTCGGGGTCAAGCCACGGTAAATGGGAAGCTTGTTCTCCGTGAGCGCGAGCAGATAGGGCTCAAAATCGTGCAGGTTTTGAAAATGAGTGCCCTGGAGATGGCCGAACGAGGCGACGCCGAGGCCAAGGAGATCAGCACCAGCCCACAGTTTGTCGCGATAAATAAATTTGGTTTTTTCCTTATTCTTGACCGCCGTGTAGGCGCTGGAAATGGAGTAACCTGCTTTTTCCAGCTCTTCAAATGCGTATTTGACCCACCCGCGTTTGGTTTCCCAATCAGCCACGGGAGCCACCAGTTTTCCGGCAGCCTTCATTTCCTTGTAGATGGTGGTGTTATAGGGGATTTCCATCTGGTAAATGGTAACGCTGTCGGGGGAGAGTTCGATGGTTTTTTGGATATTGATCTTCCAGTTGGATTCAGTCTCTTCGACCATGCCGGAAATGAGATCGACATTGATTTGTGGAAAGCCAAGTTCGCGGGCGTAATTGAAGGACCGAAAGACTTCTTTGGACCGATGCGCGCGTCCGTTGATTTCAAGGATGTGATCATCGAAGTTTTCTATTCCCAGGCTGAGACGGGTGACTCCGATTTCGCGCAACGCTTTTAATTTATGTTCTGTCAGCGTGCCAGGTTCGCACTCGAAGGTGACTTCTTCTGCTTCGTCCCACGGAATGCGCTGCTTCATTCCATCGGTTAGTTGCTTGAGCTGATCGACAGAAAGATAAGAGGGAGTTCCCCCACCGAAGTAAACGAAACTGGCTTTGCGACCTTTGATGACGGGCTTTTGAGAATAGATATCCAGTTCTTTAAGAGCAGCATCAATGTATGCCTTGATGGCGGTGGAATCTTTGTCGGTGTAGACTCGAAAATAGCAGAAATGACAGCGTTTGCGGCAGAAAGGAATGTGGAGGTAAACCCCCAAAGGAGTGTTCGGCTTTGGCGCATTCTCAAGTGTTTTCTGAACGACGGCCGTTTCTTCCTGTTTCCAAAAAGAGAACGGGGGATAGTTCGAGACAAAATAATTACCCACCGTGGTATCGGTCGGAGTAACCACGGCTGGCGTCTGAGTGACGGGTGCTGTTGTTTCGCTCATAAAAATTCAGGGTTTCTTTCCAAAGGCATAGACGCTTCCATCGTCAGATCCAACAATCACGATACCATTGGCCACGGCGGGGGAAGTTCCAATGGCTTTACCAATTTCATAAGACCAAACCTTTTTGCCGTCCTTGAGGGAGACCATGTAAAGGCGGCCATCATCTGAACCTACCACAACTTTGTCCCCAGCAACCACTGGAGAGCTATCGACTTTGCCCTGGGTGGGGAATTCCCAAATTTGTTCCCCGGTTTTCTTGTCGAGGCAATGAAGAGCTTTGTCGCGTCCTCCTACAAACACGCGATCTTTAGTCAGGGCGGGTGAGGAGAAGTAGGCGAAGAATTTGTCCTTGAACGACCAGGCCACTTTCGCCTCGGTGAGGCTGATGCGAAGAAAAGCGTTTTCGTAGTGGCCAAAATAAGCGTTGCCCTCGGATAACGCAACGGAAGCAGCCACGTAAGCCCCGGCCTCGATTTCCTTGGTTTGTTTACCATCGATCACATTGATGACATGGAGGAGGGCGTCACAGCCGCCAAAAACGGTTTGGTTGTTTTCGATGGCGGGCGAGCCATTGATGTAATTGCCGCTTTCGTAATTCCAAAGTTCCTTCCCGGTCATTGCATTCAGGCAATAGAGCTTGTAATCGTAACTGCCGAAGACGATACGCAGTTCGTTGCTTCCACCATTCTTGATGGAGTAATAATTGGCTGCTCCGAGGATTTTATCGCCTGTTTTGAAGGTCCAGAGGGAATGCCCATCTTTAGCATCGAAACAGGTCAATATTCCTTCGGTGGAACCGGCGTAAACCCGATTATCCAGGAATAAGGGAGGAGCTTCCATGGGGCCGCTGGTTTTTGTTGCCCAAACTTTTGAACCCGTTTTGAGGTCCAGACAATACAGATTGCTATCGGAGGAGCCGACAAAGACCTTATTATCCTGGATGATTGCAGAACTCCGGACTGAAGCCTCGGTTTTAAAACTCCAAAGGAGAGCAGGGGAAGGGTCGAGCAGGGTGTCAGCAATCCCGGTCATGGCCGAATTACCGCGAAACATGGGCCAATTCCCAGCCTGACAGGGGAGGGACAAAAGGGCGAAAAGGAGTGGGACGACGGTACACAATCCCAGCCAGCGGACATATCGTTTAGGCCTGAGATTGAAGCAGCACATGGTAAAATGGCAGTAGAGGGAGTATCGTCCAAGGTAAAGGGAAAGCAACCTAAATAATACCTACACGTATCATTTTTGGAAACAGGGTTTTTCGAACGTCCCCCGGTAAATTGCTGTTGCCGCCCTTTCGATATGCCGCCATCTGCATAGTCGACATTCATAATTTCTAATCGCTGGGGCTTAGCGATGACACACCACCACATAAGGTTTTAATAGGTTCGTTTTGGCTCAAAACCAGCCATGACCACAAAAGTTCTGTTCGCGGATGTCTATTTTGATAACACTCCAATAAATCGCCCCTCAGTCTTCAATCTCTTCAGAATCTTACGTTTTACGAACGAATGACTGGGTATTTGGGTCTTTTGTGTAATCATTTCACTTAATGTGGGCGCAAGTTGGATTTGGTCCTGCCCGGTCACATTGTCGATGAGTGCACTCGAGGCAATTTGGACTCCCGCTAAGTTGTTAAAAATAAGAGAATCATGTCGAAGAAATTGTTATGTCTCATGGTACTACTTGGAACTTCTTTCTGTTCTGTTGGCCAGGAAGAGGCCAGTGCTATCAAAAATATTTTTAATGAGGAACTCAGCAATGGGCACGCCTACACCATGCTGGACCATCTCGCCAATCGTATTGGAGGTCGACTCAGTGGATCTCCCCAGGCGGCGGTGGCGGTGGAGTGGGGAAAGTCCACGATGGAATCGATGAGTATTGATAGGGTGTGGTTGCAAGAGGTGATGGTGCCGCACTGGGTGCGCGGCGAAAAGGAGCAGGCTTCCATTACGGTTGGTAGCAAAAAACAGGTGTTGCGCATTTGCGCACTTGGCAATTCCATCGGCACGGGGCCGAAGGGGATTGCCGCTGCGGTCATCGAGGTGAAAAGCTTTCTGGAACTTGAAAAGCTCGGGAAAGAAAAGATTGCCGGAAACATTGTTTTTTTTAATCGACCGATGGATCCCAAGGAAATTTACACCGGGACGGCATATGGAGGAGCGGTGGACCAACGCGGACGAGGGGTAGTCGAGGCGGCGCGGTTCGGGGCTCTCGGTGTGGTGGTCCGCTCCGTTACCCTGGCGATGGATGATCATCCACACACCGGCTCGGTGCAGTATTCCAACACAGTGGCAAAGATCCCCGCGTGCGCCATCAGCACGATGGGTGCTTCTGTGTTGAGCCAGGCGATCCTGGGGAATCCGAAGGCTAAATTTTTCTTTCGCCAGACTTGCGAGATGCTTCCCGATGTGAAATCGCACAACATCGTGGGTGAAATAAAAGGAAGCACATTTCCTGACGAAATCATTCTTGTGGGTGGACACCTGGATTCGTGGGATTTGGGAACCGGAGCGCACGATGATGGGGCGGGAGTGGTTCAGAGCATGGAAGTGTTAAGACTCTTCAAAGCATTGGGAATGCGTCCCAGGCGAACGATTCGTGCGGTGTTGTTCATGAATGAAGAGAATGGAACCCGTGGAGCAATGAAGTATGCGGAGCTTTCGGCGCAGAATAAGGAGCATCATCTGGCAGCAATGGAGAGCGATGAAGGCGGGTTCACGCCGAGAGATTTCAGTGTGGAAGGGGATGGCTTTGATAGAATTCGATCCTGGATCCCGCTTTTGGCGCCGTATGGAATTCAAGGAATAGTTCATGAGCATACCGGAACCGACCTGGGTCCATTAAAGAAACTGGGAGTGACGCTCGTTGGGTATCGGAGCGATTCACAGCGATACTTTGATTATCATCATGCGGAGACGGATACCTTTGATAAGGTGAATAAACGCGAGCTGGAATTGGGAGCGGCGAATATGGCGGCCCTGATATGGTTGATTTCGGAGCATGGGTTGTAACCTATTTCGCCCCTTAACCATGCAATCGGGACGGAGCGCTCTGAACGTGCGGGCGTTTCACCGTTTCCGAACAATCTCTAATCAGGATTCTAGGTATGAAGAAGTGGGTTAGACAGCCTGCTCATCCTGCTCTCCTGTTCTGATGCGAACTGCTTTTTCGATTGGGGTGACGAAGATTTTGCCGTCGCCGATCTTTCCGGTCCTGGCTGAATTGATGATGCAGTTGATCACGGCATCGCGCATCTCGGATTTGACCACGACTTCGATTTTCAACTTGGGGATGAAATCGACCACGTACTCGCTTCCTCGATAAACCTCCGTATGTCCCTTTTGGCGGCCGAAACCTTTGACTTCAGTGACGGTCATTCCTTCAATCCCGAGTTCCTGCAGGGCGTCCTTCACTTCGGTAATCTTAAACGGTTTAACGATGGCTTCAATTTTGTGCATAAAAATCGGGACTAATCATTATAGGCGCTTTCGCCGTGCTCACTAAGGTCGAGGCCCATGCTTTCGCTTTCTGCATCGACTCGCAGGCCAAAAAGGGCCTGGGCGATTTTCAGGATGATATAAGTGGCGAGTGCGGAAAGAATGACGGTGACCCCGACCCCAATCAGTTGATTCAGGAATTGAGGAAATCCGCCCGATAAGTCGACGGCTGCGCCATTTTTTTGAAATGTGTTGGCAATGGCCGGATTGATTTTACTGCTGGCAAAGAATCCAAGGAGAACCATCCCGACCAGGCTTCCCATGCCGTGAACGCCGAAGACATCGAGCGAGTCGTCGTATCTCCATTTGGACTTGGCCATGGTGACCATGAAATAACAGGCGGAACCCCCGACAAGGCCGATAACCATGGCGGCAGGAATCGAGACAAAACCGGAGGCAGGAGTGATGGTGGCCAGTCCAGCAACCATTCCCGAGGCGAGACCAAGGACACTGGGTTTGCCCTTTTCCATCCATTCGATGCACATCCAGGCGAGGGAAGCGGTGACGGCTGAAAAATGAGTGGCGGCGAAGGCGCTGGTGGCGAGAGGACCCGCGTTCAAAGCACTGCCTGCGTTAAAGCCGAACCAGCCGACCCATAAAAGGCCAGTGCCGATGAGGGAGTAAACCACGTTGTGAGGAAGCATGGCGTGGGTGGGAAAACCCTGGCGTTTGCCGAGGACGAGAGCGCAAACGAGGGCCGAAACCCCTGAGCTGATGTGCACCACTGTTCCGCCGGCGAAATCGAGAACTGGAATGCGACCACCTAAAGCCCAGTTAAAGAAGCCGCCTTTGCCCCAGACCATGTGGGCCAGGGGAAAGTAAACGATGGTGACCCAGCAAATCATGAAGAAGAGGTAGGCTTTGAATTTCATGCGCTCCGCAATGGCACCGCTAATGAGTGCAGGAGTAATGATGGAGAACATCATTTGATAGAGCATGAAACTTTGGGCGGGGATGGTGGGTGCGTAGGCCGGGTTGGGGGCGCTCCCGACATCTTTCAAAAAGAAATGGGTGCTGAACGAACCGAAGAAAGGATTGCCCTCGCTGAAAGCGACACTGTAGCCAAAGAAAGCCCAGAGCAGAGAAACCACCCCCATTAAAATAAGACTGTGCATCATGGTCCCGAGGACATTTTTGCGGCGGACCAGGCCGCCATAAAAAAGGATCAAACCGGGAGCGGTCATCATGAGAACGAAGGCTGAGCTGACAAGTATCCAGGCGTTGTCGCCGTTGTTAATGGGAAGCGGCGCAAGGGAAGAAACGGAAGGAACAGGTTCAGCCGGATAGCCAACTAGAGGGAGAAAGAGGAACGCGATCAGGAGGATTTTCAAATATGA
>JAQGOY010000259.1 GCA_028293375.1 Verrucomicrobiales bacterium | reverse complement strand
TGCATTTTCACTTGTTTGTCAGAGATCTCCAGGCATTTTAAAGCCACTGTCCTGTCCGCCAGAGGCATTTTGAATTCTTCGCCCGCCAGGAAAGGATGATCGTTAATCACTGCCAGACGCATCTTGTCTGTTCCCATAATCCCTTTCAGTTCCAAGCCAGAGAGGTTTGCTTTGGATGAAGAAGCTGAATTAGTGATGGCTGAGGAGGACTGCGCGACCAGTTTGGCTGGAACATTTGCCAGAGGCACGGAAACGGCCTGAGCAGCAGCTTTTGGAACGGGAACCATGCGATTTAGTGCCGCAAGGTAAGGTTTCGGGCCACCTTCCTGGTATCCGGTCCTTCCCCTGATCTTTCCTGCTGAATCCAGAAGGATAACGGTGGGATAACCTTCGACTTTATAGGTCGCCGCCAGAGTGGCATTGGCCTGCATTTGCTGAGCAGACAAGCGCTTGTGTTCCGGAAAATCCACTTCCACCAGCACGAGCCGTTTGGAGGCAAAGTCGGCAAACTCTGGTGTATCGAAGACCTCGGATTTGAGAACCTTGCACCAGTGACACCAATCAGAGCCGGTAAAATCGAGCAGGATGGTTTTGTTTTCCTTTTGGGCGACGGCTTTTGCCGCGTTCAAATCGGTTAACCAGTTGAGTTGGGCTGCGCCAAGAAAGGATGGACAGAGCAAAAGCAGGCAGAGAATCAGGAACCTCATGGAGCCAAGGTAAACGTTAACCTCATGAATTCCAAGCCCATTTCAATTGGCAATAATCATTTTTTAAAGGTCAAGGTAGTGGACTTGCCATCGACCTCGACTTTGGCTTCAGTGTCGGTGATTTCGAGGCATTTTACCAGGACGGTTTTATCGCCAAGGAGAAGCTTCGACTCCTCGCCCGCGGAGAAAGTGTGACCGTTAATCAATGCAAGGCGCAGCCTGGAAGTCCCGGTGATACCTTTTAGCTGTAACTCCGAATAGACTGGCTTGGGAATGGGCATGGTAGTGACGGCAGGAGCGGGTGCTGCTCCGGAGGGTGGAGTTGCCACGACCTCCTGCTGCGGTTCTGGTGAAGAAACTTTGGAATCAAGCAAGCGACCGAGTTCCGAAATAAATGGCTTGGGTCCGCCGGGTTGATAACCCGTCTGGCCTTTCCACTTACCGTTTGAATCGAGGAGAATGATCGACGGATATCCCTGGATTTTATAAGTGGCGGCCAGCATCTGATTTGCTCTTTGTTCTTCGATGGACTGCTTCTTTCGCTGGGGGAAATCGACTTCGACCAGGATTAAATTCTTTGCCGCGTAAGCGTTAAATTCCCGGGTATCGAAGACCTCCGCTTTCAATCGCTGGCACCACACACACCAATCTGAACCGGTGAAATCGAGGAGAATGGCCTTGTTTTCCTTTTGAGCTGCGGCTTTGGCAACGGCGAGATCAGTCACCCAGCCGGGGGTCGGAACAGCGGCCTGCTGGGTGCAGGAAGTAAGTAAAAGCAGTACAACAAAGAAGTTCCTCACAAGGCAAGATTACCCGAAAGGAATGGGATTTCCAATGCAGAATTTATGCGCAAGTGGTGGTCATCAAGGGCGCGAAGAACGAAGAGGCTGGAGTTAGGGCAGAGAGGAAATGGCTTGAGCAGAAGTATCCGGGGTTTCAGAAAGGCGCCCAGTCGCTTATGAATTCGAGTGGGAAAGACTATGATCTGATGGAGATTACGACACACGAAGGACCCAAAAGCATTTATTTTGACATCACAGATTTTTTTGGGAAGTGATAAGGGTGTGATAATGATGGGGCCTAGCCCATGCGCTGCAGGTCATCCGCTGATCGAATGAAACAATCCCTTGCTCTGATATCGCTGGTCGTTCGGGACTACGACGAAGCGATTGGTTTTTTTGTGGGCACGCTCGGCTTCGACTTGATCGAGGATTCGTATGTTCCTGAACAAGAAAAGCGTTGGGTTGTCGTAGCGCCGCCCGGCGCAAACGAGTCGCGCTTGCTGCTTGCACGAGCGTCAACTGCAGAGCAACGAGCGTGCATCGGCACCCAGACTGGTGGACGCGTTTTCCTCTTTCTCCAAACCGATGATTTCTGGCGCGATTATGAGGCGTACAGGGCAAAAGGTGTTGTTTTTGTTCGCGAACCAAAGGACGAGGCTTACGGGACGGTGGCTGTATTCAAAGACATCTACGGCAACCTCTGGGATCTTTTGCAGCCGAAAACGCCACCCCATTCCAAAATGCCTGATATACTTCAAATGTGAAATCGAGTACCTCTTAGGCACCTTTGCGCACATCACATTTAATTGCACCCCTGATGGTCTGCCTTTCGCTGGTTGCCTTTGCAGCGGGCGAGGAGTCAGGCGCTTTCGCCAGTCTTGCAAATCGAGACATGATTCAAGTGCGCATGACAACGAGTTGTTGTCTCCCTCTTGATGCTACCTACCTGTTGCGATTTGAGCGCGCTTCGAATCCACATGTTACCGTGAGCGAATTGGAGCGTGGGGTTGTCCGTGACCGAAAATTCGTAATTGACACAAATCGAATAGAATTAGGAGAGCTGGCGCTGACCGAATCAGACCTTGCCGGTTTGGATAAGTTGATGAAATTTTATCACACGAAACATGACACGCTTTGCAGCGTCGTGGACCGCCTCAAAATTGCGAGAGAGCGAGACGGGAAGATCGTAGCGACAGAAGAGCTTACAGACACTGCTTGTAGTATTTACCAGACAGATTACATGACTTTTCACGAGATCATCAGGCGTTTAAGAAAGGATAAACGATGATTGTGATGAGTGCGGGCAGGTGGAGTTCATTGCGAATCAGCCACCACTCCTTGGAGCAGATTCCTGCGAAGCAAAAGGCTGTTTAACGGCGGTTGTTATGCCTGCCAGCCCGAGAGCTAGACTTTGGCTGTTAAGGTTTAAAATGCTATGAGCGATCTTTTACGTAGATATCACACAGTCCGTGGAAGCGATGTCGACCGCGATGGAATGTTTTTGGAGTTGATCGACAAGGAGTCCGGGGACGAAGTTGCGGAGGTGTTTTACTCTGATGTCACGCATCAGATGACGATTTCGCTTTTTCAGCCAACGTTGCCGTTACACGTCGTGGAGTTGTTAATAAAGAGAGCGAAGGATGATTTACCACCGACACGCACCCTGAATTAAAGCCATGAAGTATCCATCCCCAGCAGACATCGCCGAAATGAAAGCCAGAGGCTACGACTCCACAACGATTGCGGTTGCAGAACAGCAATCGACGCGATGGGCAGCGGCTCAGGAGGTCTCCCGACTTATTGAAACCGCCTTCGCAGGAGTTACCCTTGGCAATGGCGTCGGTCTTCAGGAGGCGCAGGGTCTCGACGACCACGAAGCTGCCGAGACCTGTGCAGCCTACCGCGCGAAAGACGAAAAGGACGATTGGCACCAAATCCCCGCAGAAGGCCTGAAACGATGCAACAGCAGTCTCAGCTTCTTCGACGCTGAGGGAATGAAGTTTCATTTACCGGCCTACCTTCTCGCTGACCTGCGGGATGACTACGGCTTCGGCATGGCTTTCTGCCTAACGCAGACCGGCGATTATGAACGCTACTTTAGGCTCCTTTCACCCGCGCAACGCAGTTCAGTCAGAGCGTTTCTTCTGCACATCCTCGACGAGCCAGACTATGCGTTTGAGCGCCCTCACATTGTACATGCCCTTAATGGATACTGGTCTGATGAGCTCTCGACGAAAATCGACCGCGATGCATAGCCACGCTTCACAGCGAACCCGGAGGAGCATCGTGGCATGCAATCCCCGCGCTCTGTGCGCGCCGGGTCGCTCGATAGCGGTCGTGAGGCAGGTTCACATGTCATGAACAAATGGCAGATTATTTGTCCGCTAGTTGCCTTGGTGATTGTTGGTATGACCTTCGCTACCATTCACGAACTGGGCGAACAACGGGGCTTTATCAAAGTGGCGTCCCACTCCATAGGCAGCGATCTCATTGCAACCACAAACTCATTGCACCTGATTCGTATCGACCCGAACTTGCGGGCGGAGTTATCTGAATTTCTTGCCGCACGAGCAAACGTTTCCACAGTGCTGCTCGGAGATGATCTAGCACCCATCGGAGATGGGCAGGCTTGCAGCAGGTTAGTGCTTACGAACGATGCCGGTCGGGGCTTGTTGATTCGATTGCGACGGGCTGAACAGCCTGGTATGTTTCAAGTTCTTGGGTTTCGGCCTCTTGCAAGCTGATTATGAGGGAAACGCCGCCTATCAACCATCTGCTTCAGCGAACCCGGCCATGGGATCAATGTTGCAATCGTCGTGTCCCGTGGGCGGGGTCGCCGAGATCGGGACGATAAGTCAACTTGGCCACACTCATGGAACTCACCTACACCATCACACTTGATGATTTGATGCGGTTTGTAGAACACTGCTACCGAACATCAGCAAGCGCAAGGCGCACGAAGCGAGCCTGCTGCTTGCTCACATCGCTGTTCTTTGCCAGTTGGGCAGCTTATTATTATTGGCAGATTCGAGTCTTTGACTTTGGGCTTATCCTCCTCGGCGGACAAGCAGTCCTGTGTGCCGTTTTTCTGCCGCGCGGCTACGACCGTCTGTCGCTCATGACGATGTACCGAGAACTCATTATGCGGCCAGAGCTGTCGGACGAGGGGTTGCTCAGGCTGGTAGTCGATCCGGACGCCGTCACTGAGGTCGCGCCAAATCGAGAGACACGTCGAGGTTGGGCAGATATTTTCCGCGTTGAGGAGACGGACTGCTATCTATACTTGTTCGACACAGCAAAAAGCGCGATCATCATTCCTCACTATTCCTTCACAGATAGGCGAGCTTATGAAGAGGTTCGCCGGCAAATCCTGGAGTATGCGCCAAAAAGAGCGGCATGACTTTATGCAGCGGAGAAATGCGAGAGGAGATTAACGAGACCATGAAGATTCAAAACACAAAAGAAACCGTGCAAGCCACGAACACCAATCTTTCGCGGTCGGAGTTCAATTGATGTGAACCTCCAGGAAACCACTCTCACGAACGTGAATTTGTCGAAGTCCACATTCACCGACATCAATTTTAGCGGAGCCAAGTTCAGCAATCTGAACCTCACGAATGTAGAAATCGAAGCCTGTGATACCACTGGAATGAAGTTTCGCGGCGTGCTAGTCTCGGACCTCTTCGATGCCTATAAACGGAAAGCCTAAGCATGTATTCCCGTGAATCTGTCAACCAAGACCCTTTGGTAACCAGACGATACATCTAATCCATGCGTCCCGTGATCCCGGTGGCCGAATTTCGATGACCAAGCATTTATGAGCCTCTGGAGACAAGAAGCAACGAACCAAATGCTTGATGATGGATGGCAGACGAACAGAATTGAGACCGCTCCACCAAACCCCAGGGCGATGAGTTATACATTAGATGTGTGCGGCGACAGGAAGATTAATTGACATGGCCTATATTCCTAAAGGCGCTCAATGGTTCCTTGGTCAGCACGTCGAGGAAATCCGAGTGCAAAAACACAAGCGAAGCGTTGTGCATATCAATTATGTGTTGATACAGGCAAAAACCCCGAACGAAGCGTATCGGAAGGCAATGGAGCTGGGAAAACAAGCCAACGCGAAATACAAGAATCGAGCCGGAGAAACCGTGACTATCCGTTTTCTGGGGTTGCGAAATTTAGATGTGATCCACGACACCCTGGAGCATGGATGCGAAATCATGTTTTCCGAGCGCGTCGGGATGACAAAGGCCGGAATTCAGAAACTGGTGCGCAAGAAAGAGGAACTTGAGCTGTTTCTTCCGGTTCGAAAGCAGCCAACCGTTCCTGATTACGCCTCAAAAACAATCATGGACGAAGTTGCCAGGCAGTTAAGGCTCAAAGCCTTGAACAAAGCCCAGGGGCTGAAGCAAAATCTGGAAAAATCTAAGACTCTGTTGCGGCCACAAATAATCTGATATGAACAGATCACCCCAGAGTGGGTCTTGATTCGATCCTCGGGGGGGATGGTTTTGAAGTGATCGGTGACAGGCGCAGAGCCAGTTGTATATTAACCGTCGTTACCACGCATTATGGCCCACGTTGCCCAAGGTATATTTCGGGTTGTCGGCCACTTGGTCGAAGACTCGCTTACTGTTGAGTATGTTCGGCACTGTGATGAGTTGTCGGCTGCGACACCGCCACCGGGCGGAAAATCGGTCTCCATTCGGGATGACTTGTGGATCGACCGAGTTCCAGTAGCGATGGTGGCGATACAGGACCGGATGCCAAGTA
>JAQGOY010000243.1 GCA_028293375.1 Verrucomicrobiales bacterium | reverse complement strand
GAACCATGACAGACTGCTCCAGAGGCAATCGTGCTACCATTACACCATTCGGCAATAAGAGGCCCATAAAAAGTAAAGAATTTGCAGCGGGAGTCAAGCTCCCTTAAAAATTATGCCGCAGGAATATCGGCTCATTTTAAAGAATATAGATGCACCGGGTTACACCAATGACCTGGATTGTTATCTGCGACACGGGGGGTATGATGCCCTGCGCAAGGCCCTTGCTCTGCCCGTGAAATCACTGGCTGACGGCAAGACTTCCTCCGCCCCTGAACAGCTTCGCGACGAAGTAAAGGCCTCTGGTTTGCGCGGTCGAGGCGGCGCTGGTTTTTCCTGCGGGTTAAAATGGTCTTTTGTCGACCGTAAAAGTGGAAAACCAATTTACCTGATCTGCAATGCAGATGAGTCCGAGCCCGGGACATTTAAAGATCGCCAGATCATTTACAAAGATCCGCACCAGTTGATTGAGGGGATGATTATTTCCTGTTTCGCGAACGACGTGAAGCTGGCCTACATTTATATTCGCGGCGAATTTCCGGAGGGTGCGCGGATTCTGAATCGAGCATTGGCAGAAGCTCGTGCGAAAAATTTCCTGGGAAAGAATATTCTGGGAACGGGTTATGATTTGGAGATGTATGTGCACCGGGGTGCGGGCGCTTACATTTGCGGTGAAGAAACAGGATTGATTGAATCGTTGGAAGGCAAGCGAGCTTATCCACGTATCAAGCCACCTTACTTCCCGGCGATTCTCGGTTTGTATATGTGCCCGACGATCGTGAATAACGTGGAGACTCTTTGTCACGTGAAACACATCGTGACCATGGGTGCAGCGGAATACGCGAAGCTGGGAACGCCGAACAACACCGGCACGCGTATCGTCAGCTTGAGTGGCCAGGTGAACAAGCCCGGGTATTACGAAATCGAAGTGGGCAAAGTGACCATGGGCGAGTTGATCCACGATCCCAAATTTGGAAATGGTTTGAAACCGGGACGCCAACTCAAGGCGGTCATTCCTGGTGGATCCTCCTCCAAAATTCTCAAAGCCGGAGAGAAATTTAAGTTCAAGAAAAAAGGACCGGACGGAAAAGATATCGAAGTCGAGACGGCGATGCTGGACATCCCTTATGATTTCGATTCGTTGTCGGCAGCAGGAACAATGTCCGGTTCAAGTGCGATCATCGTGATCGATGACTCTTCAGACATCGTCGAAGTGCTGGCGAACATCTCCGAATTTTATGCCCATGAAAGTTGCGGGCAATGCACGCCATGCCGCGAGGGTTCTCTCTGGATGAGCAAGGCGCTTCACAGACTGGCTTACGGGGCCGGCAGAAAATCGGATGCCGATTACCTGCTCAAGATTGCGGATAGCATTCCTGGCGGACGAACGATCTGCGCGTTTGGTGAGGCGTGTTCGTGGCCGGTGCAAAGTTTTGTGCGAAAATTCAAAGATGAGTTTGAGGCCAAAGGTGCGGCGGCGGAAGCTGCGCAACTCGGGGCAGGGGCTGGGCAGGGCAAACTTGCAGCGAGTCCCCATTCATAATCACTAACAGGCTTTATTGAAATGTCAGCAACGACAACAACAGACCAAAAGCCAGCGGCGCCCGCTGTTGAAACCATCACCATCAAGGTCGATGGGAAATCGATAGTCGTCCCGAAGACCACGCCTGACCCGATTACCGGGAAACCAGTGCCGACCACCATGATCCAAGCCTGTGCGCAGATCAACGTGGACGTGCCGCATTATTGTTATCATCCGAAGTTGCCGGTGGCCGGTAATTGTCGCATGTGCCTGGTCGAATTCGGTACGCCCGCCATGGGGCCTGACCGGAAGCCGGTCATGAACGAAGATGGCACGCCGAAGATTGCCAAGTCACCTCGCCCCGCAATCGCCTGCGCCACTCCGATTTCCCCGGGAATGGAAATTTATACCAACACCGCGGGCGTGCTCGACATGCGCAAAGGTGTGCTTGAGTTTTTATTGATCAACCATCCCCTGGACTGCCCCATTTGCGACCAGGCGGGAGAGTGCAAGCTGCAGGAATATTCGGTGGAACACGGACAATCCACGAGTCGGTTTGTGGAAGAAAAAGTCCATAAACCTAAACAGGTGGACCTTGGCCCGCGAATCGTGCTGGACGATGAACGCTGCATCCTTTGCTCGCGTTGTGTTCGTTTCAGCAAAGATATTGTTGGTGATGATGCCCTTGGTTTTGTGAATCGTGGAAGCTACAACACCCTTGCAGCTTATCCTGGCAAGCCCTTCGACAACAATTACACGCTCAACACCGTTGATCTTTGCCCGGTAGGCGCGTTGACCTCAAAAGACTTTCGTTTCCAGATGCGCGTTTGGTTCCTCAAAGAAACCAAGAGCCTTTGCACAAGTTGCGGCACGGGTTGCAATACGGTTATTGGTTCTCGTGAAGAAAAAATGTTGCGTTACGAGCCCAGACAAAACGATGCAGTTAATTCCACCTGGATGTGCGATTACGGCCGTTTGAATTACAAGTGGATCAATCGTGAAGATCGATTGATCCGTGTTTTGAAGAAGACATCGACGGGCCACGAAACTTCGAACTGGAACACCGCCGTAAAAGAAATTTCAGAAACATTGGCCAAGGCGCCTGCCGGGTCAGTGGCATTGATCGGTTCCGCCCGTCAAACGAACGAAGAACTTTTTCTTCTATCGCGCCTGGCGAAGAAATTTGCGGCCATGACCGATTCAGTCCCAAGAACCGGCTCCAGCGACAAACTGCTATTGAGTGCAGATCGCAACCCTAATTCCACTGGGGCAAAGTTGACAGGAATCAGTCCGGCGGAAATGGGATCCAATATTCCCAAAATTGCTGCTGGAATCAGTGCTGGCACTATTAAGACTTTGATTGTTTTTGGAGAAGACGTGACCAAGGTCGGGATCAGCGCGGAGCTCCTGGGTCGGTTGCAGAATTTGATTGTGTCGGATGTTTTGCCTAACAAAACCACAGCACTGGCCACGTGGGTATTGCCGGGGTGCGCGCATGTGGAGAAGCGGGGGACCTTTACGAATATCAAAGGGCGGGTGCAAAAATTCATGAAAGCGCTGGAGCCTCGTGACGATGCCCGGCCTGAATGGGAATTTCTCCATGAACTTGTTTACAACGTGACGGGGCAAAATGGTTTTGTTTCCATGGAAGGGTTGTTTAACGAGATGACGCGCAGCGTTCCTGGTTTTGAAGGACTCATCTGGAGCGGGTTGGGTGACGGCGGAGCAAACGCAAAGATTTAAAGAATTAAATGGATTGGCAATTTCTAGGATTTAGTCTGCTGAAAATCGTGTGCGTGATTGGGCCATTACTTGGCATGGTTGCGTATTCCGTAATGCTGGAACGCAAGTTGAGTGCGGCTATTCAGGATCGCATTGGGCCGAACCGAGTTGGACTCTGGGGTATGGCGCAGCCTTTGGCCGATGGTATTAAATCATTTCTAAAGGAGGATTTTACTCCTTCCTATGTTCGGAAAATTTATTTCTGGCTGGCCCCGGCCATCACGCTGATTCCGGCATTCCTCACCTTTGCCGTGATTCCTTTTGGCAACATGCTGGGTCAGCAGAAGATGGTCATAGCGGACTTGAACGTTGGTGTTTTGTATACCTTCGGTATCGTCTCGCTTGGAGTTTATGGAATTGTGCTGGCGGGGTACGCTTCCAATTCAAAGTATTCGTTTTTGGGTGGTATTCGTTCCAGCGCGCAAATGATCTCGTACGAGATTGCGATGGGAATGTCTGTGATTCCCATCTTCATGTTGGCCGGCAGCCTCAATCTTTCGAAAGTGATTTCGTTTCAGGCAGAGCACGGTTGGTTGATTGTATATTGCCCTGTTTCTTTTGTCATTTTCCTCGTTTCGGCTTTTGCTGAAACGAACCGCCTGCCGTTCGATATGCCGGAATCCGAAACCGAATTGGTCGGCGGATACCACACGGAGTACAGTTCAATGAAATTCGCCCTCTTTTTCATGGGTGAATACGCAAATATGATCGCTGCATCGGCGATGATGGTGACCTTGTTCCTGGGCGGTTGGACCATCCCATTCTTTCATCCACAAGACGTGAACTCGATCGGTATTGGGTTCCTTTATATCGGAGCATTTCTGTTGAAGATGCTGATCTTCATGGTGTTCTTTATTTGGATTCGGTGGATGCTTCCCCGTTTCCGCTATGACCAATTGATGGATCTCGGTTGGAAGAAATTTCTTCCTGTGGCATTGGCCAATATTTTTCTTTACGCTGTGATCCTGTGGATCAGAGCTCGTTAACCTTTAAAAATCGAAAAACCTACAATGATCGTTCCAAGAAAAGAACTTAGTTTTTGGGAGAGAATGTATCTCCCAACGATCTGGAGTGGGTTCAAAGTCACCGCTCGTCACTTCGTTGGCAAGAAAGTGACCATGCAATATCCCGAGGAGAAGTGGACAGTTCCTCCCGGATACCGTGGTGCACCTTATTTGGTGAAAGATCAGGAAGGCAGAACCAAATGCGTTTCCTGCCAGTTGTGTGAATTTGTTTGTCCGCCGAAAGCGATTCGAATTACTCCTCCAGGGCCTGCGGCTGTCGCCGAAACCGGTAACGTGGAAAAGGGACCGAAAGAGTTCGACATCAACATGCTTCGTTGCATTTTTTGCGGTTACTGCCAGGAAGTCTGTCCTGAAGAAGCGATTTTCCTGAAGCAGGATTACTCCCTGACCGGGACAAATCGCAAAGAAATGATTTTCAACAAAGAAAAACTTTTGGCCCTGGGTGGAACACACCAGGACGGTATCCAGAAGTGGAAAAATAAATAGGCATCCAGTGGCCATGACGACAGCAGATATCTTTTTTTATCTTTTTGCCTTCCTGACCCTGCTCTGCGGGTTGCTGGTAGTGGCGAACCCATTGAGCCGGAACCCGGTGACCAGCGCCATGTTCCTGGTGCTGACCATTGTCAGCATGGCGGGATTGTTTGTTCAACTGCATGCCTTCTTCCTGGCTTCAGTTCAAATCGTGGTCTATGCCGGAGCTGTCATGGTTCTATTCCTCTTCGTGATCATGCTCCTGAATGTTCGGGAAGAAGAGCGTCGGCGCGTAAAGGTTCTGAGCGCCGGACTTGGTATTGTTTCAGTGGGGGCTATCGCACTGATTGCGGTGAAAGCGGTTTTTGAAGCGCATCCTTCTTCAGGGTTGGAAACGCCGGTTCTTGAAGGAACCACGGTGAATTTAGGCAGACTCCTTTTTACTCAATACCTGTTGCCATTTGAACTGGTTTCACTGGTGTTGCTGGTGGCGATGATTGGAGTAATTCTGCTGAGCAAAAAGGATCTGCGATGATTCATGTCGGCCTGGAACATTATTTAACGGTCAGCATCCTTTTGTTTTGCCTGGGTTTGCTGGGAACAATCACACGCCGGAGTTTGCTGGTGATCTACATGTCCCTTGAATTGATGCTGAATGCGGCTAACCTCGCACTCGTTTCCTTTTCCCGCTTTAACAAATCCCTGGATGGGCAGGTCATGGTGTTTTTCATTGTTACTGTGGCTGCGGCGGAAGTGGCCGTCGGGCTGGCATTGATTGTTGCCCTTTACCGGAAGAGACAGACTGCGCATGTGGAAGACCTGACAACGATGAAGCTGTAGTCCAATGAACGACACCAAATTAGCCTGGATGATTTTGTTTCTGCCCCTGCTCTCCGCAGCGGCAATTGCGCTCTTTACCCAAAAATTTCGACGGTTGAGCATCGGCATCTCGATTGCGTCCGTGGTGGCGACATTTTTAATGTCGGTTGCCTGCTTTTTTCAATTTCATGGGGTGAATGTCGCCGACTCGACGGTCGAATGGATCAGCATAGACAGCCTGAGCTTCGAGATCGGCGTGCATATTGACTCGTTAAGTTTGTTGATGCTTTTAGTAGTCACCGGGATTGGAAGCCTGATCCATATTTATTCTTCGGTTTACATGAAAGAAGACAGGGCGGTTTCGCGTTACTTCGCGAGTCTGAGCCTGTTCATGTTCTCCATGCTCGGCATTGTCCTTTCCACCAACTTCCTGCAAATGTTCATTTTCTGGGAATTGGTTGGCGTCTCCAGTTACCTGTTGATCGGATTTTGGTATGAACGGGAAGCGGCAGCCGACGCCTGCAAAAAGGCCTTCATTACCAATCGAATTGGTGACTTCGGGTTTTTACTGGGAATAATTATTATCTGGAGCATCACCCAAACACTGAGTTTCACAAAGCTACAGGATCTTTTGCACACCAGCCCCTGGTTGCTGGGCGGAATGGCCACACTGTCCGGGGTTTGTATCTTTGGCGGCGCCATGGGTAAATCGGCCCAGTTCCCGCTGCATGTTTGGTTGCCGGACGCGATGGAAGGTCCCACACCGGTCAGCGCGCTGATCCATGCAGCGACGATGGTGGCGGCTGGTGTCTACATGTTGTGCCGGGTTTTCTTTATCTTCACGCCGGATGCATTGCATTTCATCGCTTACATTGGAGCCATCACCGCTTTGCTTGCAGCACTGATTGCGGTTCAGCAGAACGACATCAAGCGGATCCTGGCATACTCCACGTTATCCCAACTGGGATACATGGTCATGGCAGTAGGCGTTGCCGCGCCTGGCGCGGCCATGTTCCATCTGGTTACCCACGCTTTCTTTAAGGCAATGTTGTTCCTTGGAGCCGGTTCTGTCATTCACGCTCTGCATCACGAACAGGACATTTGGAAAATGGGCGGCCTGAAGGAGAAGATGCCTGTCACCTTCTGGACATTTCTCGCAGGCACCATGGCGCTTTGCGGTGTTCCATTCTTTAGCGGTTTCTACAGTAAAGACGCCATCCTCGCCGCTGCCTGGGACAACGGGTGGTTGTTCGGCATCGGCATCATTGCCGCAGTGCTCACTACTTTCTACATGTTCCGACTGGTGTTCGTTGCTTTCTACGGAGAGGCCAGGTCCGAATCAAGTGATCATGCGCACGAATCCCCCAAAGCGATGACAGTTCCATTGATGATTCTCTTAGTGCCATCAGTGATTGGTGGATACATTGGCATCTCCCAGATGCTGGCGCATTTTTTTGTCCCTCATGGAGGTGAAACCGGGCATGAAGGATCGGTTTTCGATCCATTGGCTCCCTTTGGACATGCTCCCATGGCTGCGCTGCTTGGATTTCTGGCGGTTCTGGTTGGAGTCGCTGCGGCATACACCCTGTATTACAAGGCGGACGAAGATCCCATCCCTTTCAAAATGCGAATGCTGGCGAGGATGATGAGGAATCGATTTTATTTCGACGAAATTTACGCGGTGTTCATTAACTATACCCATGAAGGCCTGGCGAAATTTGCTGATTTTGTTGATCGCTGGGTGATCGGTGGAGCAGTTCACCAGGCTCATGGGTCAACCGAGAGTGCAGGGCGAGCGCTTCGCATCGTTCAAACTGGAAGCCTTCAGACCTACACCTTTCTTTTCGCCGCCGGTCTGGCGGTCGTTCTCTACCTGGTCCTGATTCACTGAACATGTCGCTTTTAACATATATTCTGGGCTTGCCGTTCCTGGGCGCACTTTTGGTGCTCATGATTCCGGGTAATTTTAAGTTCATTATTCGATCGGTGGCGCAATTGGTAACAGCCATTCCTGTATTGCTGGCGGTCTGGATGTTCTACAACTTCAATTCTGCGCCTGGAGTGGAATTCAAATACGACCAGATGGTCTCCTGGATTCCTTCCCTGGGGATTAGTTATCATGTCGGAGTAGACGGGATTAACCTCGGGCTGGTGTTGATGGCGACGGTGGTGGCTTTTGCGGCGGTATGTGTATCCAACGAAATCAAAGTCCGCGAAAAGGAATATTATTTCCTGTTGCTCATCATGATCGGTGGGATCTTTGGAGCGTTTTGCTGCCTCGACGTCTTCTTCCTCTATTTCTTCCATGAACTGGCCCTCATCCCGACCTTCATTATGATCGGAGTTTGGGGCAGGGGCATGAACCGAAACTACGCCACGTTTCAAATCACAATTTATCTCACGATCGGCGCCTTGATCGCGCTTTTCGGATTGATTGCCGTTTACCTTCAGATCCCGGTGGGAAGCAGAACGTTTGACCTGATGGGAATGACGAACTATTTCCGGGCTCATCCCATCGCTCTGAATTCCCAGCATTTTATCTTTCCTCTGCTCCTGTTCGGTTTCGGTATTCTGGTGTCACTCTGGCCTTTCCATACGTGGGCTCCTCTTGGCTACGGTTCCGCGCCGACAGCCACCGCCATGTTGCACGCGGGCGTGCTGAAAAAATTTGGTCTCTACATGCTGCTTCGCATTGCCCTGCCATTTTTGCCGGATGCGGCCCAAAGCTGGCTGGATATCATTGCCGTGCTCTGCCTTGGAAATATCGTCTATTGCGGATTCGTGGCGATGCGTCAAAAGGATCTGAACCTATTGATTGGTAATTCCAGCGTGGCGCACATGGGTTTCGTTTTTCTCGGTTTCGCCAGCCTCTCATTGATTGGGGTTACTGGCGCATTGATTGTGATGGTGGCACACGGTTTCCTGGCAGCTCTAACCTTTGCTTTAAGTGGTTACATCTACAAGCAAACCGACACGCTGGATATGAAGGAAATGGGAGGGTTGCTTCGCAAATTACCATTCATTGGTTGCGCTATGATCATGGCCATGATGGCAGGATGCGGACTTCCTGGTTTCGCGAATTTTGCTGGTGAATCCCTGGTCCTGTTTGGGGCTTACTCCAACTTTCCGGTGATGACTGCCATTGCAATCTGGGGAGCCTTGGTCATTGGCGCCATCTACATGTTGCGTGGAGTGCGCAATGTCCTCCACGGTCCTTTATCCGAGAAATGGAACGGGGTGGTGGACGCAAGTTCCGCATGGAGACGTGTTCCCTATATACTGCTGATTGGATTCCTTTTGGTCTTCGGATTTTGTCCAAGCCTTCTGACTGAAAAGATTAAGCCGAGCGCACAGGCAGTGTTGAACATGGCTCAAAGGCCAGTGCAGCCTTTACTGAAGAAAGCGCCAAAGCATCTCCCGATCCGCGTGAAATAAGATGAATGCCTCTTTGATGATTTTGGAAATAATCGTGGGTATAGCCGCCCTGGGGCTGCTGCTCGTCGATTTATGGATGCCCGTGAGCCAGAAGAAATTTTTGGGGTATGCGGCCGCAGCTGTTCTTGGAATAGTTTTGATTTATAGCTTTTATGCTCCCCAGTTTTCCGGGCTTTTCAACGGGCAAACCCAGTTGTTTGCGTTCGGAAACATGTATGTTCTCGATCCTCTGGCTTTATACTTCAAACGATTTTTTCTGGTTGCCGCAATCATCGTGCTGTTCATGGCGGTGGAGTTTGCCGACCGCATCGATACCGGAATAAGTGAGTTCTATGCGTTGATCCTGTTTGCCTTGCTGGGCATGATGTACGCCGCCTCCGCAAACGACTTCGTCATGGTCTTTGTTTCACTGGAACTGATCACCGTCACTTTTTATGTCCTGACAAGTTATCAGCGCGCGAAGCAGGCTTCGTTGGAAGCGGGTATTAAGTATTTGATCCTGGGCGCGCTTTCATCTGCGGTGCTGGTTTTTGGAATAGCTCTGGTCTTTGGGGTTTCCGGGACTACCAGCTTTCCGCGTATTCTGGCTCAAAACCAAACACTTATTGGGAGTCCTATATTTTTGTTGGGATCCTTGATGGTTTTGTGCGGCATTGCTTTTAAAATCGCCGCGTTCCCCTTTCAATCCTGGGCGCCGGATGTTTACCAGGGATCTCCTGGACCGGTTACGGCATTTCTCGCAGTTGGCTCCAAGGCAGCGGGTTTTGTGCTGCTCCTGAGAATCCTATTCGGCTCATTGCCGGATGTGGTTACCCATTGGCCCCATGTCCTGATCATCATCAGTGGCATTTCCATTTTATACGGTAACCTGTGCGCCATTCCACAGAGAAATCTAAAACGATTGCTCGGTTATTCCAGTATATCGAATGCGGGTTACATTCTGTTGGGGGTAGCTGCTTTATCCAGGGAAGGCGACGTGGCGGTTCTCTATTATTTGCTTGGCTACCTGTTCACTGTTCTTGGTGCGTTTGCGGTGATTAACCGAATCACACGCGGCCAGGAGAACGAGGATATCAGTTTGTTGGCAGGACTTTACCAGCGTTCACCTTTGCTTGCTCTGTGCCTGACACTCTCCATGGCTTCCCTGGTGGGTGTTCCGTCCGTCGCAGGTTTCATGGGGAAATTTCTTTTGGTAATGGCTGCCATCCAAAAAGGAGCGGGTGACCCTGCTTATTATATCCTTGTTTTCATCACCATCGCAGGCGTTGGAATTTCCGCTTACTATTACTTCGGAGTGGTACGAGCGATTTACTTTTCGAAGAATGCCACCGATTTATCACCGATTCCTATTTCCCTTCCAACCCGGATGATAATCTACGTGTGTATGGCAGGCATGATCTACCTGGGTTTGTTCCCACAGGCCTTTATTTCACTGGCCAGCAATGCGGTCAAAGTCCTGCACGGTTAAAGAATTACAAGACTCGCATCTGGACCGCGTCAAACATCTGTTCGCCGGAGGTGATGGGGCTTACGATCACGACGGTATTTCCCTTGTGCAGTATCCCTTTCTCAAGCAATGAAGCGAGCGTTCGCTCCACCGTGATTTCAGAGCGTTCGTAGTCGAAGGAATAAACCATGGCTCTCACACCCCAATTCAGGGTGAGTTGTTCAGCCACTCCAGAGTCTTCGCATATTGCCAGAACGCAGGAATGTTGAGGTCTAAGCCAACTTGCATAACGCGCCATGGTGCCTCGCCTGGTGAACACTATGATGGCCTCGGCAAGCAATTGATCCCCCATGACCACAGCGCTCTTGATTAATTTTTGTCGCGCGGTGACGAGTTCCGCTTTCTGATGATAATTAGCTCCACCGCTTCGCTCAATGCGGCGGGCAATGCGATCAAACACTTCCACACATTGAATGGGATATTTTCCCACGGTGGTTTCACCGCTGAGCATGATGGCGTCTGACTGTTCATAGACCGCATTGGCAACATCGGTGATTTCAGCGCGTGTCGGCATGGGGCTGTGGATCATGCTCTCAAGCATGTGGGTGGCTACAATAACAGGTTTACCCAGGCGCAGGCAGGCTTTGACCACCTTACGTTGAATGATGGGCAGTTCCTCGTAAGGGCATTCAATCCCAAGATCACCGCGCGCCACCATGACAGCGTCCGCTTCCGCGATGATCGAGGAAATGTTCTTTACGGCCTGTTGATCCTCGATTTTGGCGATGACCAGAGGTGGACGTTTCGCTTCAGAAAGCTGGGCTCTCAATTCCCGAAGGTCGCTTGCCTCCCGCACAAAGGAAAGGGCGATGTAATCGACCCCCATTTCAACTCCGAGGGCGATATCCTGTAAATCCTTGGCAGTGAGCGGTGGAAGGCTGACTTTAACCCCGGGAAGATTGATATGCCGACGGCTACCCAGTTTGCCGGGAGTCAAAACTTCGCAGCGAATGTGATTTCCTTCTTTGGAGATGACCTTCATGCGAATATCGCCATTATCCAGCAGAACGGTGTCACCAACGTGAATGTCATTGATGAAATTGTCGTAATTGACATCGACGGAGTAGAGTTCTTCGCTCTTTTCGCCGCGAACAGTGAAGGTAAAAGCCTGACCTGGTTGGAGATCGAGAGGAACCGGCAGATTTCCAGTGCGAATGGATGGCCCCTGAGTATCCATGAGGATACCGACAGGAATGTTGCGAGCAGCAGCCGCTTCACGAAGGTATTTTACGGTTTTTCGAACCCAATCGTGCGCCGAATGCGACATATTAAGCCTGGCGATATTCATCCCAGCGTCGAGAAGGCGGCCGATCATTTCAGGGGAATCGGTCGCGGGTCCCAGGGTTGCTATGATTTTGGTGCGTCGGATCATGCCGAACAAAGATTAGGGAGGATTTTTCGCAAGCAAAGGAATTTGTCTTCCCTCGGAGAAATGAAACCGCTTGCTATTGCAAATTTGGCGAAGATATAATTTCGCCGATTTTAACTGATACGTATATGGCTGACATTGCAAACCGCTATCCCGAAAATGTTCCCGGAAAATTTTTTGTCGACAATCAATGCATCGATTGCGACCTCTGCCGGGAAACCTCCCCTTCAAATTTTACCCGCAACGATGACGGAGGCTATTCCTTTGTCTTCAAGCAACCGACTACGCCTGAGGAAGAAGCGCAGTGCAAAGAAGCCATGGAAGGTTGCCCTGTGGAAGCAATCGGCAATAACGGCCCCTAGTTTCTGATTTCAGCAAAACCCGCCAGCCGGAAGGCTCGCGGGTTTTTTTATTCCTCCATGAAAGAATCCCCCCAGGAACTCGAAGTTCTATTTTTCATGCAATGCATGGAAAAGGAACCGAGGCATACGGTTCATGTTTGCTGCCTGGCTAATCAAATGGTCAGCGGACAAGCCCTGGGGGTTGCTTTTAATGCGGAGGAAAGGTTCATTCTCCAATCGGCAGCTTTGCTGCATGACATTGGCTGGACAGTTTCACCCACCGGGAAAAAGCATCATAAAGAGTCCGCCAGGATGATTCGCGCACACCTTTGGCAAACGATCCCCAAAAACACCGTCCAGTTGATTGCTGCGGTGGCTCGGTACCATCGAAAATCGATGCCTCAAGGAAAACATAAGGAATTTGCTTTTTTTTCGAAGAAGGAACGGCAGATTGTTTCAAAATGCGCGGCCATTCTTAGGGTGGCGGATGGACTGGATCGGACCCATCGGCAAAAGGTAAAGGAAGTGCTGGTCTCCCCAAAAGGAGATCGATGGGAAATTCAATGCTTTGCCACCGGGGCAGTCAAAGAAGAGTTTATTGTGGCCAAAGAAAAAGCGGATCTGGCTGAAAAGACTTTTGATGTCACCATCGACTTTAAGTCACGAAAGTCCTGATGATCAAAGGGGCTGGAATTTTAGCCAACACTCTGACAGTCTCGGCCGATGAAGCCGCAAGTTTTTTCTTTATTCATCTGCCTCCTTCTTGGTTTTTGCTCAGGTTGTTCGACTTTTGATCGAGATTTCAAAGCGGCCAGGGCTTCGAACACAATTGAAGGCCCATGGACAGGAACCTGGAAAAGCGAAAGTTCCGGCCACACGGATAAACTGCGCTGCATCGTCAAGGCAGTCGCCCCAGGGGCGTATGAAGCTAAATTTAAGGCCAAATATCACACCATCCTTTCCTTTGGTTATGTGGCTCATTTGAAGGGGACAAATCAGGGCACCGTTTTTAACTTCAAAGGAAAGGCGGACCTCGGCAAACTGGCGGGTGGGGTCTACTCCTACGATGGAAACATCAGCCCGGGCCATTTCCATTCCATTTATACCTCCAAATACGATCATGGCACCTTTGATCTTCACCGATCTGGTGATTAACACTAAACCAATTGTCAGAATCCTCCTTTTGGGCTACAACATCTAAAATCCCTATGAGTATCAAACAATTCGCCACGGGCGACAGCGTGGAATTCGTGGTTTCAGGCAATATCGATGGCGCTCTCTCCAATGAGATCGAAGTCGAAATCCTCGCGGCAGTGAAAAAGGGTGCAAATACGATTTACGTGAATCTCTCCGAGGCCAACTACATTTGTTCGGCAGGAATCAGGGTTCTCCTGCAATACTATCGCCAATTAAAAGCGCAAAAAAAGACCCTTTGGGTGACCCGTCCTTCGACCGAAGTGGATGCCATCCTGGAAATGACGGGTTTCAAGGAACTGATCGTTGAAGGGGCTCAGAAGAAGTAATGTTGTGAATTTGAAGGTTCGCAATTCGATCGAGGATCTCCCCAAAATTCACCGGGAATGGGAGCAATTTGCCGCAGGCCATCAGCTTTCCTCCAAAGTCTTGAACAGCATCCATCTTTCCCTGGAAGAAATAATAAGCAATATTATCACTTACGGGTTCCAGGACAAGCAGGAGCATCATGTCGATGTTCATTTTGAAATCAAATCGAATGAGGTCGAAGTGGAAATCAGGGATGACGGATCTCCTTTCAATCCATTGACTTCTCCAGAGCCGGATCTTTCGTTGAGTCTCGATGAGCGCCCGCTGGGAGGCATGGGAATATTCATGGTCAGGAAAATGGTGGACGAAATGAGCTATCGCAGGGTGGGTAGAAACAATGTCCTCCTGCTTAAGAAACGCCGCGAGGCCGCTTAAGATTCGGGTTTTAAGTCGAACCTGCATTCCATCAGGGAAACATCATCTTCAAAGGTTTCGATTCCGCGTTCTTTTTTCAGAAAAGCCAGGATGGGTTCCAGTGAACTTTTCCCTTCCAGGTAGCTGGAGGTGACAAACGCCGTCAGGTCTTGAAGCTTGCACCAGCTACCGTCCGGTCTTTGGATTTCATAGACTCCATCGCTAAAGACATAGAGATGGTCGCCTGCCTCAATTCTTGTTTCGCTGTTGGAAAACTTTGATTCTGGAAATCCCCCGACCACGGGTCCCCGCGTGGTGAGGGGCGTAGAGACTACCGTTTCGTCCTTTTTCTGCACCAAAAGAGCAGGGGGATGCCCACCACTGGCAAAGGAGAGAATATTTCTCCGGGAATCAAAAACGCCATACCATGCGGTAAAATACATGTTATTGTGCTGATCCATGGGAAACGACAGGTTTAGCGCGGAGAGGATGGCCGCCGGATCCAGAAAATTGGCGGGCAGCGAATGCGCTCGAAGGACGTTAACGATGGAACTGGAGAGCAATGCCGCTCCTACGCCGTGTCCGCAAATATCGATGAGATAAATGCAGAGGTGAGTGTTATCAACCCAGTGGTATCCGTAGGCATCGCCGCCCAATTGAGAAGATGGAACGAGGTGGTGATCGATTAATACCCCCGTCCTGAGTGGCAGGGGCAATAATGACCGGACATAGCGGGCAGCTTCGTTTAACTCGCCTGCGAGCCTTTCCTGGCTCTTTTTGAGGGCGAGCATGACTCGATGTTCCTGGTCGCGAAGATATTTTTTTTCCAGGCAACTTCCTATGCGCGCCTTGAGCAGGACCGGGTCAAAAGGTTTAGTGAGGTAATCCTCAGCACCTTGTTCGATGCACTGGATGAGCACGTCCCAGTCGTCCATGCCTGAAATCAAAATGATGGGAATGTGACGCAATTCGTCGTCTTCCTTTAATTTCATCAGAAAATCGATCCCGCTCAGGCCCGGCATGACGACATCCACCAGCAGGATATCGAAAGCGTCGGGCGTGATTTGTTTCAGCGCTTCAGTGGCTGAGCCTGAAGTGAAAACTTTGTGGCCCTGATTTCGCAATCGGCGTGCAAGCAAGTCCCGATTTGCCTTGTCGTCGTCAATAACCAATATTTTTCCTAAAAAGTGAGTGGCCACCGCGTCAGGCATTTTTTTTGCTTTGGAGGGTCCGCCCTTACGTGCCCTGGCGCGGGATTTTACCGTTGGTTCACTCAGGCTGATGAGGAGATTTTTTTCAATCAGGGAAAGAAGCGAGAGCGCGGCGGAGTGAATTTTATGAATATCCTCCACCAACTCAGGTTTGTTGAGCTGAATTACCTGGGCTTTAAGTTTCTCGGCAAACGAAACGATCTCAGTGACGGATTTCCCGGTTTCCGATGAACTATTTAATGAAGATTCACGTTCCTGGTCGCTTTTATTTTCATCGAATATTTCATTAATGAATCCAAGCATTGCCCTGCCGTGATGGTGAATCTGTTGCAGCGATTCATGGAAGGAGGCAGGCAGCTCCGGGGAGGCTTCCTCGGCCAGCAATTCGCTGTAGCCTATGATGTGATTGAGGGGCGTGCGCAGCTCATGGCGGATGGTCGAAAACAATTCCTTTTTGTCAGCGGCAAGTTGCATGGGCTTAATTCTCACCCTTCGCTGAATTTAACTGACGATTTATTTTTTCTAATAACCGATTCAAATCAACCGGTTTGGTGTCGAAATCATTGCAGCCAGCCTCGCGCGCCCGGTCTTCATCGCTTTTCATGGCATGGGCGGTGAGCGCAATGATGGGAATGCCTGCGGTTTTAGGATTTTGCTTGATCCTTCGGGTGGTTTCCCATCCATCGATTTTTGGCAGGCTCATGTCCATCAGGATGATGTCTGGCAGTTCCGCTTCGGTTTTTAGCAGGCCCTCTTCGCCATCGACTGCTATCAGGATTTTATGGCCCCTGCGCTCCAGCCGCCGGGAGAGCATGTCGCGATTCATTTCGTTATCTTCCACCAGGAGTATCGTTGCCATTAGTAGCCTTTCAGGTTCGACACAGTGGTTTGGGTATCATTCGAATTTTTTTTAGCCATCGATTTTGTCAACGGTGCCTCGCTGACCTCAGCCGGCAGATTGATAGTGAATGTGGACCCTCGTTTTGCCTCGCTCTGCACTGAAACATCGCCGCCCATCATCACGCAAAATCGTTTGGTGATGGCCAAGCCAAGGCCGGTGCCGCCGTACTTGCGAGTGGTGGAAGCATCCGCCTGGGTGAAGGCCTGGAAAACTTTATTGATTTGTTCCTGGGTCATTCCTATGCCCGAGTCGATAACCGACATCTCAATCCAGTCCTTGTTTTCTTTCTCGACTCGGCGCATTTGCAAAACAATGGTTCCGTTATCAGTGAATTTGCAAGCGTTGCTCAGCAAATTATACAGGGCCTGCCGAACCTTGGTGATGTCCGCCTTCATCGAACCGATGTTTTCAGGAACATCCAATTGGAGTATGTTGGAGTTGGTTTCCACCAGCGGTTGAATCGTGGCGCCGACTTCCTCCGCAAGTTTCTGGAGATCGAAGGTTTCCAGGTAGAGGGTCATTTTTCCGGCTTCGATTTTTGACAGGTCCAGGATGTCGTTAATCAATGCGAGAAGGTGTTTTCCAGCCATTTCAATTTTCTGAAGGTCCGGAATAAAATGCGTTTGTTTGGTCTCGTGTGCTTCTTCTTTGAGCATTTCGCTGTAACCAATGATGGCGTTGAGCGGAGTGCGCAATTCGTGACTCATGTTGGCCAGAAAAACGCTTTTAGTTTGATTGGCTGCTTCCGCAGATTCCTTGGCCTGCAACAATTGTTTATTCTTGGATTCCAATTTGGCGCGCGCTCGCTGTTCCTGTTCATGAAGCTGGGCTTTCTGCCGCAGGTAACGGGTTGCCAGAAGCCATGATCCCGAGATCAATACCAGGAAGATTGCTCCGACAGGCAAGCCAATCTTGGGATCAAAATACCATGGAGGAATGACTTTGATCAGAGCCGTCTCAATTTGAGAGGCATGAAGGTCGCGGTCGAAATATTGATACCCCAGGGTGTAATGTCCTGACTTGTTGGTGGAGAAATCAATTTGTGATTCCTTGGTGATAATGGTCCAGCGGGTCGAATATCGGAAATCGAGAGGAATTTTTTCTCCCGGCAGGATGAGGTATCGGTACCTTTTATTCTCGGC
>JAQGOY010000213.1 GCA_028293375.1 Verrucomicrobiales bacterium | reverse complement strand
TGGCTGGGGCGAAGCCTCGCCATCATCCAAAGCTTGTCATTTTATTTGGTACCGTGGGTTGGCGGTATCGTTGGATGTCAGTGTTCAGAGAATAAAAAAACATCGGCAACCTTTCGGGTTTTGTCTGCGTCTTTCCTAAAACAGATCCGTTCTCCCTCAATAATTCCATGCTTTGTTCCAAAATTCTCACCTACTTTTAAGTGCACCCGTGGAGTTTAAAGTTGGTTCCTTCAATTTCCAAAACGCGATTAATTGAGCTCCACGTGGGTGAGCTTGAGCCAGTTCTGAACTGCGTTTTGCCACTCTTTCCAGTCCGTACCGTAATCGGCATGGAGAGTGGCTCCCAATATTTCCACCGCCTCATTTTGCAAAGGATGTTTTGAGGATCTTGCCACTTCGAGGATGATAGGTAATTTGAGTTCGTTGTCGCGCACCAACAGATCGCGCATGAGAACACTCAGGACAGGTTCCGGGGTTGAAGGGTTCACCACAACGTTGCTGGTATAACTATAACCCTGGTCGGTAACCAGGCGTGTCCAAAACTCGGTAATCTCTATCTGACCTTCCAACGGCATAGTGGGCAGCGAATCCATGAATTTCTTCGCTTTGACAGCCTCAGGGTCGTCCGTGAAAAGGTAGGCATGCGCTTCCGTGCGCCATTTTGGTTCGGGAGGGGTATCGACAGGGGCTTCAGGATCAATTTCAGGAGGCTTTGCCTGCGCGGCAGTTTGTTTGCCGATGTAGCTCTTGATGAAGGTGGAATTATTCGACCCATGCACCGAGGCATTGCTTTTATCGTCGGACCCGTCGCCAGCAGTTTGTTTAACGCTGCTCGGGACAAGAAAAAGCACTGCAACGAACACGATCACTACAATCAGAACAAAAATAATACGACGCGCCATGGTGATGTTGAATAAAAACTACTTCATGGGATTATAAACTGGAGTGGAGAAAAAGTTGCAATCTTAATTCAGGAACATGGCCTCGTTCGTTTGCAATAACGCGTGGGCATATTTCTCCCAGCGGCTGACTGGCTTGCGATTTTCGGGAGTTAACTCGGTGAAGGCCAGCTTGTCTTGTTTTCGCGGGCCGAGCTTGCGATTCATCAACATGTTCGCCATGGGGGCACGATCCGTCAGCGGACTTTTTTCGAGGAAGTCCAATCCGAGTTTGACCTCTTCAGGGCTTGGATCGCGCTGGAAGATTTTCATGTAGAGGTATTCGACTCTTTTTTCATCGCTGGGCATCGTGATGAAGTCGGTTTTATTAATGATGTTGCGCGCCTGTTCGACGACCAGCGGGCTGTTCATCATGAATAGTGACTGTTGAGGCACCACAGTTTCGTAACGTTTGCCGGTGGTGACATCCGGATTTGCGAAATCGAATTGAGTGTAGATTTCAGGCAGATCACGACGATCAATATAACCGTAAACGGTCCTGCGGGTCGAATAAGGAGTGTGACCCAACTGGACGGGACGGCCTCCCATGGTGGTGTCCAGTTTATCTCCCATAGCCAGGAGCGAATCGCGAATGGCTTCAAGATCGAGTCGTCGCAAATTAGCCCGCCAGAGAAGGCGATTGTTGGGATCCTTACTCGCGTACTGGGGCTTGTCAGCGCTGGACTGCTGGTAAGTGGAGGAGAGCATGATGAGGCGGTGGAGCGATTTAATCGACCACCCCTCTTTCATAAAACGGGAAGCCAGGTAATCGAGCAGTTCAGGATGCGATGGCGGCTCGGATTGATTGCCAAGATCGTCGGGTGTGTTCACGAAACCTTGGCCGAAATGGTGAAGCCAGACTCGATTGACCAGAGTCCGTGCAGTCATGGGATTTTTATCTGAGGCAATGGACCTGGCCAGGTCCAGTCGTCCACTGCCTTGTTTGAACGCAACCCGGGTGGGGCCGGATAAAATCTCCAGGAAACGGCGAGGAACGATTTCTCCTTTGTTGTCGGCTTCGCCACGAATGAAGACGGGATAATCCACAGGACGGAGCACATCGACCAACGTCATGGCCCGAGTGGGGGCACCGGGATGGGTCATGTCTAATTCCACCAAGTCACGCCGATCTTTGGTTGCGTCTCTTCGGACTTCCTTGGGGTCGGCTGTCCTGGCCCTGATTTTCTGCTGCAGGGTGAAAAGTTCCCTTTTTATGTCACCCGTTTTTTTATTGTAATCCGCTGCCTCAGTGGAGTTGGTGGGCATGAGCAGAATCGGCTGCTCGAGCGGCTCCACAGAATTAGCGAAAACACCATAAAGCGAATAATAATCCTTAGTGGGGATGGGATCGAATTTGTGGTCATGGCAGCGTGCACAGGTAACGGTAAGGCCAAGAAAGCCTTTGGTGACCACGTCGATCTGATCATTGATGACATCGTGTCGATTTTCGTTAAAATGATCGCCGACAGTCAAAAAACCGAGAGCAGCGATGGATTGCCTGTTGGAGAGTTGAATTTTGTCGGCAGCAAGTTGCTCAACGATGAACTGGTTGAAGGGTTTATCCTCGTTGAAGGCTCTGATCACGTAATCGCGATAGGTCCAGGCGTAGGGATTTCTGGGATCTTCTTTTTGTTTTTTGACCTCGCCCTTGGTATCCGAATAACGAGCGACATCGAGCCAATATCGACCCCAGCGTTCACCGTATTGAGGAGAAGCGAGTAGGCGATCGACGACTTTGGCAAAAGCGTCTGGGGAGCTGTCTTTTAAAAAGTCTTCTGTTTGCTCGATGGTGGGAGGAAGACCGATCAAGTCGTAAGTGGCTCTTCGGATTAAAATGCGCTTGTCGGCAATGGGGCTGGGTTCCATGCCATTCGCCTGCAGTTTACTGAGGACGAAGGAATCCACAGGGTTCTTAACCCAGTCGGCATTGCGCGTGGCCAGAGGGACTGGAGGGGAAGTAACCGGTTTAAATGCCCAATGATCCTTATTGGATTTGCCACTGGCCTTAACGGAAGAAGCCAGTCGAGGATCTGGAGCTCCCATCTTTACCCATTTTTCAAGGACATCTATTTGTTCCGCGGTAAGCTTCTTATTATCCGGGGGCATTTTGAGATCAGCATCGGTATAGTGAATGGCCTTGATGAGAAGGCTCTTTGCCACATCACCCGGAACAAGGGCTGGGCCAGTCTCGCCTCCAGCCAGAAGAGCTTCTTTGGTCTCAACCGAGAGTCCGCCCTTAAGTTTGGTAGCTTCCTGGCTGTGACATTTGTAACAATTTTGGACAAGGATGGGGCGCACCTTGGATTCGAAATAAGCGGTCTCCGCAGGAGTTAATGCCCGAGCGGCAGCTGGAAGAAGGAGAGAAAGACCAATTGCAAAAAGAAAGCGAGGTTTCATGTTTAAGCAATGATATTTTTAACGACATTTCCGTAAACATCAGTTAGCCGGAAATCACGGCCGTTGTATCGGTAGGTGAGTTTGGTGTGATCAAATCCGAGTAGTGCGAGAACTGTGGCGTGAAGGTCGTGAACGTGAACCTTGTTTTCAACGGCCTTGTAACCAAATTCGTCAGTTGCACCATACACCGTGCCGCCTTTGATTCCGCCCCCAGCAAGGACAGTGCTGAAGCCCTGATTATTATGGTCACGACCGGGATCGTCGTTGCCATTCTTGTCCTTGGTGGGTTTACGACC
>JAQGOY010000201.1 GCA_028293375.1 Verrucomicrobiales bacterium | reverse complement strand
AGGAATCAACCAGGCCGTTATTGATGCCTTGCCGATCTTCCGGGAGAAGTGTCCAGAACTTCAGTATATTCATCTCACCGGAATCAAGCAGCATGACGAAGTTGTGGCGGCTTATCAGAAGATGGGGATGAAAGCAGCGGTTCGTCCGTTTCTGACTGAAATGGAATACGCGCTTGGGGCTGCAACAGCATCCATCAGCAGGTCTGGAGCATCCTCACTGGCAGAGATAGCCGCTTTTGAACTGCCGAGCTTATTGGTACCCTACCCGCATGCCGCTGATGATCACCAATACTATAATGGGTTACTTTTCCAGGAAGCCGGAGCAGCTCAGATGGCAGCGCAGGGTGGGTTAAATCCGGAAAAGTTGGTCAGGCTGACACTGCCGTTGTTGTTGGACGAGCAGGTCCGGAATACGATGATGGGGAACCTTCGGAAGCTCGGGGTAAAAGAAGCAGCTCAGAAAATAGCAGCAAGAATCCTGGAAGAGATCGGGCAGGGTGAAAGGGTTAAAAAATCTGGAATGGAGGACGAAGAAGGGTGGTTAAAAACCGCGATGGAGAACGGCGATCTTCCGAGTTGGAAAAAGTAGAAGAAAAATCGACTTTTTTATTCAATTGCCTTGTCAGCGAGGATGAAGCTGGATAAAAAATAATCTTGGTAAACAACATAATTTAACAGGTGAAATGACCGTGGCGGAACAAAGCATTGCAAACGACTTGAGAGCGGTGGTTTCGGCTGAGACGCGGATTCTTTTAGACGAGCCTCTCTCCAAAAAAACCACGCTGAGAGTGGGAGGTCCAGCCGATGTTTTTGTCGAGCCAGCATCGGAAAACGACCTGGCAGAAGTATTGAAGATCTGTTCTCGCGACTCGATCCCCACGTTTATTTTGGGGCGGGGATCCAACCTCTTAATCAGGGATGCGGGAATCAGGGGTGTGGTCGTCGGCATGGGGCATGCCTGCTTTTCGTATGTGGAGGTGGATGGGTTGCAGATCAAATGCGGGGCCGGAGCCAGGCTGAAACAAGTCTCGGTGGAAGCCAGGCGCAATCACGTTGGGGGCCTTGAATTCCTGGAAGGGATTCCGGGTAGCGTGGGGGGGGCTTTGAGGATGAACGCCGGAGCGATGGGGATGGCAACTTTCGAAGTAGTAAACAGTATCCGCATCATGGATCACGAAGGTAAAATCCAAACCTTGATGCGGGAAGAAGTCGAAGTGCATTACCGATGTTGCGAATTGCTTAAGCATCACCTGGCGATCTCGGCAATTTTTCATGGAAAATCGATGGACCGGTCAGAGATCGAAAAGAAGGCGTCGGCGTATAATGATAAGAGGTGGAGCAGCCAGCCAGCCGCCCCGAGTGCGGGATGTATTTTCAAGAATCCAGCAGAAGTGCCTGCAGGGAAATTGATCGAGGAATTGGGTTTGAAAGGGAGGAAGATTGGCGGTGCATCTATTTCCAACGTGCACGGGAATTTTATTATCAATGAAGGCCAGGCGAAAGCCGCAGATGTCCTGCAGCTCATTGAACTGATTAAACAGGAAGCGAAAATCAAGCGAGGCCTTGAACTCCAGACAGAAGTGGAAATCGTGGGGGAAGATCCATCATGATGCGAAGACTAAAAATAGTGGTCATGCTGGGAGGTCCCTCTGCGGAGCGGGAAGTGTCGTTAAAAACGGGCAGAGCAGCGGCCCAGGCTTTGGCTGCTAAAGGACATCAAGTAACGGAGGTGGACGCTTTACCGGGGCAATGGAAACTGCCGGCAGGAACCGAGGTGGTTTTTTTGGCATTGCACGGTACCTACGGAGAAGACGGCGAGGTGCAGAGAGAACTGGAAGCGCTCGGTGTCCCCTATACAGGGTGCAGTCCTGCAGCAAGCGCTTTGGCATTTGACAAAGTGTTGACCAAGCAAAAATGCCGGGAGCGCGGCGTACCGGTAGCGCGGGATCACATCTTCCATAATGAGGGGGAACCTTTCCCGAATGATTGGCAATTGCCGGTGGTTTTGAAACCAGTGCGGCAGGGATCGAGCGTCGGACTGCATTTTGTCACCTTGCCCGAGCAGTGGGCGGAGTCGCTGAAATCCAGCCTTCAGCACGGCAGCGAAGTGTTGATGGAAGAGAGAATAGAAGGCCGCGAAACAACGGTTGGAATTTTAGATGGAAAAGCCTTGCCACTGGTGGAGATGAGGCCCAAAAAGGGAGGGTATACTTACGCGAACAAGTATACCCCAGGTGCGACCGAATATTTTTGTCCCGCGTCGTTTTCCAATTCCGTCAGCGAAAAGATTCAAGAGGCCGCAGTCGGAGCATTTAACGCCGTCGGCGGCAGGGACTATGCACGAGTGGACGTGATGGTGCGCGACGATGGATCTCCCGTGGTTTTGGAAGTGAATACGCTGCCTGGAATGACAGAGACAAGCTTATTACCGAAGGCGGCCGCAGCAATCGGACTGAGTTACGAGGACCTTTGTGAGAAGATGGTTGAGCTGGCAATGAAGAGAGCCCCTAATGTTCAAAAGTAAGAAACGAAATCGTCGATTAGACAGCGAGCATGTCCTGGACGTGAAATTACGTTCGAGCCAGACGAAGGCATTTCGTTTTCGAATTATTTCAACCATTGCGATTCTTTGTTTCACGTTGGTTTTCGTATTGTTCGTGGTTTGGCGCGGTGGAGAATGGCTGCTGAATAAGTTTATCTACGAAAATGAAGCTTTCGCAGTGCAGCAGGTGGAGATTTACACCGATGGAGGAGTCTCGCCTGAACAAATAAAGGCCTGGGCAGGGGTTCAGTCCGGGAATAATTTACTGGCCCTGGATTTGAATCGGGTAAAGCGCGACTTGGAACTGGTCCCGGTGGTGTCAGGAGCGGCTGTCGAACGAGTCCTGCCTCATACTCTACGAATCAAGATTTCTGAGCGGGACCCGACTGCGGCAATCTCTTTCGGAGAAAACTCGCTCGTTTATTATGTGGACGAGGACGGGTATGTGGTAGGCGCGCGAGAAACCCAATTACATTTTAGCAAGGAAGGAATAGCCAACCTTCATTTTCCAATCCTCACCGGGGTGCCGCTCAACCAGGTGAGACCCGGCAAAAGAATCGAAACGCCGCAAGTGCACGCAGCCCTGGAATTAATTTCGGCGTTTGACCGTTCACCCATGGGACGATTCGTGGATCTGGCTCGGATTAACGTAGATAAAGATGATTCCTTGCGAGTGGTGACGAGCCAGGGGAGTGAAATTACTTTTGGTTGCGCGAAGTTCGAAGCTCAACTTAATCGATGGAACATCGCCAGCGAACATTTTGCCCTTCAAAGCCGTGCGATAAACACGATGGATTTGTCCGTGAGCAACAACGTGCCAGTAACCTTTAGCGAGGCGAGTGGAACTGCGCTGAAGGCTAAACCAACCAAGACTTTAAAACAAAAAAAACGCCATGTTTGATTCCTCTGAAATCATCGTAGGCCTTGAAATAGGCACTTCGAAAATCTGCGCGGTGGTGGGCGAAATCAATGCCAGCGGATCGCTCAATATTATTGGCGTTGGACAAGCGCGCTCGCGCGGGGTCCGCAAAGGGGAAATCGCCGATACTTCATTGACGGAAGAAGACATTCGAAGCGCGGTGGTTGAAGCCGAACAAATGTCAAATGCCGAAATTCGCAGTGTATTTCTAGGAGTTACAGGAAACCATATCCGGGGATTCAATAATCGGGGGGTCCATCCTGTAGTTTCTGCAGATCGTGAGATTACAGAGGACGACGTTCAAGACGTGGTGAAGAACGCGAAGGCGATCAATTTGCCCCAGGAAAACCACGTTATTCATGCGATTCGCCAGCATTTCCACGTGGACGGACAGGACAGGATCCTGAACCCGGTCGGAATGCTGGGAGCAAAAGTGGAAGTGGACGTGCATGTCGTTCACGGGAATTTTAACCGGTTGCAAAACCCGATCCGTGCGGTGAAAGGCCTGCAACTCGAAGTCGATGCCATCGTCTATAACGGAATGGCCTCAGCCCTGGCCTTGTTGACCAACGAACAAAAGGAGCTGGGAGCCCTGGTAATCGACATTGGAGGAGGGACCACAGAGTATGTTGTTTACACAGATGGAATCATCAAGCATACGGGGGTTCTTGCAGTAGGTGGAGATCATATTTCGAATGACCTGGCTTACGGCTTGAAAGTGCCGCTCGGAAGGGCAGAACAGTTGAAGATAGAGCAGGGATCGGCCATGGTGGACCTGGGTTGCAAAGGGCAAACGATCAGTTTTGCGGGGGAAATCGGACTGCCCATCAAGAGCGTGAATCTTGAGCATTTGCGCCGCATCATGTCATTGCGGGTGGAAGAGATCATGTTGCTGGTTGAACAGGAGTTGGCGCAGCTAAGGCTGTTGGATTATATCCGGGCGGGAGTATTTATCTGCGGTGGAGGGGCAAGGATACCGCATATCCAGACCCTGGCGGAGAAAACCTTCGGGATGCCGGCAATGCTGGGCAAAACCAATTCCATCAGCGGGTTAAAATCAGCCCTGGACCAGCCTGAATTTGCCACCGCCATAGGCTTGGTAAAGTATGGTTCTTTCCAGCAGAAAAAGCGAGGACAGGGAAAAGGTTTTCTGCCAAGCATGGCCAAACTGGGAGATTTTTTCAGGAGATAAGCTATGAATATCAACGAAATCAATAACCAGGGTGTAAAAAAACTGACAAGCAAAGTCGTCGGCCTTGGCAACGCGGGCATTCATATCCTGGAACATCTGGCTACGGTCGGATTGATAGAGACCGAAATGCTGGGCGTGGATTGCGATGCGCGGGCCATATCCTCGGCGCCATCGATTCCCGGTTGTTTGATCGGACGCCAATTGACGGGGGGAATGGGCACAGGGGGAGAGCCAGAACGCGGACGCGCTGCGGCAGAAAGTGACCATGCAATATTAAAAGAATTTTGCGCGGGGGCTGATATCCTTTTTATCGTGGCCGGACTGGGCGGAGGTATGGGAACAGGGGCGGCTCCAGTAGTGGCGAGGATGGCAAAAGAGCAGGGGGCATTGGTTTTGGCAATCGTCGCTTTGCCATTTGAATTTGAAGCGAGCCGCAGAAAAAGACAGGCGGAACAGGGACTGCTGGAGTTAAAGGCGGCGGCGGATTCGGTCATCTGCCTTCCCAACCAGAGTCTACTGAAACTGGTCGACGACAAGACGACAGCAGTGGACACCTTTAAACTCGCAAACGCATTTCTGGCGGATGGGATTTTGGGGATATGGCGACTGACGACGCATCAGGGGTTGTTGAATATTGATTTTAATGACCTGTGCTCGGTGACCCGCGGTCGACATTCAGTAAGCTCTTTTGCGACTGCCGAGGCTTCCGGAGAACACCGCACCCAACAAGTCCTTGACAAGTTATTGGCTCATCCCCTCCTTGAAAACGGCACTTTGCTGACCGAGGCGGATAACCTTTTGGTCAGCCTGACAGGGGGACGAGACCTGGGAATAGCTGAGATAAATCGGCTGATGGAGCAGGTGAAGAGGCATTGTGAAAACGCCGTGATCAGCATGGGAGCGACGATCGATGAAGATTACGGCTCCAGAATTAGCCTGACGTTGATTGCCTCCCGCCGCGAGAAAGTGGCGGTTGTTGACGGTGAAACGCAGGAACCGGAAGCCTGGACCGCAGTGGATCGGGTGTCCAGTGTTGACGAAGAAAAAACGGAGTATAAGCCCTCACGTCCAACTCCCCGTTTTCTGGCTCCGGCGCCGAGTTTGACGGAAGAAAAAAAGTCGGAGGTTTTCGCGAGGCAAACGGGAAACGCCAGGAAGAAGCGAACCACTTCTCCTCGCCAGGGCCAATTGCCACTGGAAATTGTGTCAAAGGGTCGATTTGAGAAGAGTGAACCGACGGTCTACGAAGGCGAAGACCTGGATGTTCCAACCTACATTAGGCGCGGGATTGCCCTGAATTAGGGGAGAATTTCGGTAATTTTCTTTGGTTCGAGCCCTGGGATGGCGCATATTACATCCAGTTCCTGAGGGAATGCCACTTTGTTTAGGGTGTTCCGGGGATGGCTTTTGAATTGCCATGGGGCTTGTGCTCGTGATCGCGGGAGTTGTGTTTTTCGCCGGGGCGAGTTTCTTCTTCGCCCTCGCGGAGTTATCCCTCTTTTCTCTGGGCAAGTGGCAGGTTAAACAACTCTCCGAGAAATCCCCTGTGCCAGGATTAATCCTGGGACGGATTTTGCAACAACCGGCGGACCTGCTGGCCACCATCACTCTTGGTAATTCGCTCTCCAACGGATCGCTGGTCGCTCTTTTACTTTGGAGTGCCATGGGAGGATTCTTGCATCTTTGGATCGCTCTGCTCCTGGCGCTGGCGATTATCATGGTCGTGGGAGAAGTCATTCCCAAAACTCTGGCTGTCCGGGCTCCTGAAATCTGGTCGCTTCGCATTGCCAGACCGATGTTGCTGCTAATGGGGTTGACCAGGCCGTTAAGACAAATCGCTCAGCGGATTAACGAGACCCTGATGTCCATCATTATCCGGGTGAAAGTTCGACCGCTTACCGCCATCTCGAATGAAGACTACCAGGAGTTGCTCGAAATGGCTTTTCAACAGGGAACCCTGGCGGCGGGCGAAAAAGAAATCATTCTGCAGATCATTAATTTGGATCGAAGAACGGCCAGCGAAGTGATGAAGCCACGTTCACGGATGTTCTGCATTAGCGATGAATTGTCCAGGGAGGAAATGATCGAAGCCGCGAGAAAATTCAAACATTCGAAATTGCCTGTGTATGATGAAAATCCCGACACGATTGTTGGAATATTGAAGACCCGGGCCTTGTTGTTGAATCCGGACATCGACCTTGAGGAAGTGATTGAGTTTCCTTCGTTTGTTCCAGAGAGCATGAATCTGCTCCAGCTTTTCAAAAGTTTGCAAAGGCAACAACGGGGGATGGCTATTGTCCTCGACGAATTTGGCGGAACAGCTGGGATCGTGACGATGGAGGATATTTTGGAAGAAGTGATCGGACAGATCAAATCGGAAGAAAAATCAGAACAATCGTTCCTGGAAAGAACAGGCGAAAATAGGTGGGTGGTCAATGGGACTTACAAAATTGAGGATTTTAGCCGCGAATATAGCGGTCTCGGGACGGTGCAAGACGTGGACACCATGGGAGGCTTGATGGTTCATGAAATGGAAGTGGTGCCGGTGAAAGGACAATCGGTGGTGTTCAAAGGATTAAAATTAACCGCGATAGAAACGGACGAACGACGTGTGCGTCGATTGCTGGTGGAGGTGGCAAAAAAGAAATGAAAGACCATCTTTTCAGTTATGTTTTCGCGCTCGTGGTTTGCATGGGGATTGCTTTTATTTCATCCGGAATGGAAGCGGGTGTGTTTGCCTTAAGCCGCCTGCGGATCCGGAAATTGCAGAGAAGTGGAAACAAGCGAGCGCAGGTATTGTATCATTTCCTTGAAAAACCAGAGGCGTTTTTATGGACGATACTGGTTGGAAACACGGTGGCGACTTTGAGTTCCTACTGCATTATTGGGGCCGCGCTCTATGAGGTTACTCAGGGGCGGCTTTACCTCGCCATTCCTTCGTTTTTCCTTGCGCTCTTTGTCTATTTTATCTTTTGCGACTTGCTGCCGAAAATGTTGTTTCGCACCTATCCGAACCGCTTGTGTCTGCTGCTGGCCAGACCGTTTCGACTCCTTTACCTGGTTTTAAGACCGTTTGTCTCCATGGTCGAGCGTTTCGCCAAGTCGTTGCTGACACTAACCGGTGGAAAGACTTTTTCGGGAAATCTTTTCGCCAACCGGGAAGAACTTCGGTTTTTAATGCAGGAAACCGCGCAGGATTTCTCCTCGGAAGAACGTGCGATGATTAATCGAGTGCTTGATTTACAGAACCGGTTGGTACGCCACGTCACTCGTCCCCTGGACGAAGCCATAGGGATTGATGGTGATGCCCCGGCGTCCGAGGCCCTGGAAATTGCCCGCACTCATCGCGTTTCCAGAATTCCAGTTTGGCAGTCCGCGCAGGGTGGGAGTCGAAAAAAAGTGATCGGGGTAATCAACCTGCGACGGGTTTTGTTTAGCGGAACATTTGATGAATCCAAACCGGCTAAGGAATACACGACACCAGTCCTGTTTTTGAACGAGGACTTGCGACTCGAGGAGGCATTAAGAAGAATGCAAAAATCCGGCCGGAGGCTGGCCATAGTTTTAGGAAGGGATCACCGCGAAGTGGGATTGATCAGCCTCCATGACATCTTGAAAATGATTTTCGGTGAGGTAAGCCTGTGACCTCGATCATTCTGCTCAAGGTTTTAGCAGTGTTTGTCCTGGTATTGCTGAATGGATTTTTTGTTGCCGCTGAGTTCGCCCTGGTAAAAATTCGCGACACCCAATTGCAGAGCTTAATCGACAAAGGGAACCGTCAGGCCAAACAGTCGCGTTATATCCTGGCGAATCTGGACACGTTTCTAAGTGCTTCTCAGCTCGGAATAACCCTGGCCAGTCTGGCACTGGGGTGGATAGGCGAGCCCGTGTTTAGTGCACTGCTGGAACCGGTTTTGAAATGGATGCACGCGCCCGAGTCGATACAGCATTACGTTTCCCTTGGAGCCGGTTTTTGCACGATCACATTCCTGCATATTGTCGCTGGCGAGCAGGCCCCGAAGTGGCTGGCGATTCAAAATCCATTACCCACCACGCTCTGGATTTCCTATCCACTGGTCTGGTTTTACAAGATATCATTTCCTTTCATCTGGGGTCTTAACCACTCGGCGCAATGGCTGCTTCGGAAAATGGGAATGGAGCCAGTCGCGGAGGGAGAGATCGTTCACTCCGAAGAAGAGCTGAGAGTCATGTTTTCAATGAATCTCAAGCATTCGGGCGGAACCGCAATTGGAAGAAACATCGTCCTCAACGCTCTCGATTTGAAGCGAAGGATAGCCCGTGACGTGATGAGGCCCCGTATCCAAATCTCTTTTCTCGACACAGAAGCCTCGACCACCGAATGCATCGATGTGGCAGAGAAAAGCCGTTACTCTCGCCTGCCGCTTTGTGAAGGTGGTGACCTGGACAGGATGCTTGGCGTGGTCCACATCAAGGATTTGTACAGTAACCGATTGAAAGTGAAAAAAGGGGCCGAGCTTGCAGGGGTGGCCAAAAAGATCGTCTATATACCGGAAAATGCGCGGTTGGAAAAAGTCCTTCAACTGCTCTTGGAGCGAAAGCTCCATTTCGCGATAGTGGTCGACGAATATGGAGGCACCGTGGGAATGTTCACCCTGGAAAATATCCTGGAAGAATTAGTGGGCCAAATTCAGGACGAATTTGACCAGGAGAAACCGATGATCACAAAAGTGCAGGAGAATTGCTGGGAAATTGCTGGAGAATTGCCGCTGCACGATTTGTCGGAAATTATCGGAGAAGAATTGGAAGAAGAAAACGTTTCTACAACCAGCGGTTGGGTGACTCAAAAACTGGGTGGTTTTCCGAAACAACACGACAAAGTTCGCGTTGGACATTTTGAGATTGAAGTGGAAGAGGCGGATGGGACGACCGTATCCAGACTCACCATGCGCAAAGATGCATCACCCACCCCTGGGGTTGCTGGATTGTGAATCGAGCTAAAAAAGTTGCCACGAATGCGTGAACCGAGTTTGATCTTCAGTTTTATTCACGTTGCGCATTAACAAGAGAAGCTATGATTGCCATTATAATGGGAGTTTCGGGTTCTGGAAAAAGCACGGTCGGCAAGCTGTTGGGAGAGAAATTGGGGTGTTCTTTTCATGATGCTGATGATTTTCATCCCCCCGCTAATATCGAGAAGATGAGGGCTGGAATTGCGTTGAACGACACTGACAGAATGCCTTGGTTGAATGCTATTCGCGAATTCATGCTGAGTCGTTTGAAAGAAGGAAAAAGCGCGGTTATTGCCTGTTCGGCTTTAAAAAACAGCTATCGGGAGATCCTGCTAAAGGATAACAGCGAAGTTCACTTTTTTCATTTTAAAGGTAATTTTGATCTTATCATAGAGCGACTCGAGCATCGCAGTGGTCACTTCATGAATCCAAAATTACTCGAGAGCCAGTTCGCTACTCTTGAAGATCCAGGAGAGGAATGTGATGTTTCGGTTGATCGATCTCCTGAAGCGATAGTCCAGGATATATTGCAGCGTTTGACGAAAGCAAATTAGTCTGCTGCCAAAGGCCAGGAATATGATGGACGGGTTTTGGCAAGTGGTGAGTTTAGAAGGCACGGAAAATTTATTCCAGTTCGTTCCAGCTTCACAACATGCTCTGACGATCATTGGCCCATGGTTTCTGCGAATCAGGCAGGGTATGAGTTGCGGAAGCATGAAACCTTCCGATTGATTAAGGCGGAAGAAGATACACTCATCATTGGATTTGCGGCAGACGGTTCAGATTCAGGCCGATGGGACAGGATGAAATAGAGGAGTATCTACACGTCGAATGCGCGTAATTTTTGGGGATCTTCTTTTTGTTGATCCAGGCGTGATTCTTCGAGGAATAGTTCCATGTCTTTGCGCTCGTGAAAAACGGCCGAAAGTTCGGCGAGTTTTTCGTATGCGTTCGACATAAACTGAACGCGTTGCCAAAAATCGCTGGATGGGGGAATTGGACAACGTAAAACAAATTTAAGCGTGAAAATGTGGTCCTTGCCCGATACTTCGAGAAGGATGCGTGAGTTTCGGGGAGAGCTGGCAGCGTCAAATCCCACCAGCGCAATATTTGGAACAATGGACACAAGCACTGATAAGAATGATTTTACGTCGTGAAAGCCGCGATGCAGACTGTCGAAAGCTGCGGCTGCAGTGCGGCCGTTGCAGCGGAGAGAAAGTGGAATCAAAAAGTTTTCGGAGGCCAATACGGCACTGTTAGTTGCCGAGATCAGGCTATTTGAATGCTTGAACATACACTTGATGGAATTGTCAGTTGATAAATGTAGTGGTCGCGAAGGGGATTATTATCGCACTTAAAAAGCGGAGCTGGATCAACGTTAAATTTGAGGTGGATCCGATTTAAATGAAGTGTGAACCAGCGGTTGAATTTGTGGTTCCATCGCCACCAATATTGGATTAAGCAAAGCAGGTTTCGACCAGAAAATCTTCCGGGTAGATGACATGGGAAGTCGATGGACCGGTGTACTGGATGAGTTGCTGGTAAAGTTCGAAAATGCACATTTCCTGTGCTTTCTTTTCTGCGTTTGGTTCACCCCGGTTTTGGTAGGTAATCCGCCATTTTTCCAGCGACTCGTTGTTTTCACGAGGCAGGACTTTGAACTCGCCGACCGCGCTTCGAATGCGGAGGGCTGGTCTAAAAGAGAATCGATCGATGACGCAAAAAATATTGGCTGGAGCGATAATTTCCCCGCGATAACAGATTTCAGGGTAAACAGCGTCCACGTGATTCCGAATCAGTTCCTCAATGATACTGGCACGAGTCCAGGTTGAACCGTCAGTGAGATGGGAATCAAGCTGACTCAACACATGACTGGAAAAGGTCACTTCCGTCGGCGTGGAGGGCGTGCTTAAGTTAGCTGGTTTCTTCTGCTGCACGACTTTTTCGGAATGGTCGATCGATTTGTTAACGGAAGGTTTTGATTGCACTGGGGGTTCGACTACGGGTGGTTCAGATTCAATTGAAGAAGAAACGCGTGATTGTTTAGCGGTGCTTTCGGAATTATGGGATGGCATGACCTTGGTTTCCACATCCATTGCCAGCGTCTTTTCGGTTTTTGCTTTTTGCTCGGCGAGGACCGAGGTACGGAGTTTCTTGAGTTTTTCCAGCGCTGGGGATGGGGTTTTCATGATTCTTTTAAAATTTCCAGGGCAAGGGTTAGCACCAGTTCCCGATGTTTTCCGGTAACCGCGTTGAACCCCATGGTTTGAACATTTTCAAAAGGAGCGGCCAGGGGGAGGAAATTATTGAGCGCGGGCAAACCAAGATCCGCAGAAAGTTCGGAGACATTTTGTTTGCCAACCAGGGTGGTGGACCGGACTTTGTTGAAAAGAACGCAGCTACGGGCGCCGGGTTGCTGGTAGCGTTTCACGAATTCCACCATGGGCACCGATGCATGGGTGCTGAATAGTGATTTTTCACAGACCAAAATATTCCGGTTGCTGATGGCAATCAGCTGAGAAAGGGGAGAGCTCTGATTCAGATCCAGACGGCCCGGAGTATCGCAAATGATAATATCGTTTTCCGGAGAGTTTTCGAGGAGTGGAAGCCCTCCCACCTGGGAAGCCCACAACCGGATTGATTGCTGGGGGTCCTGGTCATCGAAGGCGACGCGATAGCCAGCGCTTTGAAGAGCCGCGCCAATCAAAATACTGACGGTGGATTTACCAACGCCACCTTTTTGATTGAGGAAGGTGATTCTCATTTTTTTGCGAGCTAATCAACTCAGGTTTCTAACAACAGATTTCAAAACTTCGGCCCGTGCAGAGTTCAGAAAGAAATGGTCCCCGGGGAAGATTTGAACAGTAGATGAGTTTTTAGTGTATTCCGTCCAGTTGTAAAGTAGGGAAACTGGAACGGTCGGATCAGAATCACCGCCAAATATCCAAAAAGGAATATCGAGGGGGTCACGCGTTTCGCAACTATAACCTTCTATCAAAGTAAAATCGGCTCGAAGTTTGGGTAGACTGAGTTCGAGAAGGTCAGGTTGATTCAGGATTTCTTTCGGAACAGCCTGATACCTCTCAGCAATCGCCGCGACAAACTCTTTGTCAGGCAAATGATTCAAGGTGGCTTCAGTACATATGGAATGAGGCGGTTTGGAACCCGAAAGAAAAAGAGCTGTTGGTTGAGTTCGAGCAGTCGAACGGAGCGCGTGTGAAAGTTCAAATGCCAGCATCGCCCCCATGCTATGGCCAAAAAAGGAGAATGGGCGATCAAGCAAAGGCTGAATGCCATCGTGCAACGAGTCGATCAAGTCAGAAGCTGATGAAACCGGTTTCTCCCGAAGTCGGTTTTCACGGCCTGGCAACTGAATGGCGCATACCTCGATGGAGCTTGTGGAGAGATCCCGTGCCCACTGAAAGTAAGCGGAAGCTCCTCCGCCGGCAAAAGGAAAACAAAAAAGTCGGCTGGTGGCTGCAGGCTTTTGGAATGGTCTAACAACCCAGGGCGCACCCGGAACTGGCGAGATCATTCCTGCCCGGCCATTTTTTTGCGGAGACTAAGAGGACGCATATCGGTCCAGACCTCCTTGATGTATGCTAAACACTCTTCTTTAGGGCCGAATTTCCCTACTTCCTTCCATCCGAGAGGAAGGGTCCTGTCTTTCGGCCATATGGAATACTGTTCTTCGTGATTAACCACTACATTATATATAGTCGTATCAACGCCATCACCGTTTGTCATGGCATGTTTCATAACGACGGTGTTGTGCAAAGTCGAGTAGGAAGAGCAAGATACGAGCATAAAAGTAAAGGGACCATCAAAAGGGTTGAATTACCCAACATTCAACTCGACTTGCCAGTGCTCATTCATTAAAAGAGAGCGACAGCTTACACGACCGGGTTCGCCCATGAAAAACAGATCGTGATGAGAGATGTTGGGTTTGTGGTTTCCAACTAATTCAATTGGGGTTGCCTTGCGCGACAGCAGTGTTGGAAAACGGAATTTGTAGGTCGCAAATAGAAAGCAATGGCTAATACAAACGACAGGATCGCGTGTCCAGATGTGGGGGCACTTTTGCAATCCAATACGCCGATTCATCAAGTGCTGGCGCACGCTGCGCGGGTCGCACAATTCCTGACAGTCGAAGGCTCGGTTAAGTTGGATCAACCGCAAAAGCCACTTGAAGCCTCAGATTTCGGCAGCAAAGATTTTCGCATTCGAAATGCCACAGAGGCAGATATTCCTGAACTGCTGAAGCTTGAAGAGGAATGCTGGCTGAAACCTTTGCGAGCGGGAGAGGATAGTATCAAATCGCGCCAAACTCGTTTTCCAGAGGGGCAGTGGGTGTTGGAACATGATGATATCATTGCTGGATCTCTCTATACCCAGATAATTCCCGATGAGGCGTTGCTGGAAGGGCAGAATTTTTTGACGGTGGAGCGAGCCCATAGCCCGGGTGGAGGTTGTTTGCAGTTATTGACCGTAAATGTGTTCCCGCGTTTCCAAAACCGTGGATATGGGGATCAACTCTTGGAATTTGTCCTGCAATGGGCATCAGTGAACAGGTCCATTCGGCAGGTGATCGCAGTCTCGCGTTGTCAGAATTTCTCACGCCATGCCGGCAAAAGCATGGATGACTATATCCGGGAAAGAAATGGTCTCGGGGATTTGCTCGACTCCACCCTGCACTTTCACGAAATTCATGGCGCGTCCATAGAACGGGTGATGCCCAAATATCGACCCGGCGACGAAGCAAACGGAGATTCGGGAGTGCTCGTCTCGTACGATCTAAAGACGCGCGTTGCGAAATGCAAAAAAGGGAAAACCAAAAAGCCATTCAATCCAAAGCAGAATATACTCTCGGGTGTCGAGCAGGCTGTTAAGTCAGTTTTGGGAACTGACGGATCGCCCGCTTATGATCATGGAAGAGCGCTTTTGGAAATGGGATTGGGTTCGGTGGATTTGCTGCAGTTGAAAAGCGAATTGGCTGCTTTTTTGGGTGTTGAGGTGGAAGTCTCCTCTTTTTACCAATATCCAACCCCGGAATTGATCGCAAAGCACATTGCATTGCTGGCCGAAGAGGGGCAAATCAAGAATTCGAAACAGCATGGAACCGCAAAAAAAAGCACGGGCGAAACTATGCCGGAAAATGCGGTGGCGATCGTGGGAATGGCCTGTCGTTTCCCCGGGGCGCCGAACATTGAATCCTACTGGCAGCTTCTGCTGAATGGAGTGGATGCGGTGAGTGAAGTTCCGGCCAGTCGATGGAACATTGATGATTATTATCATTCCGAACGGAAGGAGCCTGGAAAAATTTGTTCGAGGCACGGTGGTTTCCTGGAGAATGTGGATCGATTTGACGCCCAATTCTTCCATGTTGCGCCCCGTGAAGCGGTAACGCTCGATCCGCAACAGCGGTTGCTGTTGGAAACCAGTTGGGAAGCTTTGGAAGACGCGGCTATCAATCCAGAGACATTGAGGGGAAGTTCGACCGGTGTTTTTACCGGTATTTTTTCGCACGATTATGAAACCCTGCAAACCAGGCTGAACCCCGGAAAGGCATTTGATTCGTATTACGCGACTGGGACTTCCTGCGCGGTGGCCTCGGGTAGAGTTTCCTATTTTTTTGGATTTACGGGTCCGGCTCTTTCTATTAACACCGCCTGTTCCTCCTCCCTGGTGGCGGTGCACAGCGCCAGTCAAAGTTTGTTACTGGGAGAGTGCAATCTCGCACTGGCTTCGGGGGTGAACGCGATACTGAGCCCTGACCTCAGTATAACTTTCTCACACGCAGGTATGTTGTCCGCGGATGGTAAATGCAAAACTTTCGATGCAGGTGCGAACGGATATAGCAGAGCCGAAGGTTGTGGAGTGGTGGTATTAAAGCGCTTAAAAGACGCGGTTGAAGCCGGGGACAGGATATTGGCGGTGATCAGGGGAAGTCGAATCAACCAGGATGGAGCAAGCAATGGACTAACCGCGCCGAATGGAGCCTCACAACAAGCGGTGATAGAAGCGGCGTTGGCAAGTGCTGGAGTGGAAGCGAACGAGATCACCTATGTGGAAGCCCACGGGACAGGCACGGTACTGGGCGACTTGGTCGAAGGCAAAGCGTTGCAGGCGGCTTACATGGAGGACCGGGAACCGGGGAATGGATTAACCATTGGTTCAGTGAAAACTAATATCGGCCATGCTGAGGCGGCAGCGGGTATGGCGGGATTGATCAAAGTTGTCCTGGCGATGCGCCATGGTATTATTCCGCGTAACCTGCATTACCATGCCCCCAATCCGGAACTGGGTTTTGAAAAAGCCGGAGTCACAGTTCCAACCAAATCGATTCCCTGGAACAGTCTGAGGAGATTGGCGGGCATCAACGGTTTTGGTTTTAGCGGGACGAACGCTCACATTATCCTGCAGGAATGGCCCGAGGAAAAGGAGACTGGGATACGGGAAAATGGACCTTTCATTCTGACGATCTCAGCGCGGACTGAACCTGCTCTAAGAGAATTGGCGGCCCGTTACGCGGCTCATTTTGAAAAGTATCCTGCCGTGAATTTAACGAATTTTTGTTATACGTGCAATTTTGGCAGGGCACGCTTTGAACATGGCATGACGGTGAAGTTTAATTCAGTTCCTCAAGCGATAGCGGAATTATCCCGGATTAGCAAAACTTCGGGATCACATGCCACCTACGATCGTGAAACTGAGTTTATAGAACGACGTGGAAAAGTGATATCCATTCCTCATTATCCATTTCAACGAGAGAGGTTCTGGGTCGAGCCAACTCTGCTGGCCGAGTCTTCCAATACGCTTCCAACTACTTTGCATCCTTTTATTACAGAAAGGATTTCGTCGCCAATAGCCGACCTGTTATTCGCGGGCGTGGTGAATGTTCAAAAGGGAACATTCCTGCTGGACCATTGCGTGGAAATGATTCCTGTATTCCCCGCAACAGGCTACATCGAAATATTATTGGAGGCATTATCGGAGGAAGGAAAGTCATCCTGGGCGTTGGAAGATGTTACTATTGCGCATGCGCTTAGCCTTGCCGGAGGGGGAAGTAAAACCGTGCAGGTTGTCGGCCATAAGCAGAACGAAAAAATCCACATACACATCTATGTGAAGGACGACAGAGAGTGGGTGGAGCATCTCACTGCAATCGCTACCAGACAGGGCAATAGCAATCCATTACATGCTTCCAGTCTTCCGGAGATTCGTGGACGGTGCAGGGTTTCGGCTAAAATAGAAAATTTCCAACAAGGATGTGTAAATCGTGGGATTCAATATGGGCCTGCTTTTCGCGGGCTGAAGGAATTGTGGATGGGAGCCTCGGAAGCTTTGGGTAGAGTGAAATGCGAGGCTTCGGACTTTGGGCGGTTTCAATTCCATCCTGAATTGCTGGATGGATGCCTTCAAGTGGCGCTCTCACTTTTCCCGGATCCCGCGACCACATTTCTGCCTTTTGGAATTCAGCGGTGCGAGTTTTATTCCGCTCCAAACGCTGAATTATGGTGCAATGCAGTGTTGATGCCAATTCGGCATGCGGAACCTGAAATCGTTGTCGCGGACCTCGATCTGTTTTCGCTGGAGGGCAAGCTGGTCGCAAAAATTACCGGGCTATCTTTCAAACGCGTACGAAAGGATAGAGCAGTCAATTCGGCGACCGGGGAGTGCTGCTACGAGATTCAATGGGTTAAGCAGGCATTACGTTCCGGCCAGGCAGAGTGGATTCCATCGAGCGAGCTGATACAACAGACCATCCAATCGTTTTTGAATTCATCCAGCCGCAGATCTGACATTCAATTGTTGGATTCTATGGAATCCTGTTGTGTGGATTATATTCAGGCTGCATTTTCAAAATGGTGGAATCCTAACCCTGGGCAAACCCAGAGCCGTGCTGAAATAGTGAAAGCTTTGGGCATTGTGCCTGCTCATTCCAGGCTTCTGGATCGATTGTTGGAGATTCTTGAAGAGAGTGGATTTATTCGGGGGCAGAAAGAAAAGTGGATGGTTCTCAGAAAATGGGATCAGACGGGGCACGGTAGCCTGGAAAAACTTTTGGCTGATTACCCGGAGTCTCGCGCCGAACTTACTCTGCTTCAGCGGTGTGGTAGCAATCTCGGGCAGGTTTTGCGCGGAGAAATCGAAGCTCCGCAGCTATTATTTCCCGATGGGGATTTCACCACGGCAGCAACACTCTACCAGGACTCGCCTGCATTTGCGGAAATGAATCGATTGGCGGTGGCGGTAATGGGGCGAATCGGAGCGAGCCTTCCGCGAAACCGCAAAATCAGAATTGTTGAAATTGGCGGCGGTACGGGTGGCACAACGAGTTTATTGTTACCGTTGTTCGATCCTGAGACGACAGAGTATTTATTTACGGATCTTTCGCCGGCCTTTACGAATAGAGCCGAAAGGCAGTACGGAGCTTTTCCCTTTGTCCGTTATGCCAGGTTGGATATCGAACAGGATCCGGCTGGCCAGGGAATAGAGTCTGGAAGTTTTGATATCGTCATCGCCGCGAATGTATTGCATGCGACTCGGCAACTGGGACAGACCATGCACCACGTACAGTCGCTTCTTGCCCCGGGGGGAATGATCCTGTTGCTTGAAGGTGTCTCTTCGCGGCGTTGGATCGACCTCATTTTTGGGCTTACCGATGGTTGGTGGCGATTCGATGACAGGGAATTGCGCGGTAAGCATCCTTTGCTTTCAAAGAGTCAATGGGAGCAATTTCTGGCGGCCAAAGGCTTTGAACAAATAAATGCAGGCGGGATCAACGAGACAGGATTGTTTCCACAGGGACTCATTACCGCGCGAAAGCCTCTTGGAAAGAAACACTCCGCAGGACCGATTTTTCTGCTTTCAATGGCAGAGGACCTCCTGCTCTCCATCGACGACCGTATTAAAGCAACGGGTGGTAAGGTGGTGCGGCTGGTAGCTGCCAGTGATTACCGTTACGGTTCGACAATTAGGCTTGATCTCAAAAACCCTGAACATTTTGCAAGATTGTTTAAAGATATTGGGGCGGACACAGGTTCGGAAATTGTTTTTCATTGGCCCGGTAATCGCAAGGTCCAACACGAAGCAACGGGAGCCGAAGCCCTGGCGAGCTCATCGGTCCTGCTTCATCTGGTTCAGGCTGCAACGGCCCACAGGCAATTTGAAGGAATTAGAATTTCAATAGTGACCGAAGGGGCGGTGGCCGTGAATGGGGAGATGGACTACCCGGGCGCTGCTGGACTTTGGGGAATGGCAAAAGCCATCGAACTGGAGGAAAGAGAGCTGATCATTAGAAGGTTTGACCTGGATCAATATTCGCCAAATGGCTGGAATGAAATTCTGGATGAAATTGAAACGGTCCATTCTGGTGAACGCCAGATTGGTTTTAGAAACGGCGACCGACGGGTGGCCAGACTGCAGGCTCGTCCTGCGAAAAAAATCGACGCCTTTTCGGGCGCCAGAACTCCTTTTAAATTATATCCTTCGCCGGACGGGATTCTTCAGGGATTGAAGCTGGTCGAAATGTCAAGGGTCGAGCCCGGTTTTGATGAGGTGGAAATTGAAGTAGCAGCCGTGGGACTTAATTTTCTGGATGTTTTGGATGCGCTTCGGGTTTTGCCTTTCAAGAGATCGAAAGGCCTCGGAGTGGAGTGTGCAGGCAAAATTATTCGAGTTGGAAGCGGCGTGACGGGTTTATCTGCGGGTGATGAAGTATTTGGCCTTGCTCATGGATGTTTCGCGCAATATTCGATTGCTCACGCTGACAACGTCGTCAAAAAACCTGCGAGTTTTTCCTACATCCAGGCTGCAAGCTTGCCAGTAAATTTTTTGACAGCGCGGCATGCCCTTGTCGAGGTGGCTCGAATGCAGCCGGGGGAGAGGGTTTTAATTCACGCGGCGGCCGGCGGCACTGGATTGGCAGCCGTGGCACTCGCGCAAAAAGCAGGAGCGGAAATTTACGCAACGGCGAGCCCGGCAAAATGGACTCTCCTCCAGTCACTCGGCATAAAAAATATTTTCAACTCCCGTAATCTGGAATTCCATCAAGAAATCTTAAGCTTAACGAATGGCGAGGGAGTGGATGTCGTATTGAACTCCCTGACCGGCGAGTTTATTCGCAAGGGAATTTCGCTGTTACGCGAAGGAGGTCGTTTCCTGGAGATTGGGAAAACGGATATATTGAGCCAGCAGGAAGCGAGAGATTTCAATCCCAAGGCGAGTTATCATCTGGTCGATATTTATCGAATGAGCCTGGAGCAACCGACGAAAATTCAAAAAATGCTGGTGGAATTGAGGGATGAATTTAGTTCTGGTCGATTGAAATTCCTTTCTACTCAGGTTTTTGACGTCTCGAATTGCGTCGAAGCCTTCAGGACCATGCAACAGGGAAAACATATCGGGAAAATTGTTCTGACGTTTCCTGACTCCAACAAGACTCTGGAAAATACCCTGGTGCGCCGGGATGGAACTTATGTGATTAGCGGCGGAACCGGCGGGCTCGGGCTATTGATGACCCAGTGGTTGGTTGATCGCAAAGCAGGGGGTGTATTGCTTTTAGGACGAAGCGAACCGTCGCAGGACGCATGGAGAAGAATGAATGAATGGAATAAGGGGGAAACCAGGGTCATTTGGAAGCAGGCAGACGTTTCCGATTATTTGGAATTAGAGACTGTTTTGAAAGAGGGGAGGACCCAATTGCCACCCGTGCGTGGCGTTTTGCACGCTGCTGGAACTTTGTCGGACGGAAGCATACGTCACCAGACGCATGAAAAGTATCAACAAGTGCTTGGTCCCAAAGTGAACGGAGCCTTGAACCTTCAGGAATTGACCTGGACTAATGACCTTGATTTTTTCGTTTTATTCTCCTCGACAGCCTCGCTTCTGGGCTGGGCAGGCCAGTCGAACCATTCTGCCGCGAACGCATTTTTGGACAGCCTGGCATATTGGCGCAGGTCCCAGGGTAAACCCGGCTTGAGTATTAACTGGGGTGCATGGGCCGAGGTTGGGGCGGCGACCAGAGGGAGCATCCGAGAACAAATGGAATCGAAAGGGATGCGCATGCTGGCGCCGGAAGCAGGTTTGAAGGCTTTCGAAAATTTGCTTTTGGATGGATCTACTCAAGCTGGAGTAGCGGAAATTAATTGGCAGCGGTTGCTGGGAACTCGCGAACGAAATGCTTTTCTTTCTCATTTCGAGCCGAAAACAAAAGCAACAGAAACACCCATGGTTTCGAGTGCCAGAAGTGAGCTTTCGAAATTGCAGGGCGGTGAATTGCTTTCCTTTCTGCGTCAGCATATTCGCAGGGAGGTTGCGGGCGTCCTGGGAATAAAAACGCCGGAATCCATTGATACCAGGCATGGATTTTTTACTCTGGGAATGGATTCGCTGACATCTGTTGAATTAAGAAACTGCCTCCAAAAAAGCCTTGAAATAACGCTCGGTTCCACCATTGCGTTCGACTATCCAAACATAGAGGCGCTTGCCGATTACATAGCCATGATGGTCGTAACAAAACCCGGGGATGAAAGCGAAGAAAAGGCCGAAATTCCAGTCTTGCCCCATGGTTTGGACGATTTGTCGGAAGAAGATCTGAGCCAGATGCTGGCCGATAAACTGGCGACCATGAATGGATAATTCAAAGTGAACGTTGAACCCACATCGCAGGACACGAAAGGCTTGATCAAAAAGGCACTGATCAAGCTTGGCGAAACCGAGGCGAAGCTGAAGAAGCTGGAAAGAGAGCGGACAGAACCTATCGCAATTGTGGGGATTGGTTGCCGTTTTCCAGGCGGTGTGACTGATCCTGACAGTTTTTGGAAATTGCTCTGCGATGGCGTTGACGCGATCAGTGTCGCGTCTCCAGAGAGATGGGAATCGTGCCCCATGGGTTCCTTGACGGAACAGGAGAAGAGGACCATCAATCTGGGTGGATTTATTCCTGGGGCGGCAGAATTTGATGCATCTTTTTTTGGCGTCACCCCTAGAGAAGCCAAAAGTATTGATCCTCAGCACCGGTTGGCCCTGGAAGTCGCATGGGAAGCCCTGGAGGATGCAAATATCCCGGCCACATCCCTGGAGAAATCAAAAGGCGGGGTGTTTCTTGGATTGTGCACTGGCGATTATCAGTACCTGTTGAAGAGCAGGGGAATTAATGAACAGGATGCTTATCTCGCGGTGGGGACGGCCCCATGTGTTGCTGCAGGAAGGATTTCCAATTTCCTTAATTGGACCGGGCCGAGCATTGCGATAGATACGGCTTGTTCATCCTCATTGGTTTCCGTGCATATGGCATGTCAGAGCTTGCGCCTTGGGGAATCCAGCCTGGCCCTTGCGGGTGGGGTGAATCGAATTTTATCGCCCGAATTTTCAGTTAACTTTTCTCGCGCCGGAATGCTTGCTCCGGACGGCCGATGCAAAACTTTCGATGCTGGCGCCAATGGTTTTGTTCGTGCGGAAGGTTGCGGAATGGTGGTTTTGAAAAGGTTGTCGGATGCTGTTCAAGATAAGAATAACATCCTGGCCGTAATCCGGGGATCTGCAGTGAATCAGGACGGACGGACTAGCGGAATTACCGTGCCGAACGGTCCCGCGCAGCAACGGGTAATCAGGGAAGCGTTGAAGAATGCGAGAATCGAACCCGGCCAGATCGATTATGTTGAAAGTCACGGGACCGGCACATCGCTTGGAGATCCGATTGAGATGGAGGCCTTGGAGGGCGTTTATGGTTCCGGGCGACAGGAACCACTTTTGGTTGGTTCGGTAAAAACTAATATAGGGCACTGCGAAGCTGCAGCTGGAATTGCGGGGCTGATCAAGTCTGTCCTCATGCTGCAGAGGGAGAAACTCGTTTCCCATCTTCATTTTAGAGAACCCAATCCACTCATGAGATGGGCCGAGCTTGGAATTCGTGTTTGCGCCCGGCCACGAGAATGGGCTCGGACAGGAAGGCCGAGGAGGGTGGGAGTCAGTTCTTTTGGGTTTAGCGGAACCAACAGCCATATTATTTTGGAAGAGGGGACGTTGCAGGTGCCGGCTTCAAAGCGGGGAACGAACGAAGCCTTGTTTTTGGCTTTAACTGCAAAAAGTGAAGCCGCGATTCGGGAACTGGCTTCACGATACCTAGGATGGTTTGAAACCGCTCCTGATTTTAGCTGGTCCCAAATTTGTTCGGCTGCCTACGACGGAAGAGCACATCTCGATTGTCGATTGGCGATAGTTGCCGGGAGCGTCCATGAGGCTATTGGCAAGCTCAAGAATTATTTACGGGTCGGCTTTGGCGATGGAATTGTTAGTTCAATAAACCTCGCAGGTGTTGGACCGTCGGAGACGGCCGCAGAAATGACTGCGCGTCTGTTTTGTGCAAAAAAGCTGATTGCGGAATCTTTTTTCGAGAAGAAGGACCGAAATGTTCCGCTGCCGAAATATCCATTTCAACGGGAAGTGTTCTGGGTTAAATCGATAAAAGCTCCGCCGAGACCCACGAATGATCTCGATACAATAAGGTCCGTTTTAACAGAGCTCTCCAATTCAACAAATATCAGCGACGAGGAACGCGCTCTCTTTCCTGGCATTCTTGCCAGGCTTGGGGAGAGGATGAGCACTCAAAACGATTGGTTTTACAAGTTGGAATGGCGTGAAGAATTGAATTGGGTTTCACCTATAGCATTCCCCCCGGAGTGGCCACGTACTTTTGGATCGGACCCTGGCACGTTTAGTTTGCCCGGCAAGCCGGGAGTGGACGAGATACTCGGTTTGTTCGAGAGGTCAACTCTCAATTTTGTTTTGCGCGCGTTTCACAACCTGGCCCTGGCTCACGAGACGGGAAGTCGACTTACTGCTGCCAGTCTGATGAAAAAAGGGGGAATTATTCCTCGACACGAAACTCTTTTCAGAAGGTGCCTGGAAATATTGGAGGAAGAAAATATTTTAGCTCGCCACGGCGAGGAGTGGTGTGTAGTTGCGCCAATGACAGTGGAACCTGGGACCGCTCAGATTGAGTTTAACGGTAAATTGTCCGATTACAAAGTAGAACTGGCGTTGTTGAATCGGTGTGGCCTGGGATTAGCGGATGTCCTCTCGGGAAAAGTTGACCCACTACAGTTACTATTTCCTAAAACCGGGTTGGGCGTCTCCGAACTTTACCTGCATTCTGCTTCACTCACGCGTGGCACGAAGCTCCTTGTCAGCGCAGTAGAAAATGTCATTGGCAATTTTTCTGAGAACAGAGGCATCAGAATCCTGGAAATCGGCGCGGGGACAGGAGCGGTCGCCGCTGAGTTGCTGCCTTCGCTGAAGGAGAGAGTGGAATATTGGTTTACTGATATTTCTCCCACCCTGGTTCATGCGGCAAAAATGCGGTTTAAGAAGCAGGGCTCTCTGAAATTTGCCGTGCTTGATTTGGAAAAGAGGCTGGAGGAAAATGAAATCCAGAGCGGGTATTTCGACCTGATCATCGCCTCCAACGTGGTCCATGCAACGGCGGATCTGAAATCAAGCCTCTCAAGCATAAAGCAACTGCTTCGCCCTGGAGGGATTGTTTGTCTCCAGGAATCCACGATTTCGCGACGATGGTCGGACTTGATTTTCGGAATGGCCCAGGGCTGGTGGAATTTCACAGACAAACATGTGCGACCCACACATCCATTGATCTCACCCTTAAAGTGGAATCAGCTGCTTGGGGAATCGGGCTTCGAAAAGTATTTGCACGCCAGCGAAAGCAAGGAAAATTTGGCTCCACAATCGGTAATGATTGCTCAATCGGCTGCGGAACAACAGGAGAAGGTCTGGGTGGTCATTGGCAAAATGGACGGGACGTTTGCGCTTCGAAATTTACTTGAGAGCAGGGGCAACCATGTCGTGCGTATTTCCCCTGGGTCGACTTATAAGGAATCTGCCGGAAATTTTGAAATGGCGCTATCAAGCAGTGACGACTGGAATCGTTTTTTTGCTCGAATGGGGGACGTGCCTGGGAATTTAGAAGGAGTCATTTGGCTGGCAGAAGCTTCAGCTTCATCCGAACCCCATCAGGCTATTGAGGAATGTTTTCGTTTGCTGATGACTGTCAAAGCTTGGGCAGGTTATTGTAGTCACAATCCTATTACATTTTGCCTGGTCACCCGGCAGGAGGTTGCTGTTGGGCAAAATGATTTCAAACATCACTGGTCCCCAAGCCTGATTTGGGGGTTTGGCCGCGCGCTTTCGACGGAGTCGCTTCCATGTAGAGTACGGCTGATTGACACACCTGCTGACCTTACTGTTAAAGCTCAGAGTTTGATAATTGCAGATGAATTATTCGGGGAGTCTTCGACAAGCCAGGTGGTTTTTCGAGACCAGACGCGATGGGTTCCTCGCCTTGCCAGATTCATTGGCGGAAAATCGCGAGACTTCATTTTGGCGGATCAAGGAACTTATCTTATCACCGGAGGTTTTGGTTTCCTCGGACTGCGACTGGCAGTTTGGCTGGTAGAGAACGGAGTGAAGTCACTGGCGCTGGTGGGAAAGAGCGGAGCGATCTCGGACGAGGCGCAGACCACTGTCGCTTCACTTCGCAACAGAGGCGTTAAGATCGCGGTTTTCAGGGCGGACGTGGCTGACAAATCTGCCGTGGAAAAATTGTTTGCTGAAATGAAAACTTCGCTCCCCGTTTTGCGAGGTGTATTCCATCTGGCAGGGGTAAACCAATTCGATCTGTTGCTGGAGATCGATAGGGAAAAATTCGAAAAGGTTTCGCACCCTAAAGTTCTTGGAGGATGGAACCTTCATGAGGCTACCAAATCCCTTGACCTGGATTTATTCGTCTCCTTTTCTTCGGGTGCCTCTATTTGGGGAGCGCAGAAGCAAGCTCATTACGCCGCCGCCAATTTCTTTTTGGATTCGCTGGCTCATTACCGGGCGGGGATGGGACTTCCAGCTTTAAGTATCAACTGGGGATTGTTAGCTGCGACCGGATCGGAAAAAAGGGGTCAAGGTTTCGACATGCAGGAGCGCCTCGACTACCAGGAATGGCTGGGAGAAATGGGAATTCTTGGGATGCGGCCAGAACAGGGATTTGACCGAATGCTTGAATTGCTTGGCGGGAAGGAATGCCAGGTGACAATTGCAAATGTCGATTGGAAATCATTTAGAGAGGTGTATGAAGCCAAAGGAAAGAGGCCTTTCTTTTCAGAATTAAACAGTAACCCTCCAGTCGCGAAACAAGGCAAAACAGACCCAGGCATGGATTCGGTCTTGAAGAGCGTTGGGGCTACTCGAAAGGTACAAATACAACGATGGCTCAAGCTGGAGTTAGGTTCTGTGATGGGTATTGAGAAATGGGAGGACATTGACGCAGGCCGTGGATTTTTCGATATGGGACTGGATTCACTCATGGCAGTCCAATTCAAGAATAATTTGGAAAAGACAAGTGGTCTGCAATTGCCAGGAACACTGGCGTTTGATTATCCGAACCTGAATAAACTGGCGCAGTTCATGGAGGAGGAATTTTTTGAAAATAACGATGGCGAAATCGAGGCTTCGTTAAACGAAAATCCGGGATTTCAGACTGGTGAAGTCAGTTCATCCGAAATCGAAAGAGAATTGGCGGAACTGGATAAACTGTTGGCAAAAGGATCGTGATGGCAGCCTCAGTTGAACATTTAAACACCGCTACCTCGCAGAGGGTTTTGGCCGCACTGAAGGAAGCGCAAAGCCGCATTCGACAACTGGAACAACCGCGAAGGGAGCCTATCGCCATAGTGGGCATGGGATGCAGATTTCCAGGGGGGGACAGTCCTGACGAGTTCTGGAATTCCCTTAAAAACGGAGTCGATGCGGTTATCCCTGTTCCGGCGGACCGCTGGGATGTTGAAAAGTACTATAAGACCGGGCCCAAAACGGCCGGGTATATGTATTGTAACTCGGGAGGGTTTCTCGGGGACGTTGCCGGGTTTGATCCTGGCTTTTTTAACATTGCGCCGAAAGAAGCGGCATACATCGACCCGCAGCATCGTCTCCTGTTGGAGGTGGCCTGGGAGGCGCTGGAAGATGCCGGGTTCAGCCGCCAAAGCCTGATTGGAAGCGATATCGGAGTTTTTGTGGGGATAACCACCTGCGACTATTCGCGAATAATGCTGGCTGGCGGGGTGGAACAAATTAACGGTTATTTAAATACAGGAAGTGCAAATAACGCGGCGGCTGGCCGGATTTCTTATACATTTGGATTACAAGGTCCCGCATTGGCAGTGGATACCGCATGTTCATCTTCACTCGTGGCATTACACCTGGGTTGCCAAAGTTTGCGCGCTCGAGAATGTGGTGCTGTCGTTGTGGCTGGGGTGAATCTGATCCTTTCCCCGGAGAATTTCATAGCCGCGTGCCAGGCCGGAATGCTGGCCCCGGATGGTAAGTGCAAAACGTTTGATGCTTCAGCAAATGGTTATGGCCGAGGCGAAGGTTGCGGGGCGGTTATTCTAAAACGATTGTCGGATGCCGAGGCCGGAAACGACAGGATATTGGCCGTGATCCGAGGGTCAGCGATGAACCAGGATGGACAAAGTGGCGGATTAACCGTGCCGAACGGGCCGGCACAGGCGGAGTTGATTCGGCGTTGTCTTTTGGATGCAGGCTTGACCGTGGATGAAATAGATTATGTGGAGGCGCACGGGACGGGAACGTCGTTGGGCGACCCAATCGAGCTGCGAGCCTTGGGACAGGTATTTAAGGACAAGAGTAAACCTCTCCTGGTTGGATCAGTTAAAACGAATATCGGGCACTTGGAATCCGCCTCGGGCATGGCAGGTCTCTTCAAGCTATTGCTTGCCTTTGAAAATAATCTTCTTCCTGCACATCTCCATTTTTCGAAAAAGAATCCCCACGTTGACTGGGAAGTTTTAAACCTGAAGATACCCGTGACAGCTTCAACCTGGTTAGAAGATAAAAAGCGAGCGGGAATCAGTTCGTTTGGTGGTAGCGGGACCAATGCTCACGTGATTGTGGAGAATTGGAAGAACGAGGATCATTCACATGTTCCAAGGGAATTTTACTTGTTCAAACTATCCGCAAGAACCGAGTGGTCCTTGAAGACGCGAGTCAGAAAGTTTGTGACTCAACTCCAATCTGACACACCATGGTCGCTTGCGGATGTTTGTTATACCTGCACTTTTTGGAGTGACTTTGAATATCGATTTGCGGTGGTCGTGAGCAGCACAATGGACCTTTTGGATCAGCTTCAAAAGTTTGTGGGGAACGAAGAAGTTCATTTGCCTTTTATCGAGGATGGGAAGAAATCTGAAATGGCGGGAAGCCGATCGCGCGAATTGATGGCGTGCATCCAAACAGAAATTACTGACAAAAGGCTTCTGGATTTCCTGGCAGCAGATTATTTGGCAGGAGCCCGAATAGATTGGAAAGCGCTTAGACGCTCGCAGCCAGGAAACCGGGTGAGACTGCCAGGTTACGCCTTCCAAAGGGAGAGGTATTGGGTGGATTCACCAGTCCACGAATGCGAAATGAATTTTCGAAACAGGAGGATTCATAACGCCGCTAATCGAGACCTCGAAGTTTACGAAAGTCGACTTGGCGCGAAGAGCGCCTGGTATGTGGGACAACACCAAGTTGAGGGGCAATTGTTAGTGCCTGCGGCAACCTGGGTCGAAATGATGATCACCTGTTCCAGTAAGCCGGGTGAAGAGGGTTCTAATGTTCTGGAGAATTTTAAAATCATTGCGCCTCTGGAATTGTCAGGAACAAAAGTCGAAACGGTTCAGTTGGTCATTCAGGCCGGAGCGGGGCAGGCCAGGCGACTGGAACTCTTTCGTCAATTAGGCGAAGGAGAAAACTGGGCCCTGGTCGCAAGCGCAGAATCTAAAAAGGTTCTGGAACGGGTCACTCATAAGCTCGAGTCCTGGGCCAGCGTTTCAAAAAATTGTCACGAATCGATTTCCGTCGAAGATTTCTACGCCACTCTCAGGGAGGCCGGCGTCAACTACGGCCAGGCTTTTAAAAGATTAAAGTCGATAAGAAAAGGAAATGCAGAAGCTGCAGGTGAGGTTTTGATCGCTGCACAGGAGCTGCCTGAATATGAATCTTACTATTCTCATCCAGTGCTGCTCGATTGCTGCTTTCAAACCGTCGCTGCCGCTCTTGACAAGCAGAATTTGAGAGGGCGATTGCAAAGTGGTATCATCAGGTTGCGAATCCTTAAAAAAATTCCATTACACTTTTATACTCACGCTAAAATTGTTTCCGAGTCGCTTTCGACCATCCTGGCGAACATTCAATTGTGGGATTTGGAAGGCAACCAACTGGCGGTGATTGAGGGTCTGGAGCTTCGCAAGTCAGTTTCGGCTGCGTCATCCATTCAGAACTGGTTTTACCGGATGGAGTGGCATCCCATCGAAACGGCGCCCAGTCCGGGGGAATGGAGAAAGATGGCAAACCACATGGATATTCGTTCCATTGAGGATCCAGAAAAAGGAATGAATGGGAGATTGGAGAGCTACGAAACTTCTGCGGTTCGATTTGTTCAAAACGCCTTCATAAAACTCGGCTGGCAGCATTCGAAGGAGATATTTACTTTAGACAGTATCCAGGAGCTTTTGCGGGTTAAACCCAATCACCGCCTTTTTCTTGGCCGATTGATGGAAATTCTGACTATATCCGGATTTTTCGAAAAAATATCTGCAGGCTGGCGCCAAAACCTCGATCTGAAAATGGAAGTTGTGGCAACGCATGATCATACCTCACCCGAATGGACAGTCTTCGCACGATGCGGATCGCAGCTTGCCGAGGTATTGCGTGGGGAACAGAATCCACTGGAATTACTTTTTCCTGCCCCTGTAGAAGTGGGTGTTGGTGAAATTTATAGAGATGCCGCCGGGGCACACATCGTGAATGAAATTGCCTGCCGTGCTGTCGAGCAGGCGCTTCATTATTTGGGAATGAAGGTGGATAACCTGAAGGTTCTCGAGATCGGCGGCGGGACGGGTGGCACCACCGCGTCCATCCTGCAGTCTTTGCCGAATGGGACTGACTATCTATTTACCGATATTTCGAGAGCGTTGGTTAGTGATGCTTGCGAGAAATTTAATAATTTTGGAATACGGGGTGCAGTTCTAAATATTGAACAGTCGCCTCTTTCGCAAGGTGTGCACGAGCAGTTCGATCTGATTATTGCGGCGAACGTCATTCATGCGACTCGGTCCATTCAAGCAAGCATTCAGCATGTCAAAAGCCTATTGAGGCCGGGCGGCTTTCTAATTCTTATCGAAGCGACAACCCCCCGGTTCTGGTCTGATTTGATTATGGGCATGACGGAGGGTTGGTGGCTTTTTGAAGATCATGTGATTCGCAAAAGTCATTGTCTCCTGTCAGAGAGCGGATGGGCCGAAATTCTGGCCGTCTCTGGGTTTGAAGCGCCTCTGATTTTCAAATCCGATTTGGATTCGGTGCGATTGCTTTCTGATTTCAAGGTGATTGTCACCAAACAAGCAGAGCCTTGTTTATCGCGAGGTAAGAATCTTTGGGTGCTTGTCGGCAACGGAGGCGACCTAACTCACAAGTTGGAAAAGAAGCTGAAGTCCCACGATCAGTCAGTGACATTAATGGAGTGGAATTCGGATATCGACGCTTCGCTTGCGATGGAGAGTTTTCAAATGCTCGCAAAGGAGTGGGAGAAATTGCACATCATCTATCTGGAAGGCGTGGCAGTGGCAAATCCCAATGAATTTTCTTCAGATGCAAAACTTAAAGAGACCTTAAAGCGGACGTGTGGCGGAGCATTGAAGTTAGTCCAGGCCGTGATTCCTTTGCCCAGGGCGCCTCGGTTGATTTTTCTTACCTCTGGCGCCGTGGCGGCGAAAGCAACAGAAAAACCGTCGGTCGTCCTGGCAGCCCTGGGAGGCTTGGTGAAGGTGATAGCCCATGAACATCCAGAATTCAAATCCCTCCATTTGGACTTGGAGAATGGAGCGGAAAATCTTGATCAAATAATGGAGGCCATGGAGGGGACCGCGAGTCCTATAGCACTTCGCGAAGGAGGATTGCTCGGCAATCGTCTTTGCCAGGTGAACGACTTTCCGCAGGCAATGAAGTTCAATCCGCTTGCGACTTACTTGATTACTGGCGGGCTTGGCGGGATGGGATATGCCATCGCAGAGTGGATGATAACCTGTGGAGCTCAAAATCTGGTTTTACTGGGCCGCAATGCACCGGGTGAAGAAACGAGTAATAAGATTAATGACTTGCGGTTAATCGGCGCCAATGTCGTGGTCATTGCGGCGGATGTATCCAATCGTAAGGAGTTGCAAAAAGTATTGGATGAAATTGAAGGAACACTTCCACCGATCAAGGGTATCGTGCATGCGGCTGGCGTTTTTGAGGATCGTTTACTTCGGGATCATCAATGGGATTTATTTGAAAAGGTATTCGACGCGAAAATTTTGGGTTCCTGGAATCTGCATTTACTGACTGCGCAGTTGGACCTGGATTTTTTTGTCATGACCTCTTCGGCTTCGGCCTTATTTGGCGCGCCGGGCATGGGAAACTATGTGGCGGCGAGTTGTTTTCAGGACAGTCTGGGAATGCTTCGAAAGGCAGAGGGCAAAGTTGGGTTGAGCATTAATATGGGATTATGGGATGAAACTGGCATGTCCATTTCGGTTGGCACGCAGAGGAGGGAGCAGTATGAAAATTATGGAGTCAGAGCGATGCCGCCAAGTTTGGCTTTGAAGGGACTCGGAAGCCTCCTTTCCCAGAGCGGGCATATCGGAATGATGGACATAGAGTGGG
>JAQGOY010000270.1 GCA_028293375.1 Verrucomicrobiales bacterium | reverse complement strand
AAGTCGTGCTGTCCGTCGGGACAAACGTTACGCTGATCACGTTGGTGCCGGCATTCAATAGGGTTCCTGCCGGAGGATTGTAGGTGAAGGCGCCGGGCAGTGTGGAGGACGCATTTAATTGTGAACCGCTCAATGCGGTTCCGTAAACGATGGCCGCTGGGTTGGCCCAGGTAAGATTCGGACGAGCTTTCACTGTGAAGGCCTGGTTCACATTAGGTGCTGCCAGGAAATTAGTGTTGCCAGCCTGGTCAGCGCGGAGGGTAACCAGGCCTGCGTTGGTAATCGTCACAGTGCTCCCGGCCAATTGTGCAGGTCCGCTGACCAGCGTAAATGTCACTGCCAGTCCAGAGGATGCAGTGGCTGAAATGGTGAATGGAACATCCCCCATGACTTTGTCCACCAATGGATTGAAGGTGATGGTTTGCACTCCTTTGGTGACAACCTGCGTGCGTGTGGTGCTCGTCGAATTGTAATTTATCGTATCCGTTGGCACAAAGGACCCCGTCAGAATATTTGTACCGATGTTGAGGATGGTTCCAAACGTGGGCGTGTAAGTGAATACGCCCGGAGTGTTGGCTGTGGCGTTGAGTTGGGACGTTGAAAGAGGGATGGTGTAAGTAATACTTGCAGGATTATTCCAGGTGATCACTGGAGTCGCCTTGGCCACCGTGAACGATTGATTTACCGGTGGGGCAGGAAGATAATTAGAATTTCCCGGTTGATTGGCCTGGATGGTAACAGAACCCGCCCCGGTAATGGTCATGACGTTGCCGGTGATTTGCGCCGGGCCGTTTGCCACAGAATAAACCAATGCCAGCCCGGAAGAAGCGCTCCCGACCAGAGTAACAGGTGCATCCCCGTATATTTTATTAGCTAATGCTCCGAAACTAATGGTCTGACTTATTTGATTTATGGTAAATGTTACGGACGAACTGGTAAAACCAGTGGCGGAGGCCGTTAAAATCGGAGAACCTCCAAAACTGTCTCGATAGAGAAAGGATGCTGAGCTCTGACCATTTGGAATTGTCACAGAATTGATGGAAGCGGTGTCCGAGGTATTCCGGAAGTTTCCACCCCCGGAGGTTGAAGTCAGGCTAACATCTATCGAAGGATCTGAAGTGTTTGCACCCCAGGAGCCAAAGATACTCTGGCTTTGCCGCTCCACAGTAATCGAACTGGAAATCTGCCCCGGCATCAGTGTTTGGGCGGCCGACGTGATAACGAATCTGGTAGAGAGCCGAATTGGAGCCGTCGAAAGAACCCATCCTGCACCATTCACCAGTGTTCCGTCGCGATGATTTGTGGAGGAGTCTGTAGCCGTAACCCCACTGCCAGTGTTGAATTGGTGCAATGCGACCACACCGGCGATGGTGAATGGCAATGGATAATACATGGTATTGTTGATATCCGTAGCCGTGCGCACAATGTTCCAGATGCGGAATTCATCGATCTCTCCCTTGAAGGATAATCCCAATGCTTCACCTATTCGGAACTCCCCAGTGCCGATAAAATTTCCGGAAGCCGTGTCCCCGGCCACCACTTGTCCATCACGATAAATCAGGCGCGCGCGAGTAGACGCGTCGTAGGTGCAGGCATAATGATGCCAGTTCAGGTCAGGATAGGTGGATGGCGTTGCCAGGTCGTCTGCCCAAAAATTAAACGAAAAGGCGTCGTTTTCCCTGAATCCTATATGAAGATAGCTATTCAAGTTCCCTGTTCCCTGGCTCGCAATGAAATCGCCGCCGGTACGCTCACGCTTCGCCCAAAATTCAATCGTAAAGGAGCTGTTGGCGATGTTGATGACCCCGGGGGCGAGCAGGACACGGTCATCCACTCCGTCCAGCTTCAACGCATACCCTCCCGTCATCTGTGCCTGGAGCGATGCGGCGGTTAACAGCATGCACGTCAGGACGAATAAACGGCTGAGATAAGCTTTAAATAAGATCATAGGACAATTAGTTTCACCGGCACTTGCGAGAATAAGGAACCTGGTGAATATGATGGGAGTTGAGAAGTTTTGTAATCGACTCGGGAACGGATTCTAATCTACGTTCACGCACGCAATCGTCCCTACGTCGTTGAACGTATTCATGAACCCCAACGATCAACCGGCAGATGGAATTGGGCTGCGGAATACAGAACTCTAAAAGGCCAGGGAATTAGAGTTCCGAACGGTGTTCGATGGCAAATTGGATGAGCGAATGACTGCCACTCAAGCCAAGCTTGATACTTATATTGGTGCGATGGGTTCCCACTGTTCGCGGACTGATAAAGAGCACCTCAGCAATTTCTTTGCTGCCTTTGTTTTCCCCAATCATTTTTAGAATTCTACGCTCGGTCGGGCTGAGATCACTTACGGTTGGGACTTTTTTACGAAGTTCAGCAGCCCTGGCATTCCTGCGAACCAAATAACCGGATATGGAAGCAGTAAGATAATACTGGCCATTAGCCACCGACTTGATGCAGGCCACCAGATCTCCTGGGGCATTTTCTTTCAAAACGTAGCCCTTCACCCCGCGATCCATGGCTGCGTTAAACATGTTCTCTTCGCGATACATGGTCAGGATAATAATTCCCATCTTCAACTGGGAATCATTAATCTCAGAGGCCACGTCAAGGCCGTTCATTTCCGGTAGGTCGATGTCCAGCAGTAAGACATCGGGGTTTAATTGACGGGCCATTTTCAACCCATCCGCGCCATTGATCGCTTCACCAAGAACCAGGATGGAAGCGTCCTCGCTGATCACCTGTCGGAGGCCAGCGCGAAAAATGGGGTGATCTTCCACGATCACCACTTTAATCAGGTTTTGTTCGTTCACGATGTGTCAGAGGAATGATAACTACAATCCTTGTCCCATTTCCAGAGTTTGATTCCACACTAAAGCGGCCGCCCATGATTTTCACGCGCTCGGTCATGCTCTCCAGTCCCATGCCTTTCCGCTCTGCGGAGATTTCAGAAACACCCGCCGCGCCGCCACGTCCGTCATCCTCAACCACCAGTTGCACACTGTCCAATTCCGCTTTCACTTGAATGTAAAGGGTGGTGGCCTGTGAATGTTTCACGGCATTTGTCAGTGCCTCCTGCACTATCCTGTAGAGACTGATCTCGAATTCCGAAGGGAGCAGATCGTCGATTAAATCCAGTTCAATATGAGTCTTGAACCCAGAAGTGTCAGAGGCCTTTTGTGCTGCTGATTCAATGGCTTTTGTCAGGCCAAGACGGTCCAACTCATAAGGCCGCAAGTCATAGGCAATGGTTCGAACTTCATTGATGGCATGCAATGCTGCATCTGAAATGGCCTGAAACTGCGATGCAGGATCAAGAGCAGGCCTGTCCCTGCCCATGGTTGCCTGGTTGCGAATGTGGAGCAAACTTTGGCCGAGCCCATCGTGCAGCCCTGACGAAATTCTTTTTCTTTCCTGTTCCTGGGATTCAATCAACCGTCGCGAAAAATGTTCCTGGGCGCTTCGCTCTCTTTTCAAAGTATTTACGCGCCTGTTGTAACCCCAGATGATGAGACCCGAGACGAAGGAAATTGCCAGCGTCCTGAACCACCCGGTTTGCCAGTAATAAGGCAACACCACCAGGGAGAGAGATGCCCCTTCCTCATTCCACACACCGTCATTGTTGCAGGCCGTCACCTGAAAATGATATTTCCCGGGAGGAACCCTGGTAAAATAGGCCGTGCGACGATTCCCAACATCCTGCCATTCGTTATCCAGACTCTCCAGACGGAATTTAAACTGGCTTTTCTCTGAAGCGGTTAAGCTCAGGCTGGTGTAGTGAATTTCCAGTCGTGTCGAACCAGCCGGCACTACCACCGTTTCCTCTTTGCCAAATCCTGCCAATCCGTTTTTTGCGGAGTGCGGCTGTCCGTCCATCGAAACTTCTTCAATAATCACTGGCGGCGCCATTGGGTTAAATGGAAGTTCATTGGGATTCACTACAGATACGCCTTTGACCGTGGCAAACCAAAGCCTTCCGTCGTGTGCCTTCCAGGCCGACGGTTGAAAGCCGGATGTGCATTCGCTGGTGCCCAACCCATCCAGCGAACTGTATCGAAGACAAAAAATGGTCGAGGAACGGCCTTCCGCAACATCGATCAGCTGGCTGCGTGCAACGCGAAATATCCCCTGGTTGGAACCCAGCCAGAGAAATCCTTTGTCGTCTTCCAGGATGCTGTTGATAAACCTGGGAAGTGAGCCCGACTCTGCCGGAAAATTAAAGAACTTCCCGTTATGCAATCTAGACAAGCCATTGCCCGTGGTTCCTATCCAGATGTCATCATCGGAATCCGCATACAAAGACCAGACACTTTCACTGGGCAATCCGTCCTTTGAGGTGAATCGCTTCCAATCCAATCCCAATTGTTTATAAAGCAGGCCCCTGCCATTTAATCCCAAAAACAATCCTCCCTTGGAATTTTCAGCCATGGCCCGGATATCGAACGCATCCAGGTCGGCCAGTGGTCCGCTCGATTTCAAAACCCCATCATCCACAGTAAATAATTTGTCGCTGCCAGCCAAATATAACACATTACTTTTTGTCAGGAACAGACCGGAAGCGACCGGACCGTAAGGCGTGCCTGCCAACTCAGCCAGGATGCGAGTGATTGAGTTCGTATCGTGCCTGAACAATCCGGATTCGCGGCTGGCCACCCACACCCTTCCCTCGCGGTCACCGATCACTGCCTGGGGGTTTGATCGCATCCGCGGGCCAGGTTCGTAGGAAATAGTCACTCTCAAGCGATGGATTTTATCTGCCCGGCTGCGGGCGACCACCCACATATCGCCTTCCAAATCTTCGGAGACGGATTTCACCTCATCGCCGTCCAATCCATCCCTGCTGTCATAGGTCGTAAATACGCGCGGCCGCAATAATCTTAAACCTCCGCCTCCAAGGCCTATCCAGATGTTTCCCTCACGATCCTCGAACACCGTCCTCACGTCGGCCAGCGGAGAGGAGTCATCCAAAATGAATTTTAAAATGGTTCCCCTCTGGTCAAATTGCATGAGTCCCTGCTCTGCCGTCCCCATCCACACATGTCCATGCCTATCCTCCATGATGGCGCTCCCGTAGGCCATTGGCTCCGGGCTATAGAAAAGACGCTCGGCCCGGCCTCCGTGACAATAATAAAGGCCGCGAGCACTTAATAACCAGAGGCCTCCATCTCTGCTACTCGACATTCCCAGGATTCTCGAACCGACTTCTTCAGGCAGCATCGCGACTTCATGAGGCATTCCGGGAGACAATTGCACCAGGGTTTCGGCTGATTTGTCCTGCACTGTTTGAATTCCCCACATTGTCCCATCCGCTTCCATGGCCATCGAATGAATGGTCGCCGCCATTTTATTGGTCTCAGATATGATTTGGTTGAATTTATCATTCTGAAACCGAAAACAACCTTCATAGGATCGCGAGCCCGCAAACAAGTTTCCGGCAGAATCCTCCGCAAGCGATTTGAAACCCTTTTGAGGAACTCCCGCTTCGCTTCCATAGGAATGAAACTCCCCATCAAAATAACTGGCGACATCACCAAACTCGGAAAGCACCCACAGACGCCCCTTCCGGTCCACATAAACTTTTGAGATGCGACTGCTTCGAAGTTGAGGCGTGTTGGCCGCGTCAAACACCTTGAAGCGAACTCCATCAAATCGAACCAGCCCGTTAAGCGTGCCAAACCAAAGGTAGCCATCCGGCGTTTGGTCTATGGATTCCACTACGTTTTGAGGTAATCCATCCTCTGTAGTCCAGGAGCGCATGACAAAATCCGAACGCCGAATGGGGGCTTCAATCATGGTGTTCGTCATGGAGAGAAATTTACCCCCATCAGTTCCTTCCGGAACGAGTTGCTTTTCGCGGGTAAATACTCTCAGGGGCACGGTGGAACGCACCCAGGATGGACCCTCCTTGAGATTCCCGTCATTACCATTACCGCTAACGTCCTCCGCCACGAAACCGGATGAGGCATTCAATGGAAAATTTAACAAAAGTCCGGGGGTGGAGTTCGTGATGGGAAGCGACATGTGTCTGATGATATCCGCCTGATTCCTCGCTACCTTCCAGACACGAAAATCCTTCAGCTCTCCCCGGTAAAAAAAGGGGAGTCCCGGAACAACGGTGCCAATCATCATGGTGCCCCGCCCTTGAAAATTGGCATTTGCACTTTGCCCGGCAATCAGATTTCCGTCCCGGTAAATACGCCGCATCCGGTTGGAAACGTCATAGGTGCAAGCCCAGTGATGCCAGGAAGTATCTCCATACCCGCGTGGCGTATCCAGATCGTCCTGCCAAAAAGCGAATGTGAAAACGCCATCCTCTCGAAAGCCGATATGCAGGAATTGGTTGGCCTGCGGCGAACCCTGGGACATGATGAAATCGGTGCTGCCGAACTTCTGTCGCCGCGCCCAGAACTCAATCGTAAAGGAGGAATTGGCCAGGTTGATGGGATGATCCACTCTGACAAAATCGTTATCGCCATCGAATCTTAAAACGTAATCCGAATTCTCGTCCTGGACCTGGCCCGATGCCAACGATGAGAAAAGAACAAGACCAAGCCAGTGGGTTGAAAATACCAATCGCCAGACAAGAGCTGCGAGGCCGAGGCACTTGTCACACTTCCTTCGAGGTGAGGGGTGTGCTTTGACGCGGAGATTATTAAAGAGAAACGCTTCCCCGCGCAAGTGTTCACGGAGGATGGCGTCGATGTGCCGTCGGGTCGCCAGGCTGGCGGTGCGGTGAATATTAAATTTGGGGCTTGAATTAAGCCTGCCTGGAGGTCGTCTAATAGCGGCATGTTTCCCCAGGTTTTATTTCGAAAAAAACAACTGGGAATTGCTTTGCTTGCCGCCTGCCTGGGCCTCCTGCCTTCGTCATCACTCTACGCTGCAGGCAAAACCGTGAAATTGGATAAATCTGTTGTCCCGTTTCTGTCAGAACACTGCCTTCGCTGCCACGGGGAGAAGAAACAAAAAGGAAATCTTCGGCTGGATACTCTGCAGCAGGATTTTTCAAATCCGCTTACTGCCGCGCACTGGGCAGATGTGATGGAAAGGATCAGCTCCAAAGAAATGCCGCCCGAAGAGGAGCCTCATCCCAGCGCGGCGCAGGCTTCCAAGGTTATCGAGTGGATTGCAGTTCAACTCAAAGATGGAGAACGTGCGCGGATGAGTGCGCGGGAGCGCGTGACTTTCCAGAAACTTAGCCGGGAGGAGTACGCCAACACCATCCGTGATCTGCTGGGAGTTCACTTTGACCCGGCTGATCCGACAGGTTTGCCCGAAGATCCCAACTGGCATGGATTCGAAAGAATCGGTTCCGTGCTCTCACTCTCGCCCGCGCACGTGGAGAAATATTTCGCGGCCGCAGAAGCTGCTCTCAATGAAGCTCTGCCCGAAGCACCGCCAAAAAAGATTTCAATCCATTGGGGTTGGAAGGATTTGCGAGGAGGAGATGAGAAGAAAGCCAAAGAACTTGGAATTGCGGATAAAGTTCGCGTCGAAGTCTGGCCGGGCAGTTCTTTTCAAGGAGGCGAACCGAGCCCGCGAACCATTCAGTTTCCAACCACCGGCGATTATCGGCTCCGCATAAAACTCAGCGCCATGAAGCCGCCTCGGGGACGCGAGCCGAGGGTGACGGTCTATGCCATGGACCTGGATCGACTCCTCTTTGCCCGCAGCCTAAGCACCCCGGAAGATCAGCCCACCATACTTGAAACCGAATTTCACATTTCGGCAGGATCGCACCAGGTGAGGTTCCTTTGTGAGTCGCCAGGACCTTCCATCCTGCCCAGGGCTGGACGCGGGGATCAGCGCCGATTATTTACGACCATCAAAGAATCCGCCATCGGCCGGCATCCATGGCAGTATAAATTGACTGACGAAGAAGGCATTCCGCTGATGCCATTTTTGATTGTTGATTTTGTGGAACTTGAAGGCCCTATCGCACCGTCGTCGATTACGGAACAACAACAAAACACAATAACCAGTGCCACTCAGGATGTGGCACAGGCGACAGCAGCACTAAAACAGTTCGCGGGTAAAGCGTTTCGTCGCCCGGCTAAATCCAACGAGGTGAATCGACTGGTGAAAATAATGAGCGACGAGCTGGAAAGCGGGGAAAAACCGGAATCGGCATTGAAAGCGGCGATGCTCGCCACCCTTTGCTCGAAGGATTTTATCTACCTGGTGGAAGGCTCGAAAGATCGTCCGGTGGGCCGCGTCACGGATTGGGAGCTTGCCTCCCGGCTCTCCTATTTTCTCTGGAGCACCATGCCAGACGAGCGATTGCTCGGGCTGGCGCAAAGCAATCAGTTGCACCAATCGGCAATTCTGCGGTCGGAGGTCGAACGAATGCTGCAGGATGCAAAGTCGGTTCGATTTGCCACGGCATTTCCCCGGCAATGGCTACAACTGCGAAGTGTGGGAATGTTCCCTCCCGACAAAAAGATTTATCCTGAATACGATGCGCACCTGGAACAAAGCATGATTGCCGAGACCATCGAATACTTTCATGAAATGCTGACAAAAAACCTGCGCCTGAGGGAGTTTCTCGATGCTGACTGGACGATGATCAACGCGCGCCTCGCAGAACATTATGGAATAGAGGGCGTGAGCGGAGATGGACTGCAAAAAGTGGTTTTGAAAAACGAAGATCATCGTGGCGGATTGCTGACGCAGGGGAGCATCCTGTCTCTGACCTCAGATGGGCAACGGCAACGCCCTGTGCATCGCGGAAAATGGGTCCTGGAGACGATTTTCAACAAACCACCACCACCACCGCCTGCCAATGTGAAGCCGATTCAGCCCACGCCGGTGGGCCAACCCAAGGCCACGCTGCGGATGAAACTTGAAGCGCATAAAAGCGATGAAAGCTGCGCGTCATGTCATCGCAAGATTGATCCGCTCGGCCTTGCCTTTGATAACTATGATGCCATTGGACACTGGCGGACAGAAGAGAAGGTCAAGGACGGAGAAGGAGCGAATCCTAAACTGGATGCCAGTGGCGAACTCGCGGATGGACGAAAGTTCGCGGATGGCTCTGAACTCAAGCGACTGCTGGCAGACGATGAGGACAAATTCGCGGCGGCCTTCGTGGAAAAACTGGCCACTTACGCGCTTCGCCGCACGATGACGATTGATGACCGGCGCGCGCTTACCGCATTGGTTTCACAAAATAAGAGGACTGGATATCGATTGAGTGATATCGTCAAGGGACTCGTGCTTTCTGATATGTTTCAAAACCGCTGAAAAGGTCGAACAAAATATGAGCAATATCATAACGCAACGCTGGCTTCTGAATCGCCGCCATTTCCTCCGCGGAATCGGCGCCGCAGTGGCGTTGCCTTTACTGGACTGCATGAGGCCGATGAGCGCACTTGGCGCAGAGGCGGCCAGCAAGCCCCGCCGCAGTGTGTTCGTTTACATTCCGAATGGAGTGAATGTGCTGACCTGGCAAATCACCAAAGCGGGCAGGGATTACGAATTAAGCGCCCCATTGCGACCATTGGAAAAACACCGCTCCAACATGACGCCGATTAGCGGGTTGCACCACCCGGGCGGTGTCGGCACGGCCCATGTTTGCGCTGACCTGTGGTTGACCGGGGCGAAGCTCAGCCAGGAAGGTGGCTCCTATCGAAATAGTGTTTCCTGCGATCAATTAATGGCGGAAGTGACTTCGAAGCAAACGCGGTTTTCCTCGCTGGAACTCTCCATCTCCGCCGGCACCGGCCAGCCTGGAAATTCCACCACCCTTTCCTGGTCAAGAGACGGAGTACCTCTCCCGGCCGAAGATAATCCGAGGACCGTTTTTAACCGACTTTTCGGCGAAGAGACAGGTGGAGTCGAGAGCCAGCGCAGAAGATTGAATCGCCGCCACGGGGTGTTGGATGCAGTTCTCGACGACGCGCGTTCGCTACGGGGAACACTGGGAACAGAGGATCGTTCCAAGCTGGATGAATATTTGAATGCCGTTCGCGAGGTGGAAGTGAGAACAGAGCGTCTCGACTCCTGGCTAACGGTGCCGAAACCAAAGTTGGAACCTTCAGTGAGCGAACATTTTCAGCGCAACGTTTCCCGCACACAGGCTGGTGAATATTATCGCACCATGTATGACCTCATTGTCCTGGCGTTGCGCACCGACATGACGCGAGTCATCTCCTACATGAGCGGAACCGAAGGCAACGGCCTCGCCATCCCGGAAATTGGAATAAGTCAATCGCGCCACGAGCTCTCGCACCATAATGGCGATCCGGAAGTGATGGCACGCTTGAGCAAAAGCGATGCGTTTATTACCGAACAATTTGCCTACTTCCTGGATCAACTCACCGCGGTGAAGGACGGCGAAGATACGCTGCTTGATCGCACCATGGTGCTTTTCGGCAGCGGCATGAGTTACGGTCACAGTCATGGAAATGCAAATTTGCCGACCATCCTGGCGGGGGGTCGCGGGCTCGGTTTCAAGCACGGACAACATATCGACTACAACCTTCCCAAAGTGAATGCCTACGATTTGTCCAACGCCAGCGCGCATTACAATCTGTGTCACAAACCGGTCGACGATAAGGCGCGCATGAGCAATCTACTGCTTACCCTTCTGCAAAAAATGGAAGTGAACTCGGAAAAATTTGTCGACAGTCTTGGGCCTGTCTCCGAACTGATTTAAATGTTACCATGAGGATGGTCACTCCTTCGTTCTGGCGCGCTGCGGTCTGGACTTCATTCCTGGTTGTTTGTTGCTTCACAAAAGGTGCGGAGGGGACCGGGGACAAAAGTCCACCTTACCTGCTGCAGCCCGGACAATTTCCGACCCAGGATCTCTCCCATGCCATTTCAGGAGAATTGATTCAGTTGGATCATTTGAATCGAACTGGCCAATTGCGACCGGACCGGCGAAATGATCAACGGACCGATGATTATGATCGACCGCTCTTGTTCACCCTTTTGCCTTATGGATCCATGCGTTACCACGGCGCTCCCGCGGAACTTCGGGATATCCCTCTGGGCACCCACCTGCACGGGAAGTTTTATTGGGATCCTAAATCTGGCAAAGACGGAAAGGGTGCATTTACCCAGGCCTTTCTCCTGGAAGACGATTTTAGTTTTGACGAGTCTTCCAAATGTGAGTGGCGGCTGGACGATGTGAAACTCGACAGGAATACGATTTCCGTCACCCGGCTTTCGAAAGCAGAAAACAAAACCGAAGCCAGGCCGGTGATTTATAAAATCACTCCGGCGACCCGTGTCTGGAAAGGCCAGGGTTTTGGGACCCTTAAAGATTTAGCTACAAATCAATCTCTCCTGATTAATCTGACTCTTTGCACACTCAAAGGACCCGGCAACGCCACTGATATATGGATCGATGACGAAAGCAAACAGATTGCCGCTGAACATCAAATTGCAGTACATCGAGTCCACCAAAAAGAGCGTGGCCTGGCTGGCTGGATTGATGCCGTGGACAATGAAAAAGGCCTGGTCACTGCGACCTTGTTCGCCGGATTTGATCCCTCATTGAAAGACGACTTCAAAATTAAGGGGCGAGTCAATGCCCTGGTTTCAGAAACCTCCCTGCGCAGTTACGATCAAATCAACGACCGCGCGCCTTCCGAGCTGGTGGCTATTAGTCCAGTTCCTGTTTTGCCGGGAAGCAGTGGCTTCCAGCTCATCTTCAAGCCCGACAATCTTCTGGAAGGCTTCCGGCCCCACAACATCATACGTGTGATGAGTGGCACCTGGCCGCTCGACGATCTGCCGTGGGAGGAGCGGTTATGGAAATAAGAACCGAGATACCTTTCGCAGTAGGCTCAAAATCAGAACTTTAGAAACCCAGTAGTCCAGGTATTCTAGTTTGGTATGAAGGCAATTGTTGTCCGAATAGATAAATTTGGCAGGATAGTCATTCCTAAAACGGTTAGAAATCAGCTCTCTCTTTGGGCTGGTGATGTGCTAAAAATTTCTACACGAGGAAATGCTCTTACCCTCACTCCTATGGCAGGATCTGGCCACTTCATCAGGAAAGGAAAAGCTTTAGTTTTTTCAACTGAGTTTGGTGTAAAGTTAACCAACGAAATGGTCAACAAGCTCATGGGTCACCAGTAGAAAGGCGGAAACCCTTCAGGATTCACTTTTAATTATTACGATTAGTGAGTATTTCGAGTCTCCTCTTTATTTTGGAAGCCGAGGGCGCCCCCACATTCAAGGTGCGGCGACTCTCCCTCACGGAATAGCCGGCGTCACAATCAAATAGAACCTTCCTGCTGGGTTTCTCACTGTCGAATCCTGCACCGTCACAAGTCCATCCTGGGACTGAGGCGAGACATCGCTCAGTTTCAGCCATGAACCTTGCGCGAGACTGTCCCGATACAACACGCTATAACTCTTTCCAGCCACCGCGCTGAAGCTTAGAGAAATGGAATTGGCGGTGACCACTGGAACGTTGATTTGCAGTCGACTGCCCGCATCCAGCGGATTAGTTCCCGCAATAAACTCCTGGAGATTATTCGCGCCATCGAAGTCGGGATCGGCGGACGCAGTTGCACGCGGATCATTAATGCTTCCGAAATAAACAATTTCCCATGAATCCGCCAGACCATCGCCGTCAGAATCACCGGGCGCTGTTCCTGAATTGGGCTTTCCTGCGGTAGCGGCCCCGACTGTCCACGCCAGCGGATCGTCACCGAAAGCAACCGGGCTTTTTCGCAACAATGAATTTCCAGTGCCATCGCCACCCGTTGGCCATGGCACGGCATTCGAATATTGAATGGCTTCCACCGCAATATAGGGCACAAATCCGGGGCTTGAGCTCGACAAACTCAGGGGAGCATCAGGTCTCGAAAGTTTAACGGTGTCGTTCGCGTTATCCAAATGCCCACTAAATGGACCGTAAATGGGTACTCCAGCCGGGACGGCATAACGGCTGCGAAATTCGGACAGTGACGCAGAATCCGTGGCGGGATCGAAGCTCACCACCACCGCAAATCCATTGGCTGGAATGGAAACGTTCATCGGAAAACTAAATCCAACGCCTCCACTTAACTTCCAGGTGTTTACTGGAAACGCTGGATCAAACAATGAAACAGAATGGCCCGAAACATTTGCCAGTTCCACGAATTCATCCAATACATTGTTGTTCGTTCCGACTCCGACAGGATGGTACATGATTTCGTTAATCACCACTTCACCCAGAACAGGGGAACTATTCACCAAGCCAAGAGAAGGTGCAGTGCTGGCCACAAATTCAATTCGGCCCACGCTGTTTGTATAACGAGCGAAGGACACGCCATCTGCCGCAGCACCGAACTTCACCTGGGAACGATAACCGGTGGGAACTCCAAACGTGTCAGACTGGGTGAGTTGGACCTGGCCGCCCCGAGCCGCATCCAGGGCAAAAGCAGAAGACCAGTCATGTGCGTAGAATACTTTGTAGTCACCTGCCGGGATGATCGTTCCCGCAGGGATCTGGTAACTGATGAGGCCGCTCTGATCCGTTCCCAAATACCAGCCGCCAATGTTCAGATCGGTAGCTCCTGAGTTCTGCAATTCAATAGCAGGCTCAGCTGGCTGTGACGCACGCGATAAAACTTCGTTGACCACGACATTCGGCAGCGGCAGGTAATTGCTCTCTTGCGGAGAAGAGGAAACCGGGAAGCTGACGATAGGACTCGCGCCATCCGGAAAGCGACCTTGTGAAATATTGCTTACTTGTTTGCCAAACGTCACCGCGTTGATCAGAACCCCGGTGGATGAATAAATTCCAATGGATGTCCCTAATTTGGATAGATTGAAGTTCGCATGATCGGCCCCTGCGGCTGTATTTTTATCAGCAAAAA
>JAQGOY010000189.1 GCA_028293375.1 Verrucomicrobiales bacterium | reverse complement strand
CCGGTGGGCTGCAAGGAGGGTTGAGCGTTGGCGATTTCACCCAGATCATCCAACGAGGTTTGATGGCGAAAGAGCAGATCGGCTGGATGTCGCACGCAGGGGTGGATGGTTTGCGAAAAGAAAGGCTCGGTGAACCGCCGCGGGCCGAGATGCCCCCAATCCACCATGGGCTGGGCATCCCGCCAGTAAATCCGCATGGGCATCCAGTCGGAAAAATCCTTCACAGCCAGCGCTCCAGCCAGGCGCGGCGCTTCTCCTGCAGGGCGGATCGCACGACGGACGTTGAAAAGTCGCACCCTCGTTCAGAGCCCAGTCGGACAGCAAGCACCACAAAGGCATCCTCATTGGGGGTGGCCCGAAGTTGGGCATGAAGTTCAGGATCTGAAAGAGCCATCTCTCCGAAGCGCTCGAAATTCAGTTGCTCAGTGAGGGTTTCCATAGTTGACCGCGAGAATCCTGAATTCACTCGTCTGGAATTGCAAGGATACGCGCGGGGCAGCAGTGACATGGAAAGAAAGAGGGAAAGGGAGTGTTGGAATTTTGCGCTTCGAATTGGGGCGGATTTAACCTCAAATCCTAGCGATTGTAGGGATTAATCAGGATAATTACTGCCGCGATTCTTTTGACCGTTGACTTGTCTCCCGCTGTGCGTTTAGTCATGCTTTGCCGCATCTAAAAACTATCGCCTATGAAACCGAAGCCCATCCAAATTGATCGAGACAAACTGCGCGCGGCGGTTCGCAGTCTGAGACACGAGTACATTTTTTACATGTTGGATGAGGCCATCGAACTTTTACCTGCGCGAGATGCAACGTGAGACCGGGAAGCGTCCTAACTGCAAGCAAAAGCCTCCACTTTTTTCATCCAATCATTAAAGTGAGGACATTCTTTGCGTATTTTCTCCAACCCGATGCGGTCGGCAGTTGTCGGCCCGTGCAATGTCTTTTTGTATGCCGGAAACATCGCTGTGATCCTTTTGGAGGGCGCGAGTTCCGGACGCTCGTTTATATCTTCTGGAGTTCCAACACCGGAACAGACGGATTCAAACTCTATTTGTTTGCCTGGCTCAGTCATTACTCGAGGCAATTCCGTTGGTGAGGAAAACAACCACGCTTCAAACTCGTGCAAGGCCAAAAAAGGCAAAAAATTTGATCGGGAGCCGAAATGCACCGACATTGCATTTTCTACGTGAGTGACCCGCCGAAGTGGATTTCCAGGCACGGGGCGAGAATCCATTCCGGGAAAATCAGAGGGCAAGCCATAATAATCCAGCATCGTTGTAACCAAGGCATCTCCGGCACTTTCCAACAATCGCCTGGCGTCATTTTCAAACTTGGCAAAGTTTGTAACCCCGCCTTTGAAACGTGTTCCATCCTTGACCCGCTTCGTCATGAGAATCGTAGCCTGAAAAAAAATTTCCTTCGTGAAAAATGAGGGGCCGAGAACATCCTTCACAAACCGCTCTTCGGTTTGGCCTTCAACAAGAATTAGCACTCGTTTGCTCATGGGCGTGCGCCCAAAACATTTTTCTCCCATAGTTCGCCCAGGGCATAATCATCCAGCCACGCAGTCATGTCCTGCTGGTTTAACCGTTGAAAAACACTCTGACTATCTTTTCGATCAACGGTCCAAATCGCCTCTGGCTCAAATTGGTTGATTAGCGTCACCGACTGAGTCGCAACGATCACTTGTGTTCGGGTCGAAGCTGAAGAAAGCAAATCCGCCAAAAGCATAATGGCTGCCGGATGCAGGCCGAGCTCAGGCTCATCCAACAACACAACAACTGGCAACTTGGGCTGGAGCAGCAGAGTCGCCAGGCAAAGAAATCGGAGTGTTCCGTCCGAAAGTGAGGAGGCATTAAAATAGGCGTCGCTGCCCTTTTCCTTCCACTCCAACCGAATCTTATGCTCATTTAGCTTGGATGGCTCCAGCTGAAACTCAACAAAGAATGGGGCGATTTGGCGCAATGTATCTTGAATGTTAGCAAAGTGATCCGGCTGTTTCTGTTGCATCCAATAAAGAAATGCCGGCAAGTTTTCGGCTTGTGGGCGAAGCACGCGATTATCTTCAACCTCTGCCATGCCTTTTACTAAAGCCGTATCACTCGTATCATGGAAATGATACACTCGATAACTGTCCAGATCGCTCATCGCCTCATGGGCACAGATGTGGTTCGATTGCTTTAGTTTAGACTCTTTTGAAGACGACGAAATCGATAGGTTGTAAGGCGATGGATAAATCGCGTGCTCGTGATAAAAGGCGGACTCCAAGGCAATCATTAAACTATCGTCATCAGTGCCCCGTAACTGGATAGAATAACCGTTTGTGGTATTTCCCTCACCAAACTCGAGACGGAAAGACATATCTGGAGATTGCTTCCTTCCAAAATACAGCAGTGAATCTGCGCCACCTTTCGTTCCAACGTAGCCCGCTAAATTTTGATTAACAATCTCACGAAGAAAGCGAAATACTTGAATCAAGTTGGATTTGCCAGAACCGTTGCCTCCGATGAACACGTTTAGAGGACCGAGTTCGAGGGTCTGCTCTCGAATCGATTTAAAATTTGTAATCTTTAGTTTTTCCAACGTGCGCATCGCAGTAGAAAGATGATAATCACTCTCATCGTGTTTGGAAACTATTCTGTGACCTCCATCCCTCATCCCGCAAAACTCTGTTGAAGGATTTGCCAGGCGCAACGTGGCCAGCTGTTTCCAAATTTAAGCAGTGCCCTCCAACTCGTCCCAGGTTAGCTTTAGGTGGTCATTTCCTTGAGCTGTTTGGTGGCGATGCCAACAGGGCGATCCAACGGAACACCAGCGCAGGTGAGGAGCGTGGTGAGGAGGTCGCCTTGATTTCCCTTGGTGTTGGGCAGGAATCGGCCGGTGTTGATGGTGCCGCCGCCTTTGCCGGCTATGATGAAGGGGAGGTTCTCGCGGGCATGCTTGTTGCCATCTTCCAAACCGGAACCCCACATCATGATGCAATTGTCGAGCAAGGTGCCGTCGCCTTCCCGCAGGTTGTGCATCTTTTTCACCATGTAGGCGAACTGGGCAATGTTGAAGGCGGTGATCTTGGCGACCTTATCGACCTGAACCGGCCGGTTTTCGTGATGGGTCTGGGAATGATGCTCGTCCTTGAACCCTAGTTCCGGGTAGGAAACACCATTGGGCGTGGAGCCGATGTAGGTACTTACACGAGTGGTGTCGGTCTGGAAGGCCAACACGTTGAGATCGCACATGACCTGCATGTACTCGCTGCGTTTATCTCCCTCGGGAATTTTGACCTCGATGGGTGGAGAATCTGAATCGTTGCGTTTGCTCACGCTGACGCCAGCGGCTTCCAGTGCGGCCTCTTTTTGGCGATACTCCATGGCGGCGATGCGGCGTTCCACAGAGCGGACGCTATCCAGATATTCGTCCAGCTTATGTTGATCGTCCTTGGGCAGCTTCCGACGCAGGTCTTTTGCGCCTCCGATGACCAAATCCAACATCTTTCGATCGAGTGGGTCTGCCTGGCGGATTTTTCCTGATTTATGGCCATTGCCAGCTGGCTCGGATTTTCCGAAGAGTCGGTTTAGAACGTTGCGTGGATTTATTTCTGCAGGGACGGCCTGGGTCGCCGAGCGAAAGCTGCAATGCGAGTAATATCCCTCGTTCAATCCCTCCTGATTTTCCTTGTGGGTCTGAGGCATGGTAGCCAGTTCCAAAGAGGGTAGTGAGGTGAGAAAGCCGATGTAATTGGCAGCGATCTGATCCGCAGAAATCCCAATATTGATCTCATTTCGCCTGTCTGCATCCGGCAGCATGGCTGTGAGCCAGGTGGATAATTCAAGGGCATGGGGTGCACCATTGAACGGAGCGATACCAACTCCCGAGATGCCCTTCATCAGGAGGCACTCGCTGAGCACGGGACGGAGGGACTCCAAACCCGGAGGCGGGGACGACAGAAAACTCTCGGCGTTTGCGGGCCAGAATTGGTCCATGATGACACCGTGAGGCATGTACATGAAGCCAAGGCGCACGGGTGGCTTTGCAGCCTTTCCCTTTCCTGCTTCGGCCCAACCCATGGTTTCCAAAAGCGGCAATGCAAGTGAGGCTCCGATTCCTTTCAGACAGGTGCGACGATTGATGAAGAAGTTATTTTTCATGGGGCAAGGATGCGAGTTGTTCCTGGATGCGACGTTGGGTGAAAGGGTAGCTAGTGACAATTTCCGTAACGAGAGTCTGCATGCCGTAACCATCTTTGGCGATGTTTTCCATGAGATGGTCCACCACGATTTCGTCATAGCCTTCGAGTTGGCGACACAAGGCATAGGCCAGCAGTTTCATGGTCAGATTACGGGCGAGCTCGGTCTTTCGTGCAGCGATGATGGCTTTCAGTTCCCTGGGTGAAGTGAAGAGTTTCCCGCCTGGAAGTTCACCCCCAGCGTCAATCAACCCTCCCGTATCGTCCTGATTTCGCCAGCGACCAATGGCATCAAAATTTTCAAGACCGAAGCCGATGGGATCGAGAATCTTATGGCAATTGGCGCAAACGGGATTCGTGCGGTGCAGTTCGGTGCGCTGACGCAGAGTCAGATTGACGACCTTATCGTGATCCTGTTTTTCCAGGGCTGGAACGTTTGGCGGTGGCGGTGGCACATGTTCTCCCAGTACTTGTTCCAGCACCCATGCGCCCCGTTTGACAGGGCTGGTCCGGTTGGGAAAAGAGGTGGTGGCCAAAATTCCGGGCATTCCCAAAATTCCACCCCGGTTGGCATCCGTCAGTTTCACTTTACGCATTTGCGAACCGGTGACTTTTTTTTCCAGACCATAGAGAGGAGCCAGAGTACCGTTAAGGAAGGTGTAATCACATTCCACGAAACTGACGACGCTCCGGTTCTCGCGCACGATGCTTTCAAAGAACAGCCGGGCCTCGTCATACATGGCGGAACGCATAGCGGTGGTCATCTGGGGAAATTTGGTAGTGTCGAAAGTTTTGCTCTGCAAGTTCCCAAGCCCCAGCCACTGCGCGCCAAAGCCATCGAACAAGGCCCGGGAACGGCGATCCAGCAGCAAACGCTTTGCTTGAGCTTTCAGAATTGCAGGATCATGGAGGGTCCCTCGATCTGCCAGGGAAGAAAGTTCAGCATCAGGCATGGTTGCCCAGCAAAGATAAGATAGCCGGGAAGCCAGTTGGTAGTCATCCAAGGGAACAATCCCGCGAGCCGATTCCGCCTCTGTGACTGGCGTGATAAAGAGGAACTGTGGAGAAACAAGAATCGCTTTGAGCATCAAGCGCAGGGACGCCTGGTAAGGGATTTTATTTTCGCGGGCCAGATCGAACACTTGCAACAGGACATCCAGTTCCGCTTCCGAGGGAGGGCGTCGATAGGCGCTTCGGGCGAGCGAGGTGGCAACCTTTCTCGCCGCAGCCCGGAGGTCAGTCCCGGAAGATGGGGTTTTGCCGAAGAGACGCTTTTGCAGCGCAGTCGGCGGCTTGCCTTCGGGCGCCAGAATCTGATCCAGCACGTCATTCGCGATCTCGAGATACTGCTCCGACTGGAGGGGGGAGAGTGTGTTCATATAGCCCTCTCCGGATACTTCATCCGGCAAATCCTGGGCCACCGCCGGATCCACACCGAGAAGATCATGAAGGGTGTTTCCATACTCCACTTTGGTCAAACGGCGGATCACAAACGAACCTGGATCCTTTGGGCTGAGAAATTTGAGCTTACCGATCCAGTCCTGAAACTGTTGACGCTCCTCATCCGTCGGTTGCTTTTTCGCGTCTTCCGGCGGCATATCGTGGGCCTTCACGTTGGCGAGCGCCTGCTTCCATCGCCTGCTGGAGTCGGAGTTGCCAGGATTTTTTAGAGCAGGTTGGAAATTTATCCCACCTCTCTGCTTATCCTGCCCGTGACAGCGCGCGCAGTAGTTCGTAACGAAAGGGGTGACTGCCTCCAAAAAAGATTTTTTGGCATTTGCCCGATTAGTGGCGAATTCCGCGTCATCCGCAGGCGCGGCCTTGCAGTGCGGGGTGTGCGAAAAGGCAAAGACAACAAGGGTGATTGCGATCACGCCACGGATAATGAAATTGAGTACCGGTATTTGGATGGCCCCAATATCACTGATAATCTGCAGATGCTCAATCTGAAAAAGCGGACTGCGCGGCTTCCAGGTGTTTCGTAGTGGGACGCCTTCGAGGATCGGATTTAATGAACGGCGCGGCCGGCAAAGTGGAGTAGTTCCAAGATTTCTCCCCGGAGTTGGAGGAACTCCTGGCTGTTTCTCTGGCGGGGACGTTCTAAATCCACCCGGATGGTACGCTCGATTCTCCCGGGATGAGGAGTCATGATGACAATGGAATCGCTCATGTAAATGGCTTCATCAATGTCGTGGGTGACGAGGAGCATGGTGGTGCCGCGTGCTTGCCACAGGCGCAGGACTTCGTCCTGCATTCGCATGCGGGTGAAGGCGTCGAGCGCTCCGAGGGGTTCGTCGAGTAGCAAGACTTTGGGATGGTTGATCAGTGCACGTGCCAATGCGACCCGCTGAGCCATGCCGCCGGAAAGGTGATGGGGGTAGGAGTTAGCGAAATCCTGAAGGCCGACCAGTTTGAGGAATTCGTCGACCTCGTGACGTTTCTCGCCGAGCAGGCCACGGGCAACCAGGCCGGCCTGAATATTTCCTTTTACGGTTAACCATGGGAATAAGTTGGGATCCTGGAAGACCAGGCCGCGCTGGGCGTTTGGCCCGGTGATGGGTTCGCTGCCTACCCAGAGTTCACCGGAGGAAACGGTATCGAGTCCGGCGATCAAACGGAGGAGGGTGGATTTTCCGCAGCCGCTGGGGCCGACGATGGAAACCAGTTCGGATGCACCCACGGAAAGGTCGACAGTATCGAGTGCGGGGACTCGCCGTTCCGGGTTGTCGGAGGCGGGGAAGTCTTTGCTGACCTGGTGAATGCGGAGGGCAGAACCTTCGTTGGGATGAGAGGAAGAAGTTACCATTTGATGGCTCCTTTCTGCCAGACGAGGACGCGATCGCGAACCTTGAAGAGAAGGGTCATGATGCTGGAAAAGAAAAAGGCCATGATGACGAGTGCGCCGTAGACTTTACCGTATTCCGCCCAGCCTTGGGCCCAACTGACGTACCATCCGAGGCCGGATTTGACTCCCACCGTTTCAGCCACCACAAGGGTGAGGAAAGAGGTGCCGAGTCCCATGAAAAGGCCGATGAAAATACTTGGCATGGCGGCAGGAATAGCGACTTTGAAGATCAGGTAGGATGGGCCTGCTCCCAGGGTTTTTGCCACGTCGAGGTAGGAGGCGCGGGTGTTGGAAATTCCGGAAACGGTGAGCATGGTGACAGGGAACCAGACGGCGAGGGCGATCAATCCTACTGCAGAAAAAGTGGCGGATGGGGAAACCACCATGGCCAAGGGGATCCAAGCGGTGGCGGGAATGGGGCCGAGAATTTTCAGGAGGGGCATGCCCCAGTAACGGGCGGTACCAAACCAACCGATGCAGATGCCGGTGATGAGCGCTACGGCGACCCCGAGAGCGTAGCCCGAGAGTAAAAGAAAGAGAGAGTGCCAGGTGCTGTCAAAAAGCAATTTCCGATCATCGATCATGCTGGCCAAGACACCGGCGGGGCTGGGGAAATAGGGCATGGGGAGCCAACGGAGGCCGGTGGTAATTATTTCCCAAATAGTCAGGAGGAGAACGGCGGCGGTAAGAAGTGGCGCGATGTGCGCCCACCATCGGCGCATGGGTTTTACGAAGGCCTGCAAGAGGGCTCCAAGGAGGAATAATCCAAGGACGATGCCGAGGAACCAGGTGTAAGCCATGGTTTCAAACGGAGGTTGTTTTTTTGCGATGGCCATGTGGACTGCTATGGCAATGCCGGAAAAAAACGGACCTGCTGCCAATTTATAAATAGGCACCTGCAAAGCGACCCGAGCCTTTGCTTTCACTGGTCTTGCATCGATCGCCGGACTTATTTCTGGAATCGCACTGTTCATTGAATAGGTGTTAAACAAGCTCCGCAGACAGGATCCATTTTAGAGTTCATGGCGTAAAGCCGAACATCCAGGTTGGGAGGGGCTTGACCACCGACGACCTTTTCCACTTGCAAACCATCGAGCCATTCATCGGTGACGCCCTCAAGATGAACGAAAGCTTTTTTGGCGAGCGCGGCGACATCAGTGGAATCGGCGAGCATGCCGGCAGTTTTCATTTCTGCGGCTGCGGAGAGCACGGCCTTTTCAGCACCGTTCACACTGGGCACGTAGCGCAAATGAGAAATGGCGATGGTGTTATTTTGAATGGTTGAAGCAAGATACTTCTTTTCAACGGAAAGTTTTGCAGCGGCTGCGGGATTGGCCTGGACCCATTTGGCAGCCTTGAGCAGTGCCCGAGTTGCAGCAGCAGTGGCTTTTGGATTTTTCGCCATGTATTTCCCATTCACGATCACGGCGCAGCAATACTCGTCTTTATAAGGCATGTCGTTTGCCTGGTCCGCAATGTTTCTCACCTTGCCGTCGGCGAGCAGGATGCTGCCGATGGGTTCAGAATCCGCAACGGCATCGACTTCGCCTTTATCGAGGGCGAGGCCGAGTTCACCGGCAGGGAAGACGATCCACTGGATATCTTTGCGGGGATCGATGCCATTAGCACCGAGCACGCGATTTGCAAAAATGAAGGGAGGAGTGCCCATGCCTGGAACTCCTATTTTTTTGCCTTTCAAGTCCTGGATGGTATGAATGTTTCCTTTAGTCGAAGCCTGGACTCGGAGGCAACCCTGGTGTATTCCACCGGTGAATTTGACATCAAGGCCCTGCTCGATGGGTTTGAGGAAATACATGACCAGATGGTGCGTGATATCATACCCGCCCAGAGCCAGGACGTCCTTGTAGTTTGCCCACTCGCACTTTACCAGTTCGACCTCAAGACCTTCGTCCTTAAAAAAACCTTTTTCGACCGCGGTGAAGATAGGCGCCTCGCAGGTGATTCCGATATAGCCCACCCGGATTTTGTTGGAAGATGTGGTGGCCTCTTCCGCCTTTTTGCCGCAACCCGACGCGAGCAGGAGCCCTGCAAGAAGCAGCGGAATCCATTTTAGTGTGATCATATTCAAAGTTAATATTAGGTATCGGCCACTCGGCAACCTCTTGTTAATTTACGAGTCAATTCCTTGTAACGGAAATAACTCCTCGCTATCACGGTCATGCTCGCTCGGTATTACCGGTATTTTCGGGCTGACTCCAGAGTTTCTTCGCGGCTTTCCAATGGAGGAGCAATTCGCGGAAGCGCTGAACAGGCGGGGAATCATCATCTTCCTGCCAAACCAGGACAAGGGGAACGGCCACAGTTGGAGTGAGCGGAATAAATCGATGGGAAGAAGGAGCGATAACGGAATCGGTCACAACCCCCAAACCGGCCCCTGCCTCGACATAGCTTAAGACGGTACCGATGAGGCTGGGAGTGTAGGCCAGCTTTGGAATAAATCCGGCCTGCCTGCAACCGGCCAGAACCGCGTCGTGCAAACCCATGCCTTCACGGCGGGCGAGGACAATCAAAGGTTGGTGATCCAAAGATTTCCAGGGAAGAGAGCGTCGTTTGGAAAGAGGATGAGAAGAAGGGACGGCAACGCCGAGACGTTCCTCGCGAAGTAAAATTGTTTTGAGCCCAAGGGCCTGATGAGACTCCACGGGCCGGGTCAGGGCTGCGGACAATCGGCCTTTAGCGACCATTTCCCATACTCGTTCGGGTGTGCGTTCTTCGAGGTGAATGGAGACCCGAGGGTAGAGGGTGCGATATTCCAGGAGTAAGCGGCCCAGAAAGGGTTGAGTTGGAGGCCCGATATATCCAAGGCGCAATTCACCTTCTTCGCCGGAGGCAGTTCGTTTGACGCGACGCATGGATTCTTCCCAGCGCTCAAGGAGCAGAGCGGTTTCCTTTAAGAGGACGGCCCCGGCGGGAGTGAGACGAACGTGGTGCCGGGAGCGTTCAAGGACGGTGGCTCCGAGGACGGCCTCGACTTCACGGACGGCGCGGCTGAGAGCAGGTTGAGCGATGCGAAGACGCCGGGCGGCCCGGGAAAAACTCAGTTCTTCCGCCACCGCCTGGAAATAACGCAAATGACGCAGATCCATAGGGTTGATAACAACACGGCATAAGGGGATGGGCCAGATTTTTTTAGTGGAAAGGATTTAAGCGTCTCACACTTTGCTTGGAACAAAAGGTTCCGAGGTTGCTTCTTATATTTGGATATTTGCTTCGACGATTTCTTTATCAGTGCTTGCAGCAGTGTCGCACTGAAATGGACTTCAGGTTTTGGGAGCGAGGGTCTGGTAACCCTTCACGAAAATAATGAAGGCGATGATGATTCCGGCGGCGAGGCCGTTCTCCAGCGGTATGGGAGAAAAGATCAGGATAAAGCCTTTTCCTTTTATCAACGCGGAGAAACTGGAGACGCAAAAGGGCATCATGTAGAGGCGAAAAATTTGCCATTGATCGAGCTTCACTTTTCCTTTTTGGGAATTGCTGCTGCTGATGTAAAGGGCGGTGCCAATGATGGCCGAAATGCCGAGCGAAGTGAGCCAAAGTCGAAGGCTGGGATCGAAATAGCGGATGAAAATAACCAGATACCAGAAGAGGTAGCACCATAAGGTGATGCGAGGTCCGTTGAGGTTGCGAACGTATTTGGCGAGATTGATCATTGAGGTGGAGGCGAGGTAGGGGTTCGCAGGGTCATTTGCAATTCCTCGACGTTGGCCAGTTCTTTGCCTGCGGGAGTTCCACCCAGTCGAGTGAGACGTTCGCCGCTTGGTTTCACCTGGCGTTCGTAACTTCCGACGGCATCGTTATAAGCGAGGCTGGCTCGTTCCAGGCCCTTGCGGATGTTTTCGAAATGTTCGGTGAACTTCGCCACCCGTTGATAAAATTCCTGGGATGCCTCGACGATTTCCCTGGCGTTTTCGGCCTGGGAATTTTGTTGCCAACTCATGCTTGCGGAGCGGAGCAGGGCAATCAAAGAGGCGGGCGTGGCGATCATGATATGTTTGCTTGCGGCCCAGACGAGAAGATCCTGGTCGCCTTCGAGCGCGGCGCTGAAAAGTGATTCGGCCGGCAGGAACAAAACCACATGATCCAGCGCATTGGAAAATTCCCGTGGGTAATCGCGGTCGGCCAATGCTTTGACAGTACTTTTTAACTTCATGGCGTGGCTGGCCAGGGAAGCGGAACGAGTGATGGGATCGGCGGCATCGAGCGCTTTTAAAAAGTCGAGGTCGGGGACTTTGGCATCGACAATAATGACGCGATTTCCGGGGAGGCGGACGATCATGTCCGGTTTGCTTTCGCCGCTCTGGGCCTGTTCGACGAAGTCACAGTGGGCGCTCATGCCGGCGGCCTCGACCACGCGTCGCAAGGTTTCTTCACCCCAACGTCCACGAGCCTGATTGGAACTGAGGACGCGGCGCAGTTGGAGCGTTTCGGAAGACAGGTTCTGGCTTTGGAGAGCCAATGTTTCCAATTGTTTTTTCACTTCGCCGATGGCGGCAGATTGCTGGTTTTCAGCCTGGGCGAGGCGACGTTGATAAGTTTCGAGTTGTTGCTTGAGCGGTTCGACGAGGGTGGCGATGGCCTGTTGTCTTTGGGAAAGATCACCTTTGGCGCCCTCCTGGAACTGGGCCAGTTTCTGGGTGGCAAGCTGGAGAAATTCAGGCTGGATTTTGGCGAGGGCTTCGGCGCTTAGCGCCCGGAAGGAGTCGCGCAATTCCAGCATGCTTCGTTCGTGATCCTTTTTTGTGGCTTCCATCTGCTCTGCATAACTGTTTCGAACCTCGGCGAGCATGCGTTGAGCAGCGTCGCGATTGGCCTCGGCGGAAGCGAGGGAAGATTGAGAAATGGCGAGGGTGCCACGGGATTGTTCCAGTGAGCTCTCGCGTTGTTCGAGGTGAGTTCGGGCTTCGGTTAACTGGCGCTGGGCAGAATCGCGCTGGGTTTCAGCGGCGGAAAGAGCCACTTGAGAGGAGGAGAGATTTTCTCGAAGTTGGGCTAATTCCTTGTCGCGTGATTGGAGTTGGGAACGAAGTTCCGTTTCTATGCGGGCATCGCTGGAGAGAGGAGAAGCGGCCCGGGATTGACGGACCCAGGCGATTAAATAACCGAGCAGAATCCCAAGAACTAATCCAACAGCCAGATAAACAAAAGGGGTCACTTAAAAGTGAGCTATAATTTCAATCTCGACCTGCGAGCCGCGGGGGAGAGCAGCGACCTGGACGGTGGAGCGGGCAGGAAAATTGCCGGTAAAATATTGGGAGTACACTTCGTTCATGCCAGCAAAGTCGGCGAGATTGGTCATAAAGACGGTGGCTTTCACCACATGGGAAAAAGTGAGTTTTTGATCAATGAGGATGAGACGAATATTTTCAAGCACGCGATGAGTCTGTTCCTTGATTCCGCCAGCGACGAGGTTGCCTGTGGCAGGATCGAGAGGAATTTGTCCCGAACAAAACAAAAGATCACCGATGCTGACGGCGTGATTGTAAGGACCGACGGCGGGGGCAGAGCCAGTTGGTTTGATGATGGTTTTTGTCATGTTATTTCTTTTCTTCGTACCAGGCCATTTGAATGCCCTCAAGGGAGGCTTCACTGGATGCATCGGGCTTATCGCCGAAGTCTTCGAGTTCCATCACCATTTTATGGAGCTTGGGAAAACTCAATTTCAAGGGATCCTGGTCAGGGAACTTATCCAGCAGAGCCCAGGCAACTTCTTCATGATCTTTCCAAGTCAGTTTCATAGCCAATCAAACGCCAAGCACGGTTTAACCCCTTTACAGATATTTAGCGATAATAGGTTTCAAATTTTGAGCAGTTTTTTCCGGCCACAGTTTTCGATCGGTCATAATGGAGTTTTTCAGAGCTGAATGGGCCTCCCAGGAAGGAGTGGCCGGAATGGCAGTAATGACATCGGCCACGATGTTTTTAGCCTGCTCTGCATTTTTCATGAGATTGGCGATGACCATTTCGACTGTGACGTGGGCTTCGTCCACTTTCCAACAGTCATAATCGGTGATCATGGCCATGGTGGCGTAGGCGATTTCGGCTTCCCTGGCGCATTTTGCCTCGCCCAGATTGGTCATGCCGATGACATCGAAACCCGATTTGTGGTTGAGAATGGATTCGGCGCGAGTACTGAAGGCGGGGCCTTCCATATTGACGTAGGTGCCCCCGTCGTGAACGGTGGCGCCGAGTTTTTTGGCGCTATAGAGAACCAATTGGCGCAACTCTTCTGAAATGGGATCGGCAAAGGCAATGTGGGCGACGATGCCATTGCCAAAAAAAGTGTGTTCCAGCGCTTTTTTGGTTCGGTCCAAAAACTGGTTGGGAAGAACGATATCGCACGGTTTGTATTGGGCCTGAAGCGAACCAACGGCGCTGACGCTGACGATCCAATGGACATCGAGGCTTTTCAAGGCCCAGATATTGGCGCGGTGATTCAGTTCGGAGGGGAGAATGCGGTGGCCACGGGCATGACGTGGAAGAAAAACGACTTCCCGCCCGGAAAGTTCGCCAGTGAGCAACTCATCTGAAGGATCTCCGAAGGGAGTAGTGACTTTGACCCATTTTTGTTTGGTGAGGCCATCGATGTGATACAACCCGCTGCCGCCAATGATCCCGATTCGCATGGCGCAAAGTTTGGCAAGGAGACGGTGCGAGTCAATGCCGGGATTAGAGAGAATGGAAGGAGAGCCAAGGGAAAGAAATGGCTAAAAATTGCGGTCGAGGGCAAAAGAGCTTTCGAGAGGGTGGTGAACTTTGTTTAACATTTGCAAAATGATATTGGCGCCGATTTCACTGAAAGTGATGCCATTTGCGCCATAAGCGAGGGCGGCGAAGACATTTTTGGCTCCGGGAATCCTGCCGATAAAAGGAAGAGAATCTTTGCTGGCGATAAAAGCGCCCGACCAGGTGGAGACGGGGCGGCCCCGGATGGAGGTAAGATTGTGTAACTTTTTAAGAAGCCTGGCTTCCACGTCTTTGAGAACGCCCCGGGTGATCTTCTGCCCAATGAGGGGTTGGTCTTCACCACCGACAAGAAGGTCACCAGAGGAGGTAGAGCGGATGTAGCAATAAGGACGTGAGGTTTCCCAGATCAATGGCATTTCCTGTGGTGTTTCTGAAAGAGGACGAACCAAGGTGACGAAAGTGGAATACAAGCTGAACGTGTTGCGGGTCAAATGGCGATAGCCTTCATAGCCATCCGCTAAAATGAGGTGATCACAGGAAAGCCTGTGGCCTGAAGAGGTTTGAACTTCAACCCCTGAGGAAGACTCCTGATAAGTAGCGACATTTACTGGGGAATATATTTCGAGGCCATGGCGAGAGCCTGCTTTCAACAACCCCTGGGCCAGGGCACAAGCGTCAATTTTGGCGGCTTGGCGTGATAGAATGGCGGCGGATCCGTGGACGCCGCATTGATTTCGCAGATTATCCGTCGATAACCAGGTCACGGGAAGGTGTGCTTCGGTTCGAAATGCGAATTCTTTTTTGAGAGAAGAGACATCGGATTTTTTGGAAGCGACGTAGAGACTGTCACGAACTTCGAAGCCGCACCCGGGAAAAGGGGCTGCGAGTTTTCCGAGAGCAGCATTGGCAGATTTCATGGTGTGGACGATGCGATTCCATTGGGGGAATCCAAATTTTTCGGAGAGTTCGGCAGCGCTGCCATCGAGTTCATACTGAAGCAAGCCGGTGGAGGCCGGGGTGCTACCGCGGACGGGTTCGCGCTTGTCCACCATGCAGACGTGGAAGCCGGCGTGGAGGAGAGAATGGGCGATAAGAGCGCCGGAGATGCCAGTTCCAACAATTAAAACCTGGGCGTGGGTGGAGGTACGAGTGAGAGGTTTACCGAAGCCGGTTACTGCAGACTGTTTAAGCAGGGAATAAGGCGTTCCCGTTTTCAATTTCACCGCGCCATGTTAGTTGGAGTCGGTGTTTAGACCATCCTTTTCACGCCGTGACAATTGACTAGGAATAGCGGTCCCAACGGGGGTTAGAGGATTGCCTGACAAAGTTTAAGTGCTCTCTCCACTACCCTCGAATGTGCAGTGCCCTGATGCCGCAGAGGAGTTGATTTTCATAGCGTTGGTATGTTGAAAAGCTGTCTCGGGCTGCCTTGCAGGATGGATTGTGTGTGAGGGGACCAGGACAAGTAGAGTTATGAGAGAAGAAGCGTTTAATATCCACACGATAAATCCCCGGCCTGCCGGGGGCAAACAGGATGGAGATTCCGGCGACGAGTGGAGTTCCAAAGGGCCGCGATCCGAGGAGAGGCAGAGAATTAATAATTCGAATCCGTGGGATGGAGGCGGGGATGAAGGACCGACTTCCAAAGGGCCGACGCGATTGCCATTTGACCCGATACGACTTTTAGAAGCACTTCGAAACACCTGGATGCTGTGGCTGGGAGCATCACTGGGACTGGGATTGATCGGCTTTTTATCGGTAGCGTTCAAAAAGAGCCTGATGGCGGACATGAAATTGGTTCGGCGTGAGGTTCCAGCTTTTTTTAAGGCGAGTGAGAATGGGGAGACATTCAAACCGCAGCAATTTTCGCCACAAACGATTGCATCAATCATGAAAGCGCCGGAGGTGCTGAAAGCAGTTTCGGAAAAGACCAAATTAATTTCTCCATCGGCCCTGGACGCAATGTTGGTGGTGAATGCCGATCCGGAAAGCGATAACATTCACGTCTACATCAAGGGGGTGCCGAAGGCACAGGATGCAGTGGATATCCTAAAGAGTTATGCGACGGAAGTGATAGCCTATACGCGCCAGCAGCAGGCGATGGATGCGATGGAAGCGGCGAACAGCCTTAGAACCAATCTCGCGGGTGTGGACCGGCAATTGCAAGCGGTGCAATCACAAATGAAAGAACTGCCGCCCGAAGCACAATTGAGCAACCTGGACAAACAAACGGACAGCCTGCTCACAAGCCTGAATAGTTATGATCTGAAATACGAGACGGCCAGAATAGATTTGGAGACCGTCAACCTGCGAATGAAGGCGATGGAGAAAGATGTAAGCGCGCGAAATCCTTATTCTGAAAGATTGCAAACGGCCAAGGACACACTGGCGAATCTCCAGGTCACCAAAACGGACCAGAACCCTTTGGTCATCGGACAAAAGAAATTGATCCAGGACCTTGAGGCGGACGCCGCCAGGTTTGACGCCAACCCGCCGAAAGACATGAAAATCGTTCCGGGTGGAAAAGATATTACGTCGCAAAATTACCAAAAACTGGAGACCGAACGACAAATCCTGGAAAAACAAACGCAGGAATACAAACGGCAGCGGGAGAAAGTGGAATCACAACTCTCCAATCTTTCCAAGAACAGCCTTGGGTTTGAAAATATCAAGAGCCGGTTCAAGTCACTGAGTACAGTGCGTGCCGGGTTGGAAAATCGATTGAGCGAAGCTGGACTCTACGCCGATAACGCAGTGGGCTACTTCAATGTTCTGATGCCGCCTTCACTGGATCATGTGGGGGTTCAAAGTAATATGAAAAAGGCGCTGGCGTTGGGGTTTGGCGGGGCGCTATTTGGTTTCCTTGCGGTAGCGGGGTTTGTGGTTGGCCGCGAAATACTTGACGATCATTTGAAGAGCGTAGGAGACGTGGCGAGGGTGACAGGATTGCCGGTGCTGGGGACTTTGGGCGATCTCACCAAAATGGACACGGCGGCGCGGAACGCATGGGCTTTCCGAACATGGACAATTATTAAAGGAAAACTAAACGCCAACCAAACCGAGGGAATGGTTTGCGGATTTATATCGGCGAAGCACGGGGAAGGAAGATCCACCTGGATCAGTTTGCTAATCAACAGCGCCAACCAGCGCGGGTTGCGGGTGCTGACAATTGCCACGGAAGATTCGACGGAACCGGCGGTGCATCCTCATGAGCCGCTGGAACAACCAAAACTTTTGAGCGGCATAGAGAACACTCCGAACCTGCTTTCACATCCGGCGATGGTTTCGGACCGACTGACCGATCCGAATTCGCAGGCGGTGGTTCATATACCGTTGCCGGGGTGGGCGTGGAATTTGGAGCGCCGGAAATTATGGCAGAGTGCGGTAGATCAATGGAGCAGAATAGACAACCTGGTGCTACTGGTGGAATTGCCACCGGCGTCAGAACCTGAATCCGTGCTGCTGGCCGAAAAGTTACCACAGATCATCTGGCTCGCAGACAGCGGAAAACCGACAATCAAAGAAACCAAAACAGCCATGGAAACATTAAGATATGCGGGGTGCAATATGGTGGGGGCAGTCTTAAATCACGAACCTGACACCTTCTGGCAACGCCATTTTTCGAGATGGTTCTCGATGGCGGCGCTGATCGGTTGCGTGCTTTTGCCACTGCAGGCGAATGCGCAAACGAACGATGCAAACGGAAACACCAATGGATTTACCGGTTTTTCCGCGTCTGATCCGAATCACCGGGCCGAATGGCAAAAGCGACTTACGCTTGGGCCGGGGGATGTGCTTCACTTTGGGTTGTTCGGAGATACGAACGCGACCAAGAACGACCTGGCGATTGGTCCCGACGGACGGATTAGCTATTTGCAGGCCCAGGGCGTCATGGCGGCGGGGCTGACCGTTGACGAATTGAGGGAAAAACTGGACGCGGAACTGGGCAAGTTTTATCGCGCCCCCAAAACAATCCTCACGCCGGTTTCCTACAAGAGTAAAAAATATTACGTCATGGGAAAAGTCATGAAAAAAGGTGTTTTCGTGCTGGACCGGCCCCTAACGGTGGTGGAGGCGCTGGGAAGGGCGGGAGGACTTGAGACGGGCATTATTGACGGCAACACGATAGAGATGGCGGACCTGGAGAGAAGTTTCCTGGTGCGCAAAGGAAGGCGTTACCCTTTGAATTTTGAAAAATTGTTTGGGGGCGACCTGGGGCAAAACATGATGATTGAGCCGGACGATTTTCTCTACTTTCCCTCTGGCAACTTGAAAGAAGTGTATGTGCTGGGTGAAGTTCGGGCGCCGGGTGTGGTGACCTATACGTCAGATACTTCGGCCATCGCGGCCATTGCACAACGTGCAGGATTTACGGATCGCGCTTATAAAACGAAGGTACTAGTGGTAAGGGGATCTCTCAACAAGCCGCAAACATTTGTGGTGGATTCACTGGCAATCATGGATGGAAGGGCGAAGGACTTCAAATTGCAACCTAAAGACATTGTGTATGTTCACTACCGTCCGTTCATTTACGGTGAGGAGATGCTGGACATGGCGGCGACGGCATTTGTGCAGTCAGCAGTGGC
>JAQGOY010000185.1 GCA_028293375.1 Verrucomicrobiales bacterium | reverse complement strand
ACATGGGAACGTCAAGCTCTGTTCCCTTCCCTGCCTGATGCATTAAGTCAAGGAGCAGCGCCTTGATGATGACTTCGATGAAGCGGCTCGATTCAATCTGGTTCGGCAAATCGATCGTATACGTATAGGCATCGCTACTTTGGATGGCGTCCAATCGAATCGGGTGTTCTGCGCCGGGTCTCAAACGTATTGAAATTTTGCCTTCTCCCGAGAGTGAGGGCTTGGCATCGGGGTTTAAGGCCAGTTCCGAGCGGAAGGCGTTGCGGATTCTTTCGCAGGAAACTGCCGCACTTCCCGGTTCAAGGTAGATGAGTCCGGCGCGAGGTCGAATCCCCTCCAGAACGCGCGGTTGCAATGGCCCAAAGATCGTGAATTGTTTAGACCTGCTTTGAGCCGTGTGAGTCTGCGCATACCACGGCTGAAAAGCATCTGCCGCCTTGGCTTCCAGTTGAAGGCCAAGCATCAACAGCAGTTGCCAAAGTAAGCAGTTTCGAAACATTATTCTTTTTTGGGAGTTGGTGTTTTGGTCTCTGTTTTAGGCGCTGGCTTCGATTCTCCTCCTGTAGATGCCGCAGGAGCGGAAGCCGCGCCGCTATCTTTCTTGGCTGCGTCTTTATATTTCTCGGTCCGGTAATCGGTAATATAGAATCCGCTTCCCTTGAATATTAAGCCTGCTCCGGCGCCGATCACTCGCTTCACTTTCCCTTTGCCCCAGGTTTTCTTTTTGCAAAGCTCCTTCGGGCATTTTTCCAGGGTTTTGTCAGCTATGGATTGAAATTTATCGAATTGGTGTCCGCACTTCTCGCAAAGGTATTCGTATGTCGGCATAACTGTGGAACTAAAGCATCGCCTGCCCGCGCACCTTCGAAAAATCAGAAGCTGCGGGGCGTCAGGATCAGTTATAAGGTTGTTTTTCCCGGTGGCAAGAGCCGAATCTCCATCACATTCGTTTCTGACCCAGATACAAGAGCAGGATTGGAAGCGCAATTCCCAGGCTCAATGAGATCCATACCTGCCACTTCCTTTTCGGGGGCGTAAACTTGAATGCCAGGATTACTCCCAGAATGATCGTCACCAAAAGGGCTATCGCCATCACCACCACGAGTCCCTTGAACATCTTGTCCGAATACGCGATCGCTGTTTTCGAAGGGTAAATCTGGTCCACATGAACAGACGTGAGTTTGTCGATAAAGCGCTCGGCGTCGCCCACTCCTTTTTGTCGATTGTGATAAACCGCCTGGTACCATCCGGTGACGATGAAAAAAGTCAGGAGAGGTGCGAAAAAACAGCCTAGAAACAGGTGCAATCTTTTGAAAGTAACAAGTAGAGGCATGGCTGAGATTATTCTGGAACCGGTATCAAGATTTTTTGCTTCGGTTGCAATTTATCCCAGTTGATGGTCGGATTGGCGTCTCTCACCATTTTTCGAGTGATGGTTTTCCTGTTTTGGCTTTTGAATGTTTCGTTATAGGCAACCACGATTGTCGGCAGACTATCTCCTTTCTCCACCACATATTCGTAGAATTTCTCCGTGGCGGTTGAAGTATTGCCGCCGGAAGTGTTCGGTTCGTTCCGAGTGGATGGGGGAGGTTTTGTGGTTGTTGGAATATTCTGGCGACTTGTGCTGGTGTTCAAGTCTTTGATACTTGCAAGGATCGTTTCCTTGAGGTTTTTCATTTCGTCCAGGATCAATTTCTTGTCCGCTTCCCGCTTTTTATCAACCTCGATTATTTTCTCCGCGAGCTTTTTCAGCTCTTCCTGCGTGGTGGAATTATTATTCGCAGCCCGGAGTCTTGCGATTTCGTCTTTCGCTGAACGCAGTTCCTCATTCAGGCTGGAAAATCTTTTTTGGATCGTGGCATTGCTTGCCTGGACTGCTTCGATGTCCCCGGCCAGACGGGTCAGTTTTTCAGCCGCTTCGGCTTTATCCAGTTCCTGCGCATTCGCCATGCACAACCCCCCCAGGAGGCTGGCAACGAGTAGAACCAATGTTCTTTTCATCATGGTAAAATAGGAATCCGCGAGAGAGACTTCAAGCGGTAAGTAATCGTTCAATGTTTTTTAACGAAGGGTTTGGGAAAAAGTTTCGTCGATTGTTTGTGTTCGTTCTTCTGAAGTTTTAAGTTCACCCGGATGACCGTTATCGATGTCATTCAAAAATCGACCGAATTCCTGACTCGTAAAGGGATCGAATCTCCGCGCCTGCAAATTGAATTGATCCTGGCTCACGTTTTGAAAATGCCGCGGATGAAATTATATCTCAATTTCGACAGACAAATATCCGAGCCGGAACTGGTCGCGGCCCGTCAAATGACATTGGAAAGGAGCAACCGAAAACCGCTGCAGCATATTTTAGGCAGCGCTCCTTTTTTCGGCGGAGAATTTCAGGTCAATCGCAATGTGCTGATTCCCCGGCCGGAAACCGAGCTGCTGGTGGAAGAATCTCTCCGACTGTTAAAAGCGTTTCCCGGCGCAGAAAACCATTCTTGCGTCATGGATTACGGCACCGGTTCGGGTTGCATAGCCATTACCCTGGCGCGCCAACTAAAAAACCTTTCCGTGACAGCCCTCGACAAGTCCCCGGAAGCTTTGGCCGTTGCTGATTCAAACGCCCAACGCCACGGACTGACGGACAAAATTACCTTCCTTGAGGCCGCCGATGTGCCGGTCTCTCCCTTTTCCCAGCATTTCCATTTGTTTGTCAGCAATCCTCCCTACATCCCTTCGAGTGAGATTGCTTCGCTTGAGCCTGAAGTAAAGGACCATGACCCTCTGATGGCACTTGATGGGGGCGCTGACGGTCTGGAGTTTTATCGAAAATTCGCTGTCCAGGTTCCTGCCATCCTGCTGCCGGGGGGAGCCTTGGCGGTCGAATTTGGAGATGGGCAGGCAGACGCGATCCAGGTGATATTTGATCGAGAAGGCTGGACCAATCCTCTCGTCTTGGACGACCTTACTGGCAGGGAAAGGGTTTTCTCTGCCCGAAGGCCGTGCTAATTACTTTTGCTGCTCTTTGGCCCACGAATCGCGAAGGGTGACGATGCGATTGAATATCAAATGGTCCGGCGCTGCTTCGGCGCGGCTGGTGAGCGCCGTCGGTTGGTCTACACAAAAATATCCCAACCTCTCGAACTGGTAACGGTTTCCTGGTTTGGCGTTGGATAGGGATCGTTCAAGTTTGCAATCTTTCAGCACTTCGAGTGCATGCGGGTTCAGGAATTGTTTAAAATCTCCCTCACTCTTTTCCTGGGCCGCTGGATCTTCCACGGTAAACAAGCGGTCATACAAACGAACCTCCGCGCTAATGGCGTGGGCCGCAGAGACCCAGTGGATCGTTGCTTTCACTTTTCTTGAACTCTGTGAAGATCCGCTTTTTGTTTCAGGATCGATTGTGCAACGCAATTCTTTGATTTTCCCTGATTCGTCTTTCACCACTTCGTTGCATTTCAGGATATACGCATAGCGAAGCCGCACTTCGGAACCAGGCGACAATCTATAAAATTTCCTGGCAGGCACTTCCATGAAATCATCCTGCTCGATATATAATTCTCGTGAAAAGGGAACGGTACGCTGGCCAGCGGATGGATCTTCGGGATTGTTTACCGCCTCCAGTTCCTCCAGCTGATCTTCGGGGTAGTTGGTAATCCAGCTTGATCGGCTTCAGCACCGCCATGACCCGCGAAGATGATTTATTGAGATCTTCGCGAATGCTGTGTTCCAGCACCGCGATATCCGTGAGCCCATTGAATTTCGTGACCCCTATCTTCTTGCAAAAATTACGGATCGATTCTGGAGTGAACCCCCGGCGTCGAAACCCGCTGATCGTTGGCATGCGTGGATCGTCCCATCCTGTCACCAAATTTTCTTCGACCAGCTGGAGCAATTTTCGTTTGCTCATGACGGTGTAACTCAGGTTCAACCGCGCAAACTCGATTTGTTGGGGATGACATTTCACCGCCAAAGTATCCAAAAACCAATCGTAAAGCGGACGATGAACCTCGAATTCCAGAGTGCAGATGGAGTGAGTGATACCCTCGATGGAGTCTGATATGCAGTGGGCGTAATCATACATGGGGTAAATGCACCATGCGTCGCCCGTTCTGTGGTGTTCCACCTTCCGAATTCGATAAATGGCCGGATCCCGCAGATGGATGTTGGAGGAGGCCATGTCAATTTTGGCTCTTAATACCTTGGATCCGTCCGGAAACACTCCCTGCCGCATCTTTTCAAATAAGTCCAGATTTTCAACAACGGAACGGTTACGCCATGGGCTGTCTTTTCCGGGGATCGTAGGTGTGCCGCGGTATTGCTTGATTTCCTCCATGCTCAAATCACAGACAAAGGCTTTGCCTTGATTGATCAACTGAATGGCAAACTGATACATTTTCTCGAAATAATCAGAAGCATAGAATTTGTTAGCTCCCCAATCGAACCCCAGCCACCGAACGTCCTCTTGAATGGAATCAACATATTCCACATCCTCCCGGGCTGGATTGGTGTCATCGAATCTCAGATGACAGATTCCACCGTTGTTCTCCAGGGCGATGCCAAAATTCAAGCAAATCGATTTGGCATGGCCTATATGAAGGTAACCATTGGGCTCAGGAGGAAATCTGGTTGCCACCCGGCCGCCATGTTTTTGAGTCGCATTGTCGTTCGCGACAATATCTCGAATGAAATCGGACGGGGCCGGTTTGCTCTCAGGCATCGCAGTTGCAGAAATTTCGTTACTCATTTTCCAATCAATTCAATATGAAACCATCATACCGCGAAGGTTTGTTTCTGCACAGTTGTTTTTCGGTGGGCCAATGGACCTAAATCCAGTAAACTCATCGAGTGTCCGAAGAGCCGATAATCGATTTACACAGTGACCATTTTTTTATGGGCGAGGCTTTGCGCCAGGCATTGAGGGCCTATGATGCGGAGGAAGTTCCCGTGGGAGCGGTGATGGTCCGGAATGGACGAATCATTGCTCGCGCATCCAATCAGGTGGAGACGCTCAAGGACGCTACCGCCCATGCCGAAATGTTGGTCATTACCCAGGCGGAAGCGGCAGTGGGAGATTGGCGGCTGAATGATTGCACGCTCTATGTCACCAAGGAGCCCTGTCCCATGTGCGCAGGAGCAATAGTTCATGTGCGGCTGGCCCGGGTGGTTTATGGCGCCAGCGACCTCAAGGGAGGTGCCGCAGGAAGCGCATTGAATCTTTTGCAATTCGACGGGCTAAACCACAAAAGCGAGATCACCCGAGGCGTCAGGGAGGAAGAATGCCGCTCTTTATTGCAAACATTTTTTAACGAACAACGGGCCAAAAATAAATTGAAGAAAAGCTCGACCGATTCGACTCTTAACTGATTTCAGCACCCGCTTTAACTTATCGCCAGCAGCCCCACTTTTTCACCTTTTTCGTTTCGGGCGATTCCCTGAGCCCTTGGATCTATCGTCGGCTTGTCATCGATCAGAAACAAATAGTGATGATGCCCGGGGGATAGCGGAACCTGAAGATTCCATGAACCATCCACATGACGTTTCATGGGGTGAGCATTCGGGGTCCAGTCATTAAAATCTCCAATGACAGAAACCTTTTTGGCTTTTGTGTCCATGCAAATAAAACTGATTGGCACGAACCGTTTGGATGAATAGGAATTGGAAGTTCCGCGCGGCAAATGAATAGGATTCATGGTACGACTTTATTCCCGCCCCCTTCGCTAACGACAACGATCGAACAACTCGGATGGCGTCTATATTTGGATTGTAATCCGACTTCAAGTTTTGACAAATGGGTGTTTTCTGACGGCCGAGTTAAGCGATTGCTCTAAACGGTATCAAGTCGAAAATGGAGCCATCCCCTGGTCTCTGGACCGCCGTTCTCTACAGTGTGGACCGCTCGGAGAATGACCTGACGTCGCCACTTCGTGGTTCCATGAAAAACACCGGCAGAAATGGTGTTTGATTTTACGGGCTTTCGAAAGAATTTCAAATGCTTTCACTGTAAATAAAATAAATGAAACAATGATATTGCAATATCAATATTAGTTAAATATAACCATTCATTGAATCCATTCAGTGGATGTCTATTCATGAATCAATGCAGGTTGCTGTCTTCATCGAGCTAACCACTCGGCGTAAATGTGCTATTTCCACACTCTGAGAATCCCAAGGTGAAGGGCGATTGCCAAACGTCAATAGGATGGGGGTGAGAGAACGCTCTGTTTAATGGCCCCACTAACTATAGATCCATGTGGACTTATTTGCTGTGGAATGTGGACCTATTGTCCATTTTTCATAAAGTTTGTTATCGCAACTTTGAGGAAAGAGGCGTAAGCATTGGGTTTTCGACATGCGGCATGAAGAGTGCTTAAGTTTGTTTGAATTTTTACTATGTTAGTGGCACCTCGAATAAGATCAAAACGTGTCCAATCAGCATTCACTCTGATTGAAGTGATGGTGGGGGTGATGCTGCTGGCGATTCTTTTGCCCAGTTTCTACCTCGGATTGTCCCAGGGATTTTCAGTGGTCCGGGTGACACGCGAGAACCTTCGCGCCAACCAGATTCTGCAGGAGAAAATGGAAGTCATTCGCCTTTATACATTCGATCAAATTTGTAGCAATGGCTTTGTTCCCACCTCATTCACAGCCTACGCGGATCCAATCTCGACACAAACCAATGGGCTCATGATTTACACTGGACAAATTACCATTACCAACACCTCCATGACGGAGAGTTACGCCTCCGATCATAAAAAAGTGACTGTCACCCTGACCTGGCCTTCCGGGAATATTCAACGTCAGAGGGAAGTCACCACCACCGTTTCAAAGTATGGTTTGCATAATTATTACTACTAGGCGCTGGAAGCTGGGCATGACGCTGATTGAGCTCATGGTTGCAGCTGCTGTTGGAAGCCTGGTCTTTGCTGTGGTGGCGTCCATGTTTCTCTATTTTGGTAAAAGTTTCGCGGCACTAACGAATTATGCGGAACTGGATTCGACAGGCCGCTTCGCGCTTGACCAAATGACCACGGACATCCGGCAAGCCAACCGATTGACCAGCTACGCAACAAATCAAATCGTTTTCGAAATGGTCGCTTCGGGTGCTACAAACAACCTGACTTACAGGTATGACTCTGCCGGCGGTACTTTGGTCCGAATCTATGCCGGACAAACGAGAACACTTCTGACCGAAATAGTAAGCAACTCACTTAGCTTTTCCATGTTTCAACGAAATCCGGTCGGTGGAACAGTGGATCAATACGCCACCTCTAATCCTGCCTTGTGTAAAGTGGTGCAGTTGAGCTGGATCTGTTCCAGGTCTATCCTCGGAAAAAAATCGACCTCCGAGAGTGTTCAATCTGCCAAAATCGTAATCCGCAAAGAATAGCCCTGATATGAAAATTGCTCTGAAAACTCGAACGGATGGAAGTGTCATAATTCTGGCGCTAATAACAGCAGCCGTCATCGGGATAAGTCTGGCTAGTTATCTCAGTCTCATCAGCACTCAGAGCACATCAGTGGCTCGTTCCATGAACTGGAACAGCGCGATACCCGTTTTGGAAAGTGGTATCGAGGAAGCCCTTACTCAATTGCATTACACTGCTGTGACAAATCTATCGGCAAATAGTTGGTCACTCGGGGCAGATGGATATTATCACAAAACAAGAACTGTAGGCACTTATGGGAGTTACTTCGATGTTTCCATCCGGCCTACCGACCCGCCAACTATTACTTCAATAGGGTACGTTCCCACTCCCCTCTCTTCCACCGCGAATCCAACTTATGTAAAGCGAACGGTGCAGGTTAAAACTCAATTAAGGGGGATGTATGTCAACGCCTTGACCGTGAAGGGAACGGTGAGCCTGGGGCAAAATTTCCTGGTTGATAGTTTTGATTCCACCGACCCTCTGTATAGCACGAACGGTCAGTACACAGCCTCCAAGCGAAAAACAGGAGGGGACATTGCCTCCATTGGTGGCTTTGTCAACGAAGTGCAGGTGGACAGCTCCCAGATCTTTGGCAAAGTGAAAACTGCTCCTGGAGGTTCCATGAGCATCGGCAACAAAGGAATGGTTGGTGACATCGCCTTTCAAAGTAACTCCTCCAACCAGGGAAAAGTCCAAAGCGGATGGTATTCGGACGACCTAAGCATGGACTTGCCCAATGTGGAAATGCCTACCATGACTTTTTTTAGCCCCGTTGGAGGAAGAGTTGGAGGAACAAACTACGATTATATCCTCACCTCTGGAAACTGGATCGCCAACGGGATGTTCAAGGGTAACATCCTGGTCACGGGAAATGCGGTATTGTATGTTCCTCCAGACGCGACTCTTCATATGAGCGGTTCGGATGGAATCATCATTGCCCCGGGAGCAAGTCTTAAAATTTATAATGCCTCCACTGGAAATTGCATTATTTGCGGTGTTGAGAATGGCGGCGGTGACGCCACTAAATTTGCTTATTATGGGCTTCCATCCTCTGCCGGGGGGATCCTGTCGTTGAACGCAAACAGCAGGTTCGTAGGCACAATCTATTCTCCAAATCAGGACGTAAGATTATCCAGCAGTAATACCAGTGACCTCGATTTCGTTGGAAGCGTAGTTGCCAATTCAGCTACCGCATCAGGTCATTTTCTAATGCACTTCGACGAGAACCTTAAGAAATCAGGGGGTTCCAGTTATGTCGTTCTTTCGTGGAACGAGATATAGCACCTGTCCATTGACGCAAGTTCCTTCCACATTTTGACACAACCGCAGTTTAAGAAACAGGCGTCGATTTAAGCGATGAGTCAATCAAACGAAATGGGGTAATCTTTGGAACGCTTTACAATGGCCCACCTTGCTCCATTCCAAAGGCCGCCTTTTCTGTCCACCGGGGTGATCTTTTTCGTAAAAATTATTTCGAATTGTTTCAGGATTCTTTCATGGCTGAAAAATGGGTTGGGCGTATTTCCGAGGAAATAAGGTTCGGCCATCACGGCCCTGTATTTTGCAGGATCCTGATCCAGCTCCAGTATCCTCTCGATAAGCGCTTCTTCGGATGGGAAGTCCGGGTAGTTTAAGAAACTCTTCGTGTTGAATTCCTCGCCTATTCTTGGATTACCCCAATAAATCGGGATGCATCTAGCTTGCATCGCTTCGTACAACTTTTCTGTCGTGTAACCGGGAATGCTGGCATTTTCGAAAGCAATATTAAATTTATAGGACCGTAAAAACCTGACCTTCTCCCCCGACCCATGGGGAATGGAATAGCCGACGTTGTTCAAGAAGCTTCCGGCAGAATCGACCTGCTTACGTGAATTTAGCGCTTTAAAAAATTCGATTCGCTTCTGGGTCTTTTTGAGACTTTTATTACTCACCACGAAACTGCAAAATTTGGACTTTTCCGCCATGATCCCGTCCAGGTTGTCCTTGTGCTTCAGAAGTGGGTGCGGACCACCATACCAGGCATACAGTGGAAACCGCAGGTGACGGGGATCGTCCAGATAACGACAGGTGAAAGCATAATCGCACTGTTTCCAATCAGGGGAATAGTTCTCCACCGTAAAATAGATCTTCACGCAGTTGTGGAGTTTATGATTTTCCCCGTCCTGCGAATAAATCAGGAAATCCGGCTTGTCGCAGATTTCCACATTGTAATGCTGCTTGAGCAGGTTGTGGAAAAAATTGTTCGTTTTATTGAACCCCACATAAAAATCACAAAAATCAATGCGGATTGTTCTCATTTTGAAATCCCTGCCAATCGCCGGTAATAATTCAACACCCTGTTCGTGGCCGACTCCAATGAAAACTGCGAGTCCACCAGGCAATGCAATTCACTGGCATTCCGAACGTCCGAGGGGTTGATAATTAATTCTGTCATGGCACTGGCGAGGGCTTCAACCGATTCAGGCTGGATCAATTTTCCATATTTGGCCACATCAAATGCCTCAGGAATTCCGTCCAGCTCAGTGGCTATTACCGGTTTTCCACACGCAAATGCTTCCAGAAGTACCAGGCCAAATGCCTCTGTTCCTATCTGTGGATGAACCAGGCAATCAATTGCATTCATCGCGCTCGGCATATCGTGGCAGTATGGGGTTAACCACGCTTTGCCCTTTAATCCCAGGCGCTCAATGTCTTCTTCCAATGTCTTCTGCATATTTCCCCGGCCGATGATCAGGAATCGCGCTTTGGAATTTTTACTGTGAATCAAGCTTGCGGACTTGAGGAACTCACGCTGTCCTTTTCCCCGCGGCAATCCATATCCCCCCACCACAGCAAAAACGAATTCATCAGTCTTGATACCCCACGATTCACGAAGGCCGGGAGCCTTTCCTGGAACGAACTTATGAGTGTCAATCCCACCGTAAATTACTGTTATTTTTCGGTGATCTCCCTCAAGGGGGAAACGATGGTGTCGTTCCTCTTCGAGCGAGGAGGTGTCATGATGTCCGTTGACAAGGACTTCTTTCACAAAATTGGAAACGGCGATTATCCCGTCACAATTGGCCAATAACCATTTTCTGCTAAACCAGCTGCTTGGGCTCTTCGCCATGTGACGCGTCAGGATCACTTTCGGACGCGTCCTGGAGAGTTTCGAGGCAAGGATTGCAAGCCAGAGATCTCTCCCGTGATGGCCGTGGATGATTTGAATTCGCTCCCGGTCAATAATCCGGGCGGCTGCCAAAATTAGTCCCGCTTTCGAGATTCGATTTGGCTGTTCTTCAAAAGGAATATCCAGCTTTTTGATGATCGTTGAGAAATCCCTCTCACCTGGCCCGACAACGAACACTTTCTGTTTTGCCAGGTGTAATCCGTATGCGAGTTTTACGCACTGATCATCCGTTCCGCCCCCGGTCAGCATCGAGTTGAATTGCAGGATTCGTAAGGGGTCAGTTTCCATTATTACTTCGCAATATACTGGTCCAATCCCAACTTGCAGAATTTAATGTCGGTGGACTTTGAATTCTCGAGCAGTTCATCATTTTGGCCAACGTTTGATCGGCTTGCTGGAGGGTGCCACAAATGGTAGCAGAGAGCGCGGCCTCGCACATCCAGCCTTGGAACATTGTTGTTCATCAAGCGAACGGCCAACTCGGAATCTTCACGACCCCAGCCTACGAATTCTTCATTATAACCGTTGGTCCTGATCAAATCGTCCCTCCATATTCCGAGGTTGCATCCTCGTATTCCCCGCAGGTCCCGTTTCACTCTCGTCATGGCCATCGGCCATCGATACGCATGTTTCAGGCCTTTTAGCTTTCCGCTGAAGAAAGCTTTCTTGCGATCATCCTGAAAATTCCCAACCCCAAACCACTGTTCGGCCCCTTCCTTGATTAACGCCCGGTGACCCTGCACAAAGTAATTCTTTCTGGCCACGAGCTGGTGGTCGGAAATGAACTGCGGATGCGGAATCGTGTCGCCATCGAGAAAAACGATGTAATTCGAACTGCTTTGTGCAATCGCCTGGTTGAGGATGCGTGATCGACGGAAGCCTTTATTTTCCTGCCAGATATGTTTGCAGGCATAAGAGTTCTCACGGGACCATTCCGCAAAAAGCTCGCGAGTCGGTTTTGCTGAACCGTCGTCTGCCAGCAAAACTTCATCTGGCTTCAACGATTGATTGCCTATTCCTTTTAGAACCTTGCTCAGGTATTCAGGCTGGTTAAATGTATTGACGATTAAAGTTACGGAAAAAGAAGGCATTGATTTTATTCCTGGGGAAGACGTGCCTCTTTTATTTTAATATAGCGCGTGAGAGTCGAAAACGCAGTCAAAGAGGCTATATAATATCCCGGCCACCCGTCGAGAAATCCGAGCCTGAAAACATAAGCGCGTAAAAATCGCCAGGTCGGCCTGATAAATAAGTCAAAGGGTCCCGGGCGACGGTTTGTTTCCAATCCATGGGCCACGAAATCCTGGCTGTAAGGAATGATCTTTGTGATTTGCTTATCGATGCTCTCATTACTGTAATGGAGCAGGTCCGCTTTCAGTCTTCCAATCGTGCCGTTCACTTGAAGCGAAGCATGCGGGTCAATCCCGATCCATTTTGCGCTGCCGCGTTTCCACAGTCTTGTTACCCGATCTGGATACCAGTCCCCATGGCGGATCCAGCGTTCGCAATAATAAGTGCACCGAGGAAATTGAAAAGCCCCGTGGTTTTGGATTTGGTTTTCAGGCGACTCAAAAAGTGCGGTGATTTCACTTTTCAATTGTTCACTGACAATTTCGTCCGCATCCAGGCCAAGAATCCATGTCTGGTTCGCCTTTTCTGCTGCCGAATTTTTCTGGGCTATGAAGTTTTTCCACGGTTCGCGGAACACTTTCCCTCCAAAACTTTCCACAATTTTATCAGTCCCGTCGCTCACCTCGAAATTCAAGACCACGACAATCTCGGAAACCCACCCGGCCACTGATTCAAGTGACTTGCCAATCCTGTGCGCCTCGGCTCCTGCGATATAGCAGGCGGTGATTGGCAATTTTTTTGTCGTCATGAACTCGGTTTACTACTAACAGATAGGCGGTCATGGCAGAGCCGCAACATCCTGATTTCTACAATAAAACCCGCACCGCGCGCAAAATAATTGTCGTGGACCTTGGCTTTCTGGGCGATTCGATCCATTTGATTCCCGCTCTTTGGGAAATTAAATCGCATTATCCCCAGGCCGAACTCGATGTTTTCACTACGGAAGTCGGCGCGGAAGTTCTGAGTTTAGCCGCTTGTGTTCACGAATCCATTATTTTTCCGCTCGGACCGAAAAGCCCTCCCTGGTGGCGACATTGGGGAATTCTTAAAGAATTGCGGTCACGTGGCTATGATCTTCTCTTTAATTTCAGCGGCGCGGATCGAACTGTGTTCATCAGTTTTGTCACAGGCGCCAAATGGCGCATGGCTCAACAAGGTTCCAGGCAACATTTCTGGAGTAAGTTAGCAATTCCTGTTTGGGTCGACCGGCAGAATCGCAAGCTTCCTGTCTTTGAACAAAGGCGGCAAGTGCTGGCACAGTGCGGAATGCAGTTAAAACCCGTTAAATTTGATCTTCGTCCAATTTCGCCAGCGACTGAATGGGCTGCTCATCAATTTACCTTTCCTTTCCTTCATTTTTCCATCAATGCCAGCTCGCATATAAAGGAATGGCCGCTGGAACATTGGGTCTCCCTCGCCGCAAAGTTACTTGAAACCGGAAAGGACATCCACATTGTTGCCACCGGCAGTGGCCGCCCTCGGGAACAAGAAAAAATCCGATTGTTTGTCCAGGCAGTCAACAATCCACGCATCATTGTTCTGGAAGGACCATTGTCAGTTCAAAAACTTACTGCGCTTCTCCTAACGTCGCTCGTTCATGTCGGTGCGGATTCCGGCGTTCTACACCTCGCTTCCGCTGCCGGCATTCCAACGGTGTCCATTTTTCGAAAATATGATGGCCTTGCCGAATGGGCTCCCTCCGGGCCGCACCATTTTCGTGCAGAAGCGGATTGTTCCTGTATCCAAAAAAATAATTATTCCTGCTCCGAAAACACCGGGGCACTCTGCTTAAGATCAATCGAACCCGCCCTCGTTCTCGATTTAGTAAATAAAGCCTTGCTTTCTCTTGACCCGTAATCTGGTTTAGGTTCTGTTTGAAAAAACCTTTCTCCACATGAATCATCAAACCATCGTCCATCGCCGGGATTTCATAAAAAAGACCTCCATGGTTGTCGGTTGGCTTGGCGCGGGTGTCTCCCTGGCAGGGGGAGCAGTTTCCGACCCCAAAAAATGGGAAATTGGCTGCTTCAATCGTCCCTGGACAAAATGGACTTATGAAGAAGCGCTGAATGGCATTCAACAGGCGGGCTATCGGACCACGGGCCTCCTGACCGCCACTGCTGCCGAGCCTTTCACTGCGTCCCGTGCCACGCCCGAATACCTTGAAAATCTGCGAGCCGCCATCAAGAAACACGCACTCAAGCCGATCATGACTGCATTGCGTACCCGGCATGATATTGCTGTGGCAGATTCAGTCGAGGACATGAAAAAGCAAATGGATCATGCCAACCTCATCGGTGTTGATTTTGCGCTAACTTTTGGCGTCGATAAGCCTGCCCAATATGAACATTATTATCAGGTCATGTCGGAAGCGGCCAAATATGCTGCCAGTAAAAATATGAAATTGGTTTTGAAACCTCACGGCGGAGGAAGCGGTGCCTCCGAGGAAATTCTTCGGTGCATTTCCAAAGTCAATCACCCCAATTTCAAAATCTGGTACGATGCCGGTAACATTATTTATTATACCGGCAAAGATCCCGTGCAGGAGCTTGAACCCATCGTCGAGCATGTGACCGGCTTCTGCGCCAAGGATTGTGCGGAACCAAAAGGTGACGTGATGATCCAGTTCGGAACTGGAAAAGTTGATTTCAAGGGAGTTTTTGCGCGATTGAAAAAGGGCGGATTTAATGGGCCCATCATGGTGGAATGCGCGGCAGGGAAGACTTTGGAAGAAGTCACCAACAATGCGCGCGCCAATCGCGAATTTCTGGAAAAGACCCTGGCGGAAGTTTAAATGCCGCCCGTTAAGTTTGGGATACCTAACCCAGGATGTACTCCTGGCCTTCCCGGGCAGCATCGACAATCAGGTCCTCCCCAAGCGTCGCCACAAATTTTCTCGCCCAGTCCACCATTTCATTGATCTTGGCGTCATCATGATCGGGATCATGGTGAAAAAGGCAGACTCTCTTCACCCTGGCTCGTATCGCCATGGCTATGATGTCATCCAGGCAGCCGTGCCCCCATCCGATCCTATTGTGGTATTCTATGGAATCATACTGACAATCAATGATTAGTAAATCCACCCCGTGAATGTACTTTTCCAGTTTTTCGTCTTGTTCCCGGGAATAATCGATCGTTTCCTGCGACGGTTTGTGACTTAAATATTTATACCGCTGGAAAGGTTCGTTGTCTGGCAGGTAGGCAACAATTCCATGCGGGGTGTGAACCCTGTAGCCAAGGCATCCACCCGGGTGATTCAGGAACTCGGCACGAATATCCACGCTACCCAGCCGGAAATTCAAATCGTTCAGCTCTTCAATGAAAATGTGACCGGGCAATTGCTTGAACCCAACCGGAAAATATGGACTTTCCATCTGGGCCGCGAAGGTTCGCGCCAGCCCTTCACTAGATCCTTCCGGACCTATGATTCTAACTTTGTTTTGGGGGCCATAGACTGGCTGAAAAAATGGGAAGCCCTGAATATGATCCCAGTGCGTATGGGAAACGAGCAGGGTGCACTTGATTGGCTTGGTCCCAAACTCGCTTGCCAGCTGGGCTCCGCACTTGCGTATCCCCGTTCCTGCATCAAAAATGATTATCTCCTCCCCCACTCGAAGTTCCACACAGGCCGTGTTTCCGCCATATTCCAGGGTATCCGGCCCCGGCGTGGGAATGGATCCCCGCACTCCCCAAAATCGCAATACTGTAAGGATATTTTGAGGGTTTTCCATCGTTGTGCTTTTTCGCGTTCTGACGCCTGTGTCGAACGAGATCGGTTCCTTCCCTGGTGGAAGCCAATTCGACACTCTGGGTGGAATAGCTTGAAAAAATACTGCGACATCCTTGAGATGAATCGGTTTTACAAGGTAACCATCCGCTCCACAATCCAGTGCTGCTATCCTGTCACTAGCGTAGGAACTGCTCGTCGTCACCACTACCCTGCAATGCCTGCCGGGCTGTTGCTCAAGCGATGCAAAATGTCTCGCAACCCGAAAACCGTTCCATCGCGGTACCTGCAGGTCGCACAATATCAACTCTGCTTCATGTTCCAACGCCAGGCCCGTGCCAATTTCTCCGTCATCGGTTTCCCAGACATCCCACCCCTGCTTTCGTAGTAGGTCCGCCAGGTAGGTCCTGCTTTCCACATCCCGGTCAATCAAGACTGCTGTTTTCATGCGTTAATTCGCCCCACGGTTCCCTCAGAGTAAAAAAATTGCGCCATTAGGCAACCTTTTAGCTTTTTAAATGGCTGGTCGGCTCGGAAACAATCGGCTTTTGGCAGATTTATCAAAATTGACAACGGCAACGAAGCTGCTATGTCCATGTGGCAGTGTCCATGCAGCTCTATAACTCGCTTCCCGGGTAACATCGTAAAATGTGCCACAAAACTTTAATCCACCGTGAGTCGGGATTTTCTCTGGCAGAAGTCCTTCTGGCCATCGCTATTTCCGGTATACTCCTTGCCGCTTTGATCTCCGGTTTCGTCAATTCTTCCATCCGGGCCGAGTGGTCTGGGTACAATTTAGCCGCCCAAAACCTTGCAATGCAAGGTGTCGAACAAGCTAGAGCTGCCAAATGGGACCCTAATGCTTACCCAGCGGTGGACCTGCTTACCAATTTCTCTCCTACAATTGCAATTTTAGATATCCCGGTGAGTGGCACGAACATCGCCTATGCCACCAACTTTTTTACCATTAACGTTATTTCTGCCAATCCGCCCGTTAAATCGATCCAGGTTGACACCGTTTGGCAATTTCGCAGGTATAAGGGCTTTGCGCTTTATACCAATACCTTAATGACCCTCAGGGCTCCTGACCAATGAAGCTTACTCCGTCCAAATATCCACAGGCTATGACGCTGGTCGAAGTCATGGTCACCACTGCCATTTTTTCCATTCTCATGCTTGGGATAATTGCCTCTTCCATTTTCGGGCTGAAAATGTACGGAGTTACTCAAGCAAAACTGGGAGCTTCTGACGATGCCCGAAAAGCATTGGGCAAGATGACCGATGAAATTCACTCGGCCTGGAAAGTGCGAATCGGAGATGGAACTCTTTCCAATTTCACAGAATTGGCAACCGGCAGCAACCAGATCGGCAGCGCCATTCAAATCTACCCTTCTGCGAATACGAATGACTGGGTTCGCTATTATTATGATTCGGCCACATCTCTTCTCAAGCGAACCGAGGATGGGACCAACGCAGCTTCGGTAATGGCCCATTCCATAGCCACGAATACCATATTTAGCGTGGAAGATTACACGGGCACTGTTTTGACCAATAATTATAATAACCGGGTGATTGGACTAAACCTCCAGATCAAGCAGTTTCAGTATCCGGTGACCGTAATAGGCGCCGGGTATTACTTCGATTTTTATCAATTGCGAACGAAGATCACACGCCGGAAACTGGAGTAATTATGTTTTTAAATCCTAAATTCACTTCGAAAACCGGTTATGCGCTCATGATGGTTTTGGTGATGACAGCCGTCACTTCCGTCATGCTTGCTGGCGCCATGAGTTGGGCAGCCCAAAATACACTGACCACCGCCCGCAATAACGATCATATGAGAGCGGTGGCTGCGGCAGAAGGTGCCACTGAGAAAATACTCAGCAGTTTTTCACGCGACTATCAAAATGGCGGCGAGGGACTCGTTTATTCCAAGTTGGCTTCCTACGCCACCAATGTTCCCAATAGCTCGGAAAATTCCTACTGGACAAATTTTACTTTTACCGACGCTGCCAGTAACAATAACAGGACTTACGTCAGCCGGGTCTCGCCAACGAACTATGTGCTTCTCCAATCCCAGTACCAGGGCTTGATGGGAATGGCGGCGACATACCGGGTTATTTCCAATGCCAAAAACAACCAGGGTCAATTTGGGATCGTGGCTGGAGTAGGACAGGAAATTCAAGTCGCTGAGATCCCTTTGTTCCAATTCGCTATTTTTTACTCCATGGATCTGGAGATTAACCCCGGGCCGAATATGAACGTCACCGGCAGGGTTCACAGCAACGCAGGGCTGTACGCCCAACCACAGGCCACTCTGAATTTTCAGGCGGATGTCACCGCCGTGGGCAACATCGTTCTCGGCAAAAAACCGGGAGATCCCACTTCCAGGACGGCCGGCACAGTTTCTTTTGCCGATGAACATGACTCCGGCGTTTCTTCCATGAATCTTCCCATAGGAACGAACAATAGCCCCGACGCTGTCCACGCTGTTTTGGATATGCCCCCTGCAGGAGAGCTTGCCACTTCTCTCATGGGCAAGCAGCGATTCTACAATAAAGCGGATATGGTTTTTATTGTTTCAAATACCACTGTCTATGCACAAACGGGCAACTCGGTGGACAGCTTTGCTACAGCTATTCCAAAATCTGACTGGAGTGTGTTTCTCAACACCAACGTCTCCTTTTTCAACAAGCGCGAAAACAAAACGGTAAAAAGCGTTCAAATCGATGTCGGCAAACTTAAAACCTGGAGCACTACCAATACTGTTTTACGATCCAAGATTTCCCGTGATGTAAATAACATCTATATCGCGGATAACCGAACACAAACTTCTTCCACGGAACCCGGTATCCGATTAGTCAACGGTCAGGATCTTCCCGGCGCTGGTCTGACCGTGGCCACCCCCGATCCCATTTATGTTCAAGGCCATTATAATGCTCCTGCCGCAGCCCTTGCGACAACCAACACTACCGCGACAAAACCTGCTTCCCTGCTCGGTGACTCCATAAATATTCTTTCCACGAGCTGGAACGACTCCAATGCGGGGTTGGCCATCGGAAGTAGGATCGCCGGGAACACTACCGTCAACGCGGCCTTTCTCGGCGGCATCTGTGTCACTACCAATAGCAATTACAGCGGGGGCGTGGAAAATTTCCCACGTTTTCTTGAAGATTGGGGTGGAAAAACACTCACTTATAACGGTTCCATGGTGGTGATGTTTGACAGTCGGGTAACCACCGCTCCGTGGGGGGGCAGCGACGTTTATAGCCCACCTAACCGTAACTGGGCTTTTGATCTGAATTTCATGGACCCGACCAAGCTTCCTCCCGGGACACCTCAAATTTTCTCCCTTATCCGCGGAAGATGGGCTACCATAAAGCCCAATGTTACTACGTTTTAGCATGAAGTGGCTTTGTTTGTTGGTATTGCAACTTGCTTCCACAGTGGCGATGGCGGCTTTCACCGCACGCCCCATTCAAATCCTCATCCCGGAAAGAGGAAATGTGGCGGGATACGAGATCACCGAGCAAACCAACAAGTATCAGTTGATCGCGCCCCCGATGATGGAGCAAGCCAATGTCGAGGAATCGATCACCAAGCTTACCTTGAAGCCCATTAATAGCGAATTTCTAATGTCGCTTCAGTTTACTACGAACTACCTTGCAACTACGGGCGAAAAGAAATTAGAAACGGCGCAGACTCGTATCATGGCTCGCTACCCGCAAGCCGAAATTTTGGAGTCAGGCATTACTTATACCGGTAATGGAGCCGCTTTTTTCTACGATATCCTTTGGGGTGAGGATCACAAGCTCCACTCCAAGGTTGTCGTTCAGGAATTGGAGGGACGAATTTGCGAGCTCATTTTCTCTGCGGGCAGAAACGAATACGCGGCTCACCTGGGCAGTTTCGGTAATTTTCTAAGTTCTTTCCGAATACTTCGCAAATAGCCTCTTCGCTTTGAAACAAGATTATTTTGCTGCCGGCATGTTGACCTGGCCGGGACGGCTCAAGTAATAGATCAAGTCTCTGATCTCACGCTCGCTCAGGACGTCGATTAAGCCCTCTGGCATCATCGAAAGTTCACTTTGCTGTACCGTCTTGATTTCGCTTCTTGGCAGGGTCATCACTTCGTTGGGCGTCACTACAGTCAATGTCTTGTCGTCCTGTTGCTTCACGATTCCTGTGATCACACGGTCGTCCTTCATATCGATTGTTGAAGAGCGATACTCGTTGGGAATCACCGCATTCGGGTCCACAATATTGAGAAGAATATAATCGAGGTCAGCCCGGTTGGAGCCAGTCAGATCCGGGCCTACTTTTCCCCCAGTATCGAACAACGTGTGGCATTGCTGGCAAGTCCGGGAAAAAACTTCGCGTCCCCGCGAGGCATCGCCTGGCGTGGAGCCGCCTGCGGCGTAAATGGCCTTCAATTTGGCAATTTGCGCTTTCTTATCCGCCGTCGCTTCCCGGAACGAGCCCCACACTTTCTCGATGCCGGAATTAATTTCATCGCTCTTCAGTGATTTCAACTGGCGAATGAGATCCGCGCTCAAGTCACTCCTGGAAACAGTGTTCTTTTCCAGGGCTTGAATCAGCGGTTTCGCGTTGGACACACGCGAGGCAAGGGTGGTTAAAGCATCTTTCTTCTCCGAAGGGTTGAGCTGCTTGTAAATTGCCAGGATTGCCGGCGCGGCTTCGGGATCGTCAAAGTGTGCCAATCCACGGATCGCGTTCCCTCGCAGGTCTGTGTTGGACAAGAGTGATCGCAGCACCGGCGCAGTGGAAGCATTCCCCGCGTTGAGCAGCGCATCCAGTGCAGTTCGCCGCCCTGCCAGATCTGCCTTGTTGTCCAGGGCAGTTTTGCGAAGCGATTCCAGGGCTCGATTGCTTCCGAAGGTGAGCGACAACGATTGAACCTGCGCTCCAATTTCCGCATCCGGGTTGGTGCTCCATTTTTCCTCAACCGAGTTCCATCCTTTTGGGATGGTCACATCTTTTTGTCCTTTCAGGGCAACTGCCAGGCCGGAGATCATCTCCCGTACTTTTTGTTGATCCGTTTGCGTGGAAAGGCTTTCCGTGATCAGATCGAGTGAACCCGGTCGGCTATTGGCGGCCAGCCGTCGCACCGTATAATTTAATAATCGGGGTATTCCGGTCTGGATCGACAGCGCCAGCGCCTTCGCCGGATTTTTGCTCACCATGGGTTCGATTCCATACCATGCCATCAGCGGAATGTTATGGTCCGTTGCATCTTCTTTGTGTTCCAAAAGCGCCGTGACCAGCTCCCAGCGCTCGGCTAAAGGCATTCTTTGCACGGCGGACCAGGCATAAAGTCGAACTGTGGGGGAGGTATCTTTCGATGCCAGTTGCAATATTGCATTTTTGAATTCGGCTGACGGCGCCTGATCTTCCATGGCCAATTGTATGGCCCATCCTCGCACATATTCATGCGGGGACTTTAAAAGTTGAAGGCTGGTGGCTTCGTCCAGGGCTCCCATTGAATGCAACGCCCATGCGGCCCGCAAAATTCGCGAGGCTTCGGGGTTCGTATTGATGATGGAAAGAAGTTTGGACCTGGCATCATCCTGTTTTCCGCGTTCCTGCAAAATGCGTCTCGCATGCCGAACGTAGAAGTCATTCTTCGCCAGTTGCAAATCTGCCAGTTCGTTGTTCGACAATTTTTGCAGGTCTATCGGTGTGTGTTTCTGGTTGTTGTAAACCAATTTGAAAATTCTGCCATTGGTTCTGTCATGACCATTGACGTCATTATGATGGCACTGGTTTTTGTCGTACCAATCGATGATGTAAACAGAGCCATCCTGGTCATAAAGCATGTTCAATACTTGCGACCATGTATCGTTAAAATTAACAAAATCCGCGCCATGATGTCCCACAAACCCTGAACCGCTTCGTTCCATGATGTCCATGTTCAGGCGTGCACCATGGATATTGTTCATGAACGCTTTTCCGTTGTACTGTTCTGGCCAACTCGCCCCCTGGTAAACCATCAGGCCAGCATGCGCGTGTCCACCGCCTGCTGCGTCGGATCGTCCATTGCCGGCGTGGGGACCTTTGTTCCCGGCGTAGTGCACATGATCGGCAATGGTTTTAATGTCGTCATACACAAAGGGGTTTACATAGTTGGGACCGGTGCCAGTGAAGCCGCGATGTTCCTCCATTTCCAGTGCGTTGATGCTGTAATGGGGGCCGCCCTGTCGCTCATATTTTCCACCCTGGATCATGTGCCAGAAGTGCGGAATGACGCAGG
>JAQGOY010000269.1 GCA_028293375.1 Verrucomicrobiales bacterium | reverse complement strand
CCCGGAGCCGCCTTTTCCCTCAACTGATGGTCGACCTGGTGAAGATCGGGGAGGAGACGGGGGATGTTCCTGGAGCACTGGCCAATCTGGCGGATACTTACGAAAGTGAATTGAACATTTCGCTGCGAGTGGTGACAAACATGATTGAGCCGGCAATTATTATTTTAATGGCGGTGGGCGTGGGGTTCCTGCTGTTGAGTGTGCTCTCCGCAATGTTCGCGATCACTGCCAGCATTCGTTGATGCGATGAAAAATCCACGTGAATCAAGTAAAGCCGCGGGGGCGTTTACGTTGATTGAAATCATGATCGTGGTGGCGTTGATGGGAATAGTGCTGGCGATGGGAATTCCATCGATTGCCCGGGTGCTGCAGAAAGAGGGGATTCGCAAGGCGGTAAGCGACGTGGTGGAAGCCTTTAGCACCGCGCGATCGCAAGCCATTTTGTCTGGGACTCCGACGGAAGTGATCATCGACCCAGCCAACCGCACGTTCAAGGTGGTTTTGTTTGCGTTAAAGGATCCCAATAATTTGGATGAGAATCAGAAGGCGGCTTCTCTTTTCACGGCGACTCTCCCCGAGGATATCGGGCTGGATGGAGTGTTTGTTAATTACCGTGAAATATCATTGGGTGACGAGGAGGCGCACATCAAGTTCTATCCCAACGGAACCGCAGATCAATGTGCGGTTGTGATTCACTCGCCCAGCCGTGAAGTGAAGAAAATCATGGTCGATATTGTTACCGGCAGAGCTGAAATGGTGGCTGATGAATGAAGATGAGATTCTTTAATTCCCAAAACACACGCGCTTTCACTTTGTTGGAGGTGATGATCGCCATTGGCATTTTTTTTACCGCCATGTTTGCGATTTTGGAATTGACCACCCAGAACTTAAGAGCTGCGCGATCTCTAAAAAATGAAGGTCCAACAGCAGGCATGGTTCTGGCGAAAATTTCACAAACCAACCAATTGTATGAAGGCTCGGAACAAGGGGATTTTGGCGAAATATTTCCAACTTACAGTTGGGTGGCCGACACGTCCCTGGCTGGAACCAACGGATTGTATCGACTGGATATCATTGTTTTGCGCGCCGGGGCCCGGGAGCCAGACTCGACAATGAGCGCATATTTATTTCGCCCTCAGTCTCCGACACGGGGCGGGGGGGCTGCGGCGCCGCGAGGGCGTTAATAGTCGAATGAAGACCGTCCGAAGAGCATTTACTTTAATTGAGGTGATGATCGCGATGGCGATTTTTTCTCTGGTTCTATTAGCTATTTATTCTGGATGGTCATCTGTGGTCCGGGCTTCGAAGGTAGGTTTGGAGGCGGCCGCCGACGCACAACGTGGAAGAATCGCGATGCGGGCATTGGAAGAATCCCTGTTAACCGCGCAGCTGTATGCGGACAATGTGAAATGGTATGCTTTTTATGTGGATAATCAGGACCCGGACAACGCTTACATCAGTTTCGTATCGAGGTTGCCAAACAGTTTTCCGGGTTCTGGAGTTTTTCCGGATCAACCGATGCGACGGGTCACATTTGCAGTAGAGCCCGGGGAGGGAAGAACGAATCAACTCGTGATGTATCAAATGCCGTTTTTACAGGCTACCAATGAAGCAGCGCCTCCTTTTGCAATCGTGCTCGCGCATGATGTTTCCTTATTTTTAGAGTTTTGGGATGAGCCGACTGCGGATTGGGTTCCGGATTTTACGACAACCAACCAGTTGCCAAAATTAATGCGGGTATCGTTAGGATATGGCAAAACAAAATCCGGACTAAGCATGGAGCCGACGACATTGATCTCAAGGACGATTTCCATACCTTCGGTGGTGATTACAAAAGATATGCAGTCGCCGGTGGCAATACCGGGCGGTCCGCCTGGAGGGCCGCCTGGAGGGCCGCCTGGAGGGCCGCCTGGAAATTCGGGTGGCTTTCCCAATGGAAATCCTAATCCGGGTGGGTTCCCGCCTCCAAATGGGTTTGGTGGGAATCCACAAATACCGGGAAATATCCCGCCGCCTGTCCGGAGGATACGATGAAGATTGCTTTGAGAAATCGGCAAAAAGGAATCGCACTGATCATCGTCATGGTAGTGATTATAGTGATCTCCGTGATTGCGGCTGGGTTTGCCTATTCGATGAAAGTGGAGATGACGCTAGCGCGCAATTCGAACAATGATGCCGACCTGGAATGGCTTGGGCGTTCTGGAATAGAACTGGCGCGGTATGTCTTGGCACTTCAGACGCGGGAGCCAAATGCGAATAATTTCGAGTCACTCAACCAGAAATGGGCGGGAGGGCCAATGGCAACAAATGAGGACCTGATAAACGTCGAAATGACGAATCACGAGCTGGGAGACGGCGTGTTTTCAGTAAAAATTACTGATTTGGAAAGGAAGTTTAATATTAATCTGGCTGATCAAACGGTATTTCAGCAGGCGATGACGGTGATGGGGGTTGAGGCCACGGAAGCCGGCGCAATCAGTGACGCGGTGCTTGACTGGAGGGATTTGGATGATGATCCACACCTGAACGGGGCTGAAAGCGATTATTACACTTCGTTGCCAGTGCCATACCTGGCTAAGAATGGACCTATTGATGAAATAACTGAACTGCTGATGATCAAGGGAATCACCCCCGAGATTTTTTGGGGACCGGGAAAAACCAACGAATGGGACCGGATGGCAGCGCAGTCAACGGCAGGAGGCCCGCAAGCTATTCCCGATGTCACAGCCGCGACGAATTCTTTTGGAATGGTGGACTTGTTTGAAACATTGGGCAGCGGTCGAATTAATATTAACACGGCTCCAGCGGGAGTGATGCAATTGATACCCGGACTCACACCCACGATGGCGCTCGCGGTGATTCAGCATAGAGCAGGGATTGATGGGATGGATGGAACTGAGGACGACATGCCATTTCGAAGCGTGAATGAGCTCTCTGCAGTAGCAGGGTTTGGGGGGGCGGGAGGAGGGGCGGGAACCGCTCAACTTTCGAGATATTTCGACGTAAGATCTCACACTTTCAAAGTGGAGGTGGATGCTGAAGTCCGCGGAACAAAGAGGCATTTTGTGGGGATAGTGCGCCGTAACCCGCGGGCTTTGAACGATTTCCTGGTTGTTAAATTTTACTGGGAGTGAAGAAGTGAAAATCCTTTTCGTGACGGGCACCGGGACAGATGTAGGGAAGACAGTATTTACAGGTTTGCTTTTGCATCACCTCATTGTCCAGGGGGTTCGTGCCGTGGCCTTCAAACCGGTTTGTTCAGGGGAGCGATCCGACGCTGAATTCCTCTGGAAAGTGATGGGAAAATCGATTTCGCTCGATTCCGTAAACCCTTACCATTTCAAAAAGCCAGTTGCTCCTTTAGTGGCAGCGCGATCGGAAGGGAAAAGAGTAGGCCTGGTCGACGTGACTACGCATTTAGAGTTACTAGGGCAAGACTTTGACATAGTGCTGGTGGAAGGTGCAGGGGGACTCATGTCGCCAATGGGGGAGGGCTTTTGCGGCCTGGATCTGGCAGTAGAGTTAGGAGCGGAAGTGATCCTTGTTGGGAAGAACCAATTAGGAATCATTAATGAGATGAGGATGGCTTTTAGCGCGTTGAAAACACGGAGGAGGGGGAAGGTTTCGCTAGTATTGATGTCCAACGAGGAAGAGGATGAATCGGTCGAGTCCAACGCGGGAGTATTAAGAGAGTTGGGATTGGGGGATGTTTTACAAGTTCCTTATTTCGAAGGGTTTAGGGCAAATGAGAGGGCGGTTAAAAAAAACTATAAAGAATTCAAAAAAGTTCTTGCTGCATGGGGAAAGTTTGCTAAGTTGGTGGCGTCGTCAGCGAAAGCAGATGACAAAAAATAAAAGCAAATCGAGTTGACAGTAACGGATCTGCCGGATAGGGTTTGCAGATAAGTTAAGCAACTAATTCTGAGGTGCCGAAGAGTGGCGGGAAAGAATCGGCTCTCGGGAATTTTTGTCCCCTGAATGGGGAAATATTTCGAGTGGAAACACTCATTGCTCATTGAAAATTGAATTGTGCGATAAGTTAGAGCCCCTTGAAGGCATTCAAGTTAGTTGGATGTTTTCGAGAGTTTTAAAATTGTAAATAACAGTCAGGCTTAATCAGCTTGACGGAACAAACTAACGTTTTTAACGGAGAGTTTGATTCTGGCTCAGAACGAACGCTGGCGGCGTGGATAAGACATGCAAGTCGAACGCTAATTTGGCTGTAGCAATACAGTTAAGTTGGAGTGGCGCAAGGGTGCGTAACACGTGGGTAATTTGCCGTAGAGTTGGGGATAACTCGCTGAAAGGCGAGCTAATACCGAATGTGAAAATTGGAAGGCATCTTTTGATTTTCAAAGCTGGGGACCGTAAGGCCTGGCGC
>JAQGOY010000179.1 GCA_028293375.1 Verrucomicrobiales bacterium | reverse complement strand
TAGCTTTAAAGAAGTCAGGAGCATCGAGTCCGCCGGCAGCGTTCACGAAGTTTACAGTTCCTTGTGCCCAGGACGAAATGGCACCCAACAAAACTGCGCCAATTACCAATATTTTTTTCATAGTCTAGTTTTCTGATTACTATTAGGTTTTTTACTGATTAACGGAGAATGAACGGGTCATCGTCCCTCCACTCGCTGAACTGATGAACAACGGTTTTGTCACATCAAAATTGGGGGTCGATGGTGACCAGCCATTACCAGTCAAGGAATAACTGATATAGGTCTGATTGGCTGCATCCCAATCAAATACCTGGTCAAAGCGCTTTAGTGCCGCAGTTAAACCAGCAGTAGTTACATCCACCAATTGAGGAACCTGTGAACCGCGGATGGAAAATCCAACCGGAATGTTATTATTCAAGGTGCCCTGCATTACTTCACCAACAAAAGTAACGGTGGCAGCGGAAGAAACGTTAACAAAGGCACCTTCTCCAGGAGCCAAAGTGTACTCCGGATGATCCCAGCCCGTACCGGTGTAGTTTGCGCTATCAAAACCAGTGCCATTCCACTTAAACAACTGAGAGAATCGGGGAAGAACGAGCAAATTTCCGATCGTGTTATTAGTTGAATTAAGGGGGTTTGAAACCAACTTAAACCCAGGGGTTAATGCCAGATTGACATAACCAACAGCGTTTACGGAGTAAACGTTGTTTTGAGCCACAGCCGAGGCAACGCCTGCCAAGCTGAAAGCAGCAGCGAAAAGTAAGGATTTTGTTCTCATCGTACGTATTTTGTTTTCCGTGTGTGTGTTGACTTTCTCAGAATGCAATGGGGCTGTCAATTTTTTTTCTAGGTTTTTTTGAACGTTCCTCATTTGCACCCACTACTAGTGTTAGCACCATACTTACGCTTCCTTTTCCACCCTGACAAGTATTTTTAATGCGCTTTCCATCGGATTCGCAGCTAGAGAAATTGCTGATGCCGTCTCTTCCAACGCAAATCTATGCGTCACAATCACTTCAGTATCAATTTTTCGGGTAAAGACGAGTTTTGCCACCTCTTTTTGAAGCAAAAAGTCGGACGAATAACTTCCCAATAGGTCGATTTCATCCACACAGATATTTGAAAGGTCGATTTCGGTTTGATTTCCACGTCTTGTATGGGCAAACAAAAGGACTTTCCCGCCTCCTCGCAGTTGCGCCATGGCTTCCTTTAATGCGGCGTCACTCGGTACCGCCAAGACTACAGCATCCAATTTCTCTTTCCCTGCCCACTTTTCCAATTTCCCGGCACTTTCCTCTTTTCCGGCTTGGACGACGCAGGTTGCCCCCCACTCCTTAGCCCGTTGCAGTCGACTTTCCAGAAGGTCGGACGCCGCTACTTGCATCCCGTGGATATATAAGAGTCGAGTAAACATCAAACCAATGGGTCCCTGGCCTATTACTAAAACTTTATCCCCCGGCAAAAGGCCTAGTTTTTTCATTCCTTTCAGGACCGTATTCACTGGCTCAAGGAGCGCTCCCTGTTCAAAAGTGCAATTATTTGGTATCCTCACCATTCCGGGCAGGCAAAAGTGAAGCACCCTTACATATTCTGCATACCCTCCCCCGGAAGGCTCGAAGCCAGCAGTAATCCCGGTTCTCTTATATTGGGGGCATTGGGCGAAGGCATGATGCTGACAGGCGTGGCAATGCAAACAAGGAACATGGTGGTGAAGGCCCACCCGATCCCCTGGCCTCCATCCCTTTACAGCAGATCCCACTTTGACAATCGTTCCGGCTGTTTCGTGTCCAAACACTCTTGGTCCGGGCAGCGTTCCGTAATGAATTTTTTTAATATCGGTCGGGCAGACGCCACAAACAGCCACTTTCACCAGAACTTCAGAGATACTGATCTTTGGCACTGGCAATACTTCCAACCGAAGGTCATTTGCGCCGTGGTAAACCACAGCTTTCATTTTTGCAGGAATTTTCACGCTCGGGCAGGATGCGGAAAGCTTACGCGAATTTCTAGCTGGATTTAATTTCGCTATTGTCAAGCGGTGGGTGTGGCTGGTGGCTGTTCTTTGGGTAATTGGTTTGTGGCTCCGCACTTCCAGGTTGGCGTTAGGAAGTCGACTGGGTTAGGATGAAATGATGCTGCGTCGATTGTTCAGACAAAATAAAAACTTACTTCTGTTCTGGTTCAACCTCCTCGTCATTTGTCAACACACGCGTGGAGAAAGTCTTCGCGCCATAGCGGTCGCAGGAAATGGAGAGAAGGGTTTTTCAATCTCAAAAATCGGCATCAACACCATGCTTAACTCCCCCTCAGGAATTACCTTGAGCCCTGAGGGAGTCATCTATATCTGTGATACCCAGAATCATGTGATACAGCAGGCAACGCCAACCGGGGTGAGGCCGGTTGCAGGGACGGGAAAAAAGGGGTATTCCGGTGACGGAGGAGCTGCCACAAACGCGACTTTGAACGAACCCACTGAAGTTCGGCTTGATGCCGAGGGCAATATTTTCGTGGTGGAGCGCATGAACCACGTTGTCCGTAAGATTCACCAGAAGACCGGGATCATCAGCACTATTGCTGGTACAGGAAAGGCAGGTTTTGAGGGAGATGGGGGTCTGGCAACCGGCGGGTTATTAAATGAACCGCAAAGTATTCAATTCGACAGCAATCAGGACCTGTTCATCTGTGATACCGGGAACAACAGGATCCGAAAAGTTGAGAAAAAGACAGGACTCCTGACCACATTTTTGGGAAATGGAAAAAAGGTCAATGAGTCCAAGGAAGTGTCCTGGACCAATTTAGCTTTGAATGGACCGGCCTTCATGGATTTGGATAAGCTCGGTAATATATGGTTGGTTTTGAGCCAGGCAAACGTGATTTGGAAGATCAGGCCTTCTCAAAAAACCGTGGAGCATATCGCGGGCACTGGAAAATCCGGGAATAGTGGTGATGGCGGTCCGGCAGAGGAGGCAACACTCGGCAATCCATCCGGAATTTCGGCTGCTCTGGATGGAAATATTTATTTTGCAGATACCCAAAACCACCGCATTCGCTTCATTGATACCAGGGAATATCTAATGCAAAGCTTTGCTGGTACGGGAGAAAAAGGCGACGGCCCCTACGGGCTCGCTACGGATTGCAAATTCAACAGCCCTCGGGGAATATTCGTAGATACTGACGGCGCAGTTTACGTGGGGGATACTGGAAATCACCGCGTGCGTGTCATTATGAAAATGGCAACTTTTCCTACTCCAAAAAAATAGTTGCCTGAGTCTGTTTTACCGGCTCTCCTGTTCGTACTCATCGCCCTCGTCCCTTTGGTGTTGTTTGCGACGTTCTCTTTTCACCACGATGAGCTTTCGTTTCTTTTGGCGGGAGCGCAGATTTTCTATTTCCTGGTCCAATTTCAGGTAACCTTCCAATCGGCTCACCGGGATGTCTCCATTCAAAATCGCTTCACGAAGAGCGCAGCCCGCGTCAGTGCCGTGCTTGCAATCTGCGTAACGACATTTCGAAACCAACATGTCCATGTCGGAAAAACTTTCCCGCAAAATCGTTTCGTTGGTCCACATCTGGACTTCCTTGATTCCTGGATTGTCCACCAGCAAACCACCTCTCAGGATAGGTATCAACTCCCGCGCGGCCGTGGTGTGTTTGCCTTTACCGGTGCTGGCGTTGACTTCATTCGTCCATTGCCACTCATCGCCGAGCAAATGATTCGCCAGGGTCGATTTTCCGACTCCGCTTGAGCCCACCAAAGCTACGGTAACCCCAGGCTTGAGGTAATCGCGCAACGGTTTGATTCCCTTCTTTTTTTCCACGCTCGTGATGTGAATTTCTGCCCCGGGATGAAGCTCCTGGACGAGCCGGGCGCATTCCTCGCTTTGTTGCGCAGGGAATAGGTCTGATTTATTGAGAATGACGACAGGCCTGGCGCCACTCCGACCTATTATCGTGAAATATCGCTCCATTCGGCGAAGATTAAAGTCCGGACCGGAATCGGTAACCACCATCACCACCTGGACATTGGCGGCAATCACCTGCTCTTCCGCGCTCTGACCTGGCGCTCTTCTCGAAAGACAACTTTGCCGCTGGAGCCGTGCCTGGATCAACACTTCATCGTTTGAGCCACCCACCTGCAGCGCCACCCAATCTCCCACCGCTGGAAGGTCTGCATCCGTTTCTGCGTCGTGATAGACCTTGCCACTCATGCTGACCTGAAGTTCTTCACCATCGGCAAGTATGGCCCCGTAATTGATTCGGTTATCGCGAATGAGCCGCGCTGGTTTCCAGCCTTTCGCGTAATAGGGGGCGAATTCTTTCTCGAACGTTTCGTTCCAGCCGAGCTCCTCGAGGGTGGGAGGTTTAATCGACGACGTCATCAGGCTCTTCTTCCAGTGTTTGCTCGATAAAATTCAATAATTCTGCCTGTCCCGTCCTCTTTACGGAAGAACAGGTAAAAACCTGCGGGAGGTTATCCCACCACTCCGCCATTTTTTCCTGGAACAGACGAATGTGTTCCTGCACCTCTTCCGGCTTGGCCTGGTCAGTCTTGGTGAAGACCAATACGAAGGGGATGGATTGTCCGCCGAGCCAGTGCACAAACTCCAAATCGATCTTCTGTGGGGAATGCCGCGAATCCACCAATACGAAAGTGACCAAAAGTGTCGAACGATTGGTGAGGTATTCCGTCACCGCCGCGTTGAATCTGGCGCTATTTTCCCGGGCGATTTTCGCATACCCATAACCCGGAAGATCCACCAGACGCCACTGCTTGTTCATAATGAAGAAATTAATCATCTTCGTGAACCCAGGCACTTTTGAGACCCTGGCGAGCGATCTTCTTCCCGAAAGCATGTTCAGCAGCGACGATTTGCCCACATTTGAGCGGCCGATAAATGCGAACTCGGGCATGAACTCCGGGGGGGCGCTCGCTATCGTGGGAGCGCTCGTTTCAAAATTGGATGATGTAATCAGCATAACTCAGGGCTCGGCCCGGCTTCACCCGATGTCCAAAAGTGGACTTGGTGAATCAGAACCGAAGCGAATTGTCGGCTCCCATGGTAACCGCTCATACCTGCAATTCTACCTTTAATTATAAAGCAGACATCCGTCACTTTCCAGGCCCGGAAAAAAACTGGCTTTTCAATACTCCTCTTTAACCTAAAATCTTGGCATGAATCAGCCCCAGGTTGCCCCCTCCTCTATTCGTAAAATTGGTATTCTTGGGGCAGGCCAAATGGGCGGGGCGGCTGCAGTCCTGTTTCGAAGGGCTGGTTTTCAGGTCCAACTCTGGGCCCGACGAAAGGAAGCACTGCTCGAACTGCCAGCATTCCTGGAATCCGTGGACCAGTTTCTGGAACAGCATTTTGGCGCGGCGCCTTCCAAAGCAGGCGAAGTTCTCCTGGTTTCTGATTTGCTGACCATCGATTCACAGGCTGATGCAGTCCTCGAGTGCGTCCGGGAGTCGATGTCGGAGAAGATTGAACTCTTGAAACAACTTCAGGGATGCCGGGAAAGAGACGCGCTTGTTATGTCCTGCACCAGCGCGCTTAGCATTACCGAGATGGCGAAAGGCAGCGGCATGGAATCGGTCCTCATCGGTGCTCATTTTTGGAATCCACCGCACCTCATTCCTGTGGTCGAGGTGATTGGAGGAGCGTCAACTCCTGAACGACAGGTTCTCCGCGGCATGGAGCTGCTCACCATGGCAGGCAAAATCCCGGTGCGCTGCACCGATGTTCCCGGGTTCATTGGCAACCGCTTGATGCATGCCATGTGGAGGGAAGCCCTCTCGATGATCGACGCGGGTGTATGCACCCCGGAAGACATTGACCGCGTTGTAAAATGGACTTTCGCCCTCAGGCTTCCAGCGCTTGGCCCCATGGAAAACATCGATCTGGTGGGGCTGCCACTTGTGCATAGCGTCGAGAGTTATCTTTTTCCCTATCTCGCTACCAACAGTTCTCCCGCCCTGGCCCTTACGAACCGGTTGGAACGCGGCGAGACTGGAATGAAATCCGGCCTCGGATTTTATGACTGGAGCGCTCGCGATCCAAAAGCGACTGTGGCATTGCGGGACCGGCAGATCGTTAGGCAATTGCAATTTCTACAGGAGGAAGGCGTTTTTAAAAAAGAGGAGCTCGGTTAGAGAGATTACGTGATGTTCCGGAACCGACTACATTTCATATCGATGAGCCGAGCGGTTATTAGATCAAGTTGCCCGAACGTCTGAATGGACAATGAGGAAAATGACTACATTCCCTGTTCGGATCACTTACCGATCGGTAGCTTCGCCTGCCTCCCTAATTCACTGCCATTGACTTTCTACACCTTTGCATGATGAAGTTGCAGCTCTCCATCGTCGGATTATAGCGCCTCGCAATAGCGGAGAAGGCTATCGACTCTGGAAGAGCGGGTAATATTGATTTGATATGAGACAATTTTCGACACGACGGCCATGTAAAAAGGGCTCTTCGGGCAGCGTTCAAGGCACCGTCTTGGTTTTGATCGTGCTGCTGGGGCTCGTGGGCGGCGGCGCTTATTGGTTCCGGAAAAACCACGCGACTCCCGCCGGTAAACCCGGGGCAGGCTCGCCGCAAAATATGGTGGTACCTGTGGTCATTGGAAAAGTAATGCAAAAAGATGTGCCTTATTTTCTTGAGGGTATTGGAACTGTTCAACCTTTCAACATCGTCACGGTCCGGGCCCGGGTCGATGGCCAGGTTCAAAAAATAAACTTCAAGGAAGGTCAGGACATTAAAGCTGGGGATCTGCTGGCGAAAATCGACCCCGCGCCATTCCTTGCCGAGGCCAGTCAGGCGGAGGCAAAAAAAGCTCAGGATCAGGCCCAGCTTAAAAATGCGCAGGACGAATTAAAACGGGATGAAAGTTTGCTTAAAGATAAGATCCTGTCGGAGCAAGCCTTCGAAGCGCAGAAAAGCACAGTCGATCAGCTAACCGCGGCCGTGAAAGCAGATGATGCCGCGATTCAAAGCGCCCGCGTTCAGCTCGACTATACCACGATCACGGCCCCGATTAGCGGCAAAATTGGACTCCGACTCGTCGACGAGGGAAACATCGTCCATGCGAACGATGCCAACGGCATTGTGGTCATCACCCAAATCCAACCCATTTCCATTGTCTTTACACTTCCTGAACAATATCTGGACGAAGTGCAAACCACCGGCCAGGACAAAATCGTCATTCAGGCAATCGGTCGCGATAACAACGCGGTCATTGAGGAGGGCAAACTGACGGTCATCGACAATCAAATCGATTCGACCACTGCCACCATACGGTTCAAAGGCACTTTTGAGAATAAGAACTCCACCCTGTGGCCGGGACGCTTCGTCAATGTCAGGGTTGTGCTTCGAACGATCAAGAATGGCCTGGTGGTTCCTGCTTCCGTGGTTCAGAGAGGTCCTGACGGAACCTATGCTTTTGTGGTCGAGAAAGAGTCCACGAATACCATCGCTAAAATTCAGCCGATCAAAGTCGGCAAAATCAATCGTGGCGAGGCATTGATAGAGGAAGGACTCGCGCCGGGCCAGGAAGTGGTCGTAGATGGGCAGTTCCGCCTTCAGGCTGGCTCCAAAATAAAACCCGCAGAAACAGCAAAACGGACCGGGCCGCCTGCTGCAACATCCGGCAAGCCCGGAGTCGGGAAGGATAAAAAAGAAACAAAAACGTCCGCCCACGAATGATTCGTGAACATTTCCGAACCATTCATTAAACGGCCCGTCGCCACCTCCCTCCTTATGGTTGGTGTGGTGTTGATGGGGTTACTCGGATACACGCTACTGCCCATTTCCGCCCTGCCACCCATCGATTTCCCTACGGTTCAGGTCACTGCGCAATACCCTGGGGCCAGTCCCGAGGTAATGGCTTCCTCCGTGACGACTCCACTCGAGCGCCAATTTGGACAAATCAGCGGGCTGGCCATGATGACCTCCATCAGCTCCTTTGGGGTTACCAGCATCACGCTACAGTTTAATCTGGACAGGGAGATCGATGCCGCAGCTCAGGATGTTCAAGCGGCCATAAATTCAGCCAGTGGTTTTCTGCCCAAGACCATGCCGAACCCGCCGAGCTATGCAAAGGTGAACCCGGCGGATACGCCCATCCTTACCTTGCAGATCAGTTCGGAGACGTTGCCCATGGAAAAAGTCAATGATCTCGCAGACACCGTGCTGGCCCAAAAATTAAGCGAAGTCAGCGGAGTGGGCCTCGTAACTATCGAAGGAAATCAGAAACCTGCCGTTCGTATTCGCATCAATCCCTCCTCGCTCGCCGGCCTCGGTCTCGGTTTCGAGGATATCCGCAGCGCCCTTCTGCAAAATAACATCAATGCCCCCAAAGGCAGCTTTGATGGCCCCAAACAATCTTTCGCCATCACCGCCAACGACCAGGTGGTTTCTGCGGACGAATATAAAAACCTGATTATTGCTTATAAAAACGGCTCTCCCATCCGCCTCAAGGATATCGGCGAAGTGATAGACAATGTGGAAAACGTGCGTCTTGCCGGCTGGGTCGGGAACAAACCTTCGGTCATTCTCGACATCCAGCGTCAACCCGGCGCCAACATCATCCAGACGGCAGAAAAAGTAAAAGCTCTCCTCCCTAAACTGCGCGCATCCATCCCGCCTTCCGTGGCTGTCGGTATATTGACTGACAGAACAGAGACCATTCGCGCCTCCATCAAAGATGTTCAATTCACCATGCTGTTGACCATAGGCCTGGTAGTTATGGTTATCTTCGTTTTCCTCCGAAAGCTCTGGGCAACCGTGATTACAAGCGTAGCGCTCCCCCTCGCCATCATCGGCACCTTTGGTGTGATGAAATTAATCGGGTTCAGTCTCGATAACCTCTCCCTCATGGCTTTGACCATTTCCACCGGGTTCGTGGTGGACGACGCGATTGTCATGATCGAGAATATCGTGCGTTATATCGAAGCCGGAGAGACACCCATGACCGCTGCCCTCAAGGGGGCCAAACAAATTGGTTTTACCGTCATTTCCCTGAGCCTCTCATTGATTGCGGTTTTCATTCCTCTCATTTTCATGACGGGTATTGTGGGAAGGTTATTCCGCGAATTTGCCATCACGCTGACTATCTCCGTGGTCGTCTCTGCCATTGTTTCACTCACACTCACCCCGATGATGTGCTCCCGGCTTCTTAAGGCGGAATCTCACGACAGTCATGGCCGGTTCTACAACACAACCGAACGTTTTTTCGTTTGGTTTCTAGCCATGTACGAAGCTGGTTTGAAATGGGTGTTTCGTCACCAATTTTTTACTCTCCTCACGGCCTTTGCCACTCTCATTGCCACAGTCTGGCTTTATATCATTGTCCCGAAAGGCCTTCTGCCCTACCAGGACACCGGTCTCATCATCGGCGTCACGGACGCGGCCCAATCGATTTCCTTTAAATCCATGGTGGAGCATCAGCGGGTGATCGCTGAGATAGTGGAGAAAGACCCTGACGTCGAAAGCGTTGCCTCTTTCGTGGGCAGTGGAACCGTCAATCCCACCCTCAATACCGGTAAACTTTATATCAATCTCAAGTCCAAGGACAATCGCCGCACCAGTATCGAGGATGTCATCAAGCGATTGCGCGACTCCACTCGCGACGTGGAAGGAATGTCCCTTTTTATGCAGGCCGTGCAGGACGTGCAAATCGACAGTCGAGTCAGCCGCACTCAATACCAATACACACTCCAGGACGCCGATGAGGAGGAGTTAAGTGAATGGTCCACCCGGTTGTTGCAGGAGTTCAGAAATCTGCCGCAATTGGCCGATGTCGCCTCCGATCAGCAATCTCACGGTTATCAAATCAAGGTGAACGTCGACCGCAATAAAGCCTCACGACTCAACATCCTTCCTCAGGCCATCGATGACACTCTTTATGATGCTTTTGGCCAGCGCCAGATTTCGACCATTTTTACCCAGCTCAATCAGTATCGTGTCATCCTTGAGGCGTCCCCTGAATTTCAAACCAGCCCCGAGTCGCTTGATAAAATTTACGTAAAGTCAGCAACCGGGCAAATGATTCCTCTGAAGGAATTTGCCGAGGTCACCACGGTCACGGCACCACTGGCAATCGTGCATGAAGGACAATTCCCAGCCGTTACCATTTCCTTCAACCTCAATCCCGGACACGCCCTGGGTGAAGCAATAAAAGAAATTCAGGGCATTGAAACCCGGGTCGGTCTGCCGCCAACCATCACTCCCACATTCTCAGGGAGCGCTGCGGAGTTTCGCTCTTCCCTCAAGAGTGAGCCCTTCCTCATCCTTGCGGCGATTGTCGTCATTTACATCGTGCTCGGCGTCCTTTACGAAAGTTATATTCACCCTATCACCATTCTTTCCAGCCTGCCCTCCGCCGGTGTTGGCGCCTTGCTGGCCATCATCGTTTGCGGTTCTGAACTTTCGCTGGTGGCGCTCATTGGGATCATTCTTCTGATAGGAATTGTTAAGAAAAATGCCATCATGATGATTGATTTCGCCATTGAGGCGGAGCGCGAGGAAAATCTTTCGCCTGAGGCGTCGATCTACAAGGCATGCATCCTCCGGTTTCGGCCCATCATGATGACCACCATGGCCGCGCTGCTTGGCGCGTTGCCGCTGGCCCTCGAACGCGGAACGGGTTCCGAGCTGCGCCGGCCTCTCGGTATCACCATTATTGGTGGCCTGCTCCTTTCTCAATTTTTGACTCTTTACACAACCCCGGTTATTTATCTCTACATGGAGCGTCTCTCCTCCTGGGTTAAAAGCAAAGTCGGTCGATCATCCACCCAGCTTGAGTTGCCAGTTGGGCCAGCCACCGCTGAACCTTCTCTCGGACAATGAGTATTTCCGAACCATTCATCAGGCGGCCCGCAGGCACTTCGCTGCTCGCGGCCGGCCTCCTTTTGTTGGGTATTGTCGCTTACCACTTTCTCCCGGTGGCCCCCGTCCCGCGCGTCGAATATCCAGTCATCATGGTCTCGGCATCGCTTCCGGGAGCGGATGCCGCCACCGTCGCCTCCAGTCTCGCGGCCCCTCTCGAAAAGCAACTGGGCCAAATCGCCGGTATTTCGGAAATGACCTCCGTCAGCACCCTGGGCGGAAGCACTATCAACATACAATTTGACCTGGATCGAAAAGTAGAAAGCGCTGCCCAGGATGTCATGGCGGCAATCAATGCAGCTTCCAGCGATCTGCCGATCAACATGCCGAGCAAGCCGAATTACAGAAAAATTAATCCAGCAGATGCTCCCATCATGGTCCTTGCTCTCACCTCGGATACGCTCTCGGCTCTGCAGGTTTACGAATACTCGGACACAATCATCGCCCAGCGCCTCAGCCAGGTCGAAGGAGTCAGCCAGGTTGTGATCAATGGGGCGGAAAAGGCGGCAGTCCGTGTTCAGGTAGATCCAGGAGCACTTGCTTCGACAGGGCTCAGCCTCGACGATGTTCGCAATCTTCTTTCCCAGGTAAACGTCGATGCCCCCAAGGGAAGCGTCGAGTCCGATGGGCTTTCCTACTCCATCTCGGTCAATGACCAGCTGATGGAAGCCCGGGACTACGAGTCGCTGATACTGACGCAAAGAAACAACACTCCCATACGCCTGAACAGTATTGGAAGAATTTCGGATGGCGTGGAGAACGAGCGCCTGGCTGGCTGGGTCGGAACGCAACGAGCTGTCCTGATCATCGTCTTCAAACAACCTGATGCGAACGTGATTGAAACTGTAGACCGCATCAAAGATGTTTTGCCCCACCTTCAAACCTGGCTTCCGCCAACCATAAAAATAACCCGCATCAGCGATAGAACCACCACCATTCGCTCCTCGGTTGCAGAAGTCCAATTCTCCCTGATGCTCAGCATTGCGTTGGTGGTCATGGTTGTCTTCCTTTTCCTGCGACGGTTCTGGCCCACTTTTATTGCCAGCGTCACTGTTCCTCTTGCCCTGGCTGGCACCTTCGGCGCCATGTACCTTTTCGATTTCAGCATTGATAATCTCTCCCTCATGGCGATCACGATCTCGGTGGGATTCGTCGTGGATGACGCCATCGTGGTCATCGAAAACGTTTATCGCTTCATCGAGGCAGGAGAACCAGCCTTTGCCTCCGCCATTAAGGGTGCACGTCAGATTGCTTTTACCGTGGTTTCAATGAGCCTCTCACTGGTGGCGGTTTTTATTCCGCTTCTCTTCATGGGCGGACTGGTTGGCCGATTATTCCATGAATTCGCCGTGACGCTGAGCGTGGCTATTCTTGTTTCCGGGGTCATCTCTTTAACAGTGACGCCGATGTTATGCGCAAAATTCCTGCGGTCGGAAGGTTCCTACCCGCCCCCGGGTTGGTTCAATCGTTTATTGGAACGCGCCTTTAACTCCGTGCTGCACAGTTACGAACGCGGTCTCAAATGGGTTTTGAAGCATCAACCCGTCATGCTAATCGTCACTGCTCTAACCATCGCTCTCACCGTTTTTCTTTTCGGCAGAATACCCAAAGGCTTTTTTCCGCAACAGGACACGGGGTCCATGATGGCGGTCACTGAAGCCGCCCAGGACATTTCCTTCAAAGCCATGGCCGAACTGCAAACCAAGGTGGCCGGGATTATCATGTCAGACCCTGCAGTCGAAGCGCTGGGCTCATTCATCGGTGCTGCAGCGGGTAGCGGCACAGTGAACAATGGCCGCATGTTTATCACTCTCAAACCTCTCTCGGAAAGAAAAGTCCGGGTTGAAACGGTGATCGCCAGAATTCGCGCCAAAATGGCGAACGTCGCGGGTATTACGGTCTTCCTTAGTGCCAACCAGGACATCCGTGTCGGCGGAAGAATGTCCAAGAGCCAGTATCAGTACGCTCTTCAATCATCCGACCTTGCCGAGCTCAACCAATGGTCAACGACGCTTCTCGCCCGCCTTCGCAAGCTTCCTGAACTTCGCGACGTCACCAGCGACCAGCAACTGCGTGGAATGCAGGTCAATGTCGCAGTGGACCGGGATGCCGCTGCCAGGCTGGGAGTTTCGCCCGCCATGATCGATAATATTTTATACGATGCGTTTGGCCAGCGTCAGGTCTCCACCATTTACAAACGGTACAACCAGCACTACGTCATTCTTGAAGTCGACCCGGAATTTCTGAAAGACCCGCGAGCTCTTGAAAAGATTTTCTTAAAGTCGACCACTGGAAAACAAATCCCTCTCTCAGCCGTGGCAAAGTTCCGGGAAACCACTTCCAATTTATCCGTCAATCACCAAAGCCAATTTCCTGCCATCACCATTTCCTTTAACCTGGTCGAAGGGGTTTCACTCGGCGAGGCGACCACACTCATCCAGGAGGCAGCACAGGAAATGGGAATGCCTTCCAGCGTCCAGGGAAGTTTCCAGGGCACCGCCCAGGTATTCCAAAGTTCCATTTCAAACACCCCCATTCTGCTGCTCGCAGCCCTCGTCACCGTCTATGTCGTTCTCGGGATGCTTTACGAAAGCCTGATCCACCCTCTCACCATTCTATCCACTCTTCCTTCCGCAGGTGTCGGCGCCCTTCTGGCTCTTAGCGTCTTTGGTCTCGACCTGTCGCTGGTATCTTTCATTGGCATTATTTTATTAATAGGCATTGTTAAGAAAAACGCGATCATGATGATCGATTTCGCCCTCGACGCCGAAAAGACAGAGGGACTCTCCCCGGAAGATGCGATTTATAAAGCCTGTATCATCCGTTTCCGTCCCATCATGATGACCACCATGGCCGCGTTGCTCGGAGCCATCCCCCTCGCGATGAGCCTTGGCACCGGGGCCGAACTTCGGCAACCGCTCGGCATCGCGGTGGTTGGTGGCTTGATTGTATCCCAGGTTCTCACCCTCTACACGACACCTGTCGTTTACCTGTTCTTTGAGCACTTGAAACTGCGGTTCCGCAGGTCTAAACATGTTCCCCAGGGAATCCCAGCTCCCGCTCACGGATAGGCAGTTTTCTCCTCCACCCGGCCCTTGCGCCTGCCTTGATGCGCATAGGATTCCAAAATAATGCGACAGCGCCCCTGAACCAAATCCCACTCCAAAAACAAAAAGGGCGACGGCCGTAAAAACGATCGTCGCCCATTGGAAAGGTTATCTATTTGAACATCGAATTCTTCGCATCCCCGCCGGATAGCACAAACGCGGCAAGATCCAGAATTTCTTCCCTGGTCAATATGTTCAGTAAACCTTCAGGCATCGGTGAGACTTTTGAACGCTCAATGCTCTTCACCTGTTTGCGATCCACTGTTGTTTGCTCGTTTGGCGATGCGGGATCGGTGTTAATCATAACAGTGTCGTTGTTGAGATTCACAATAACGCCGGTGACGGTATCTCCATTCGTTTTAGTCAGCACGACAGGAACAAACTGTTCGTTGATTTCTTTGCTTGGATTAATCACCTGGTCGAGGAGATCCTTAACCGAGTAACGTCCTCCGGCGCCTGTCAAATCAGGACCGGTCATACCACCTTCATTGGCAAAACGATGGCAGGCAAAACAACCCACAGCCCCAAACATTCGTTTACCATTATCAAAGCTGCGTTTTTTCATATTGCCCTGAGAAGCGGCGCTCAACTCGTCCAAAGTCCATTCGTGAGTCGTGGTGCGTCCAGCAAGAGCAGAAGCAAATACTTCCAGCGGGCTCTTCTTTTCCGCCTTCCTCTCGATCACCGTCTTGAGAGCCGCCTTTTCTTTGTCACTCAGGCTCGCCACGGCATCGTTCTTAATATTCTCTACGAATTTCTCGAAACTCGCTCCACCCTTGTAGTTCGCGGCCTTTAAAAACCACTCGAAATACTCAGTATGGGTTTTGTCGGTCCATCCAGTTTTCAGCATTCGAAGGGATCGGGCATATTCCATCTGTTCCTGCTGGGTTGGAGCCTTGTTTAAAAGATTCACCGCTTTGGCCGCAACGTTCGGGCTCTGCAAATAAACCAATGTTTCACAGAGCACGCGGTTTAACTCAACCGTGGGAGCCGGAAATTCAGAATCCAGTTTGTTGATTATTTTTTCCACGGTGGCGTCATCAGGCCGCTCGAAACGGTTCAGGCAAATCTGGTAGTCCCTCACCAGTGTGATGCGCTCCTCATTATTTAATCGCGACCAACGGATGTTCTGCAAGGCCGCCAGAATCTTAGCCTGCATGGCCTTATCGATTGGTGCGTCCGTTGGCTTGCGGTGAAAACGATCGATGCCGGTCGTGCGTGTGAGGGCTAGTAATGCCTGAACCTGTTTCTCAGGATTACTTTCTTTAAGTGCCCGCTCAGACCACTGGCTTACAGGCTGATGTTCGATGGCGACTCGCGCTGCTGTGCGGATAAATGGATCTTCATGATCCAAATACTTCCAGGATTCCTTCACGGCGGCAGGATCAGTGTGTCCATGGAATGCTTCCAATTTGTGCCGTAATGCCCTGGCTTTTTCGCCGGTGTGATCAATCGTCGCAGGAGCAGTCGATTCAGCTCCGGTGTAGGTAACTCGATAAATCCCCGACTGAACTTTGCGCCCGCCGATGGTGAAATACATTGCGCCGTCTGCAGGATTGATAATCACGTCAGTGACTGGCAGGGGCGAACCAGAGAGGAATTCCTCTTTAGTTGCCACGTAGCTCGAGCCCCGGGGCACCATTTTGACGGCATAGACTTTTCCCCAACTCCAATCGAGAGCGAACAAAGCATTCTGGTAGGCAGCGGGAAACCTGGCGCCGTAACCAAACGTGGTTCCCGTTGGAGAACCTGGCCCGATATTCAGGACTGGTGGCAATGAATCCGGATACCATTCCGGCCACTTGCCTGCGCCATTCCTCCACCCGTATTCGCTGCCGCTCACAACATGACAAATTCGCGTAGGTCGATACCATGGCGTATTAAAATCATACTCCATATCGGCATCATAAGTGAAAAGTTCACCCTCGTTATTGAACGCAGCATCGAAAATATTTCGATACCCACTCGAGTAAACTTCAAACTCTTTTCCATCTGGTGAAACTTTGTAAATGATACCCCCTGGCGCCATAACATCTCTCATGAAGCCGCGACCATCCGGCATGCGGGGCAGCAAATGATCTTCGCCCCAATACGGGGGAACACGGGTGGAGGTATAGGTCGAGGGAATTGTCGAATCACCTGTCACCAGGAAGAGGGATTTCTTATCCGGCGAAAGGAGAATGGCGTGGGTGCCGTGATCGCCACTCGCCTGGAAGCCATGAATTTTCTCAACCTGGTCGAGCCGGTCGTCACTTTGAGAAGAGGAGGAAAGCCGATAGAGTCCGCTCTCCATTTTCTTCTCGTAGTCGTTAACCATCACATAGAGAGAATCGAAGGCCCACAGCAAGCCATTGGCGGCACGGATTTTCGCCGGGATGGGTTCAATCGTCGCGGGATCCAATTCCTTGCCTGGAGCAGGCGCTGCGAATCGGTATAAACCTCCATATTGGTCGCTGACGATGATTCGGCCTTTGTTATCAAGGCACATATTGACCCAGGAACCCTGCTTGTCCGAGGGGACCGAGTAGAGCAACTCCACCTTAAAATCTTTGGCTGCACGAATCCGTTCGGGAGGCGTGGCCCGGTTTTCCTGAATGGCCATCCCACTGGGTTGACGCGCAGCGGGCCGACGAACTGGTGGTGGAGTGGGTGTTACCTCAGCAGCAGAAATCATGAAGGCAGAGGCTGCTGAAACGATGGTTATGAGGGTGAAAGAGTGCAAGCCACAAACTATAGAAACCTTTACTTCAATCGTCAACGACGAGTGGGTCGACCGCACGAGCTAAAGCGAAGTGATCGGTTCTGACTGGGTGCTGGTCAGCTGGTTATGTAATTCCTTGAAATCGACGGCGACCGCAGGTTTGGTGGATCCGAATATCGAACTCAGAAAAGTGGGGCGAACAAACAAATCGTAAATGGCACACGACAACAAGGTGGTTATCGAAAAAGCCAAAAAAGTCTGTAACACATAAGAAAGGTGCCAGTAATCAAGTGCCACCAAAACCCTGGAGACAATTTTAAAGTGAGCAATATAGATCCAAAAGGCACGATCAGAGAAATATCGAATCATGGAGGAGGATCGATTCATGAACGACTGGAAAAAGGCGATCAAGCCAAATACCGTAAAGGAAGTTCCCAAACTAAAGAGCCCGCAACCAACAATCCCCAGCCAATTTTTATGGAGCATTATGTAGTCGGTAAAGTATTGGCCTTCGAAAAATACCCCACCGAAGTAAAAAATCACGCCGAGCAGGAGATAGATAACCCAGGATTTGGCAACTATGTTGAGTGATCCCTTCGCTCTCTCCAACCACCAACCGGAAGCAAAATAAACAAAGTAAAATGGCCAGTCCGGCTGAAACTGCCAGATTACATCGGGAAATGTAGAAGTAATTCCGGATGCAAAGCCTAAAGCCCACGAACCATTCTGAACCAAATCCAGCCTGAACGGCAGGGAAATAAGGGCAACAGCCAATGGAACCATTCCCAACTTAATCATCCAGTTTTGAAACCGTTCCTGCCCAAATCGATTGCCTGCCTTATTGAAGGATGAGGAAACCAGCTTCGCGAATAACGGCCCCACCGATGCAAAAATCATCAGGTACCAAAGGAACCAAAGCGACCCAAGTCCAAGAAAATAGATTCTGAACTGATCAAAATTCTGAAGGAATGAAAAGCCGGCATCGGGATAATGATGAAAGCAGAAGGCATACAAGCATTTAAAACCGTAGAAAACAACGGGACCCGCCAGTGCAACAAGCAGCGCTGCCGATAACTTACCGGTGCGACGCTGGAAATAAATTGCGTAGCCATAACGCAAATACATCATTCGGCAGAAAAAGCCGGAAATAAGAAAGAATAGCGGCATTCGAAAACCGTGTATCCAATTCATGAGTTGGATCGCCGCAGGAGGGGTCGGCAATTTCAAGGAGAATCCACTGGTCACAATGTGAAGCACCACGCCCAGGAGCATGGCTACGGCACGGACAGAATCCATCGCGTAGAAGCGCTCTTTCTTCACTTCGGATGTGAAGGCAAATCGTATCTCTGCTCTCTCAATAGAAATTGGCGATGGAATCCCGGACATTTTGGTAGTCGTGGTTTAACTCCTCTGAAGCCGGAATTTACAATTTACTTATTTGAAGTCGAGCTTAATTTTTTCCAAAACAACGGTGGACCTACCGATCAGTAGTGTTTTTGATGAAGCATGAATCAGAAAAGCGAAGCGCTGAAACCGATTACAAAATTACAGTCTATCCAAACTCACGGGATTGGTTTGATGACGAGATTTGCAAAATCACCGCCAGAACCGTTACCAACCCAAAGCCCGATCCAACCGCCCTTACGATCACTTAATTGCCGAACGTCGAGGGAAGGCTTGATTGACTGATTGATGAAGACGCGCACCCGGGGATATTCGACCAGAACCTTGACGTGCACCCAATCATTGGGGTCCGACGCAGGAGAAACCTCATGTTCAAACTGTCCAGCCCTTTCATCTCGAAGTTTGTTCCAGGTGTGGATGGGATGGGAAATGTACTGCACACCATGCGAAAGCCGGACCGAATCAGTAGTTTGAAAATTAAAAGGACGCAGGTAAACCGCGTCGTAGGTTTTTTCATCGAGTCCGTGAAAGGCAATACCAACAAAGCTCTTTTGCATCACATTCGTTCCTCGAACGTCGAATTCAATGGTTCCATTGGAAAGCGTTTTGTCCGGCCACCATGCGACGCCGTCCCCTTCCCTTTCATCCAGGTGAATGGTTTTTCGATCTTTCACGCTCAAACTGGTGATCGCTCGATTATGAATTTTCGAAGGAAGGTCTGGACTAACATCCCCAGTAGCGCCTTGCATGGTACAACAGTGCAACGATACCAGAAAAAAAGCCGGCAAGGTGAGAGCAAGGCGCAAATAGTAAGTCGTCGTGCATGGATTCATAAATAGTGATTATTCGTGACGTAACAACGCCATGGGGTCGAGCAGGGCAGCGCGGCGTGAAGGAATTAAAACTGCGATCAGGACAACCAGGGCCATGGCGACGATGGCCAATAGAGAAACGGTGGCATCGATGGAACCGACTTGGAATAAAAGACTTTTCATTGCGCGACCAACCGCCCATGAGATGAATAATCCCAACGGCAATCCAATGGCCAGGAATTTGATCCCGACGGATAAAAACTGAAAAATGACATGGCTGGGAAGCGCACCCAGCGCCATTCTGACCCCAATTTCGCGGCGGCGCTGTGTGATGGCGTAAGCAAGCACACCATAGGTTCCAACAGCAACAAGAAGGAGTGAGGCGATGGCAAAAAGCGAAGCCAGAATAGTTGGGGTGCGCCGCTGATCCAGGCTTTCGTCGATTCGTTTCTGCAGGGCTTTGATATCATCCACCGGCAATTCAGGATCAATGCGGTGAACGGCTTCCTGCAAGGCCAGGCTCAAGCTGGCAGGTGGCAATTCCGATCGAATCAGCGTATGAAGGCTCTGGGTTTTCTCGCCTCTAAAGGGGCGATAAAGAGTGCCCAGGGATGAAGTGTCGGCCAAGTCGTTTTGTTTTATTTCACCAACCACGCCGACGATGGTAAAAGCGTCGCTTTCGTTGAATTTTGCGTCCCAGGTGATCCTGTGACCGAGGGCTCCCCCTTGCGGCCAGTAACGTTTGGCAAAAGCTTCGTCCACCACGCAATTCCGCTTATTTGCATGATAATCTGAGGTTTCAAAATAACGACCCTCCAGAAGTGGAATGCCAAGTGTCTGGCAATAATCCCCGGCGATGGCAAAATTATAATGCCCTCGAATGGAGCTGCCCGGTGGGGGAACATAACCCTCGACAGAGATTACTTTGCGATTCCCCTCGGTGGGAATAAACGGGGACGAAGTGGAGAGCGCCGCAAAAGCAATTCCTGGATGGCCGCGCAATTCGTCAAGCAATCGATCCATGAAAGCCTGCCGAGCCGCGTCATCACGATACTTTGTTGGAGGAAGCCCGAGTTGTGCAGTCAAAATCTGCTGCGGTTTGAAACCTGGAGAAACCGAAAGCACGCGATGCAAACTCATTCCAAGCAATCCAGCCCCGGTTAACAAAACCAGGGCCAGCGTAATTTGTGCGACAACAAAAGCATGGCGCAAGCGTAGAACAACCGTGCCTGCGGTGCCGGCCCTGGACTCCATCTTCAGACCATCGGCCATTCTATTCCGTTGGTTAAACCATGTAACCGGAATAGCCAGCACTCCACCTAACAGCGCTGAAGCCAACACGCCTGCTGCCGCAGTGCGAATGTCCATGCCCGGACCTGTTCCGAGCAATGCAGAAGAAGGCATTAGCGCCATGGCACGCATGCAAAAAGCTGCAAAGCCCAGCCCCAGAGCACCACCGGCGATTGCCAACAAACTGGTTTCAATGGCAGCCTCACAAGCCAATCGCATCTGGCTGGCGCCCAGTGCCTGACGAACTGCGTATTCCCTGGATCGCCCCGTCGCCCTGACCAATAATAAATTCATCAGGTTGACTCCACCGACCAAAAGCAACACAACGGCTCCAGCCTGCAGGGTTAACAAAATGGAGCGAATGGAGCGAACATGGTTGGAATGAAGCGAATAGACTTTGGTATTGGCGCCGGCGGCCTTGAGTTCGTTTGCGTAAGGATCATCCTCCAGCTGCCTGGCATCGAAGGCGTCGATCTGCGACTGGGCGGTACCAATAGACACGCCCGGCGCAAGTCGGGCCACAATCTGGATGTTATCACTATGACGCTGATTGGGCCTGCGGTCAGCGAGCGAAGGATCCATGGGAAAATAAAGTTGCGCATGACTGGACAGATATCGGAAGCCTGGAGGCAGAACCGCAGTAACAGTGTTTATCTGACCGTCTATCCGAATGGAGTGACCGATAACATTGGGATCAGCGTTGAATTGACTTTTCCAGTAATCGTCGGTCACCACTACTACTTTGGCGCCAGGAGGAGGCATTTGGTTTTCGCTGAACAATTGGCTGCGGGCCGGTTTGATTCCAAGCGTTTCGAAAAACTCTGAAGAAACACGCTCACTCAATACCCTGACAGGCGAAATCCCATTTCCCACCACCACAGTGCCGCTCTCTATGGCCGAAATTGATGCAAATGCCGGAATGCCTTTTTTCCAGTCATAGTAATTCGGCATCGAAGCACCGATTCGCTCCACCCCTGCCCCGGGATAGGAATGTTGCATGCAAACAAGGCGTTCAGAATCAGGGAAGGGAAGCGGGCGCAAAAGCAGACCATCCACAAATGCGAAAATGATAACATTTGAGCCAATGCACAATGCGAGCGTTGCCAGGGCCACTGAGGTGAATCCTCGTTCCTTGATCAAGCGCCGCGTGGCGAAATGAAGTTCCTGAATGAAAGCATCCAGCCAGCTGATGCCGCGCTGATCGCGACACTGCTCCTTGATCGATTCCGTCCATCCAAATTGCTTCAGGGCGGCGTAGCGAGCCTCCCCGGGCTGCATGCCTGCCTTTATATTCTCCTCCATTCGCAATGCCACATGCAAGCGAAGCTCTTCTTCCATTTCGGAATCGAACTTCCTTTTAGAGAAAACTGCCTTGATTCGTTTAATCGTATGGATCAATTGGTCCCCCTGTTTCCCGTTCCGTTAAGCGGACTGCATAACCTGTCGTATTGCCAGACACATTCTTTCCCAGCCGACGTTCTCGACTTCGAGTTGTTTTTTGCCTGCCCTGGTAAGCTGATAAAATTTGGCCCGACGGTTGTTTTCAGATTGACCCCATTCGGATTGGATCCAGCCCTGGTCCTGTAAACGGTAGAGGGCAGGATAAAGCGAACCTTCGCCGACGCTCAGGACATCTTCAGAAAGCCGCTGAATGTGCTGACAGATGCCGAAGCCGTGGGTAGGACCGCGACTGAGGACTTTGAGAATGAGCATGTCGAGAGTTCCCTGGAGGAGTTCGGTTTTTTGCATAGGCGCCCTTCTATCGGACGTCGATAGGAGAACACAAACTCCCATCGATTGTCAAGGGGAGTCGAAACCAATGCAAATGTGACTCTTGATCGCGTTATTTCCTGGCGTTCAAAGACTCAAGGTAATCCAGGAGAGATGCGAACTCCTCGACTGTCAGGTTGGCTACCAGGCCTTCTGGCATGATGCTGGTTTCCAGTTTGGCGCGTTTGGCTATGTTGGATAATTTAATTTCCATTTCCTGGGCCGCCACATTTCTTATGGTCACTTTGTCAGCTGCTTCCTGGGTTACAAAACCGTCCACTTCTGTGCCGTCCTTTAACTCAAAATGGTGCGTCGCGAATCCCTGGGCAATGGTTTTGTTTGGGAGAAGGATGGCTTCGGCCAACTCCGGCCGCTTGTAGATGGAGGCAATGGTGCCGAGGAATGGTCCTTTCAACGCCTGATCCGCCGTCGTGGTGTGGCAGTTCACGCACCCCAGGCGGGTGAATAATTCTTCACCTGCTTTGACCGTTCCATGTTTCGTCTGAACCGCTACCATCACTTGCTCCACCTTCAGTTTCTCGATCTTTGGCGAAGCTGTATTTGCGGCAGCTCGCGCGCGGTCCCATCGCATGGTCGCGACAGTTTTATTGACTGCCTTGACGACGCCAGGGTCAGGGTCGTTGACAGAAGACATCACTTTCTCCTGCCATGACCGTTTCTCACCCAGGGCCACGGCTTCGATGATTTGGACTCGACGGACAGGGATTTGCCAAGCCGCCTCCAAAGCGGCTTTTGCTTCTGTGCGCGCCTCGGGCGAGCTTTGCTTTCTCTCGCTAATCTCCATCAGGATGGCATCAGCCCAGGAAGACAAAGGTCCCTGTGAAGCGGCAATGGTTTTTAATGATTCCAAATTTTGGTCAAGTCTGGACGATTTGAAAAACGCATCCCGGGCTGCCCGAAACTCTTTGTCTCCAGATGCAGTGGCTTTGAGTTGAACCAGGGCGCTTAAAATGGGTTCAACAATTTGTGGGTCGTTAACTTTCGTCATGCTCACGACAGCCATGGATAGGGTTTCTGGTGAAGAGGCGCTGTCATGGGAAGCCTTGATAAGAATGGGCAAGGCTTTTACCGGTACGGAGTCAGCACGTGAAAGTTGCGCGATTGCTGGAGCAGCCAGGGACGGGTTGGCCAGGGCAAGCCCGATAATGGTGTCTGTCGCATCGTCAGCCTGGATTTTATGGCGCGCCATTTCCTCCATGACAATGCCGGCATCCTGAGGGCTGCTTTTCAAGAGCTCTGCTTTAAGGACTGCCTTAATCCGAGGCGTTTCTGCCCATTCCTCCGGCTGGTAGTACGGCCCGCTGGTGTCCGGCCGGGTTCCCCAACTGTTACCTTTCCATTCCCCATCCTTGTAGTAAAGGCGGCTTAAAGCGGTGATCAATCCATGTTTTAATTCCGGATCTTTGTTTTTGCCCAGCCGATCAATTAAACCTGTAACCACTTCCGCGTTGTGAAGTGATTGCAGAACATGGAAAGCGTGAAGCCGCTGCTCTGAGGAACTGTTGTTCGAATCGATCACGTGAAAAGCAACTGCGCTAGTATTCAACACCTTCACGGCTTGCACCGCAGTGTGGGCAACGATGGGATCCGGATCACCCAGGACGGGTTCCAGGGCCACAGCATTTTCCGGTTTGCCAAGCCTTGCAACGGCGAACGCCGCCTCGCGCCGCACGCGCGGATTGGAATCACTCAACGCTTTGACGATATCACTGCTTTGAACTCCTTCCAGTTCTTCGAGCCGGTCCGTTAATGCGCGAACCGCGTACTCGCGAACCGAGGCAGTAGCCAAAAGTTTTTGCAGGATGGGAGCTGCCTGGGCATGAAGGCCCTGTTTCAAAGCAAAGATCGCGGCCACCCTTACCGGCATGGCCTGCGCCTCGTCATTAGCCAGGGCAACAAGTCCTGAAATGCTTTTTCCATCAAGGCCCCGGCGCACCAGTTCACGTTGAGCTTCGAGTCGACGCCGATGGCTTGGCGTTTTTAACATTTCCAACAATTCAGGTGGCGATGCTTTGGCAAAATTTGGCAGCGGCTCGGGTTTATAACCTTTGGGTTTGACCTGGAGCACATAGCCCACGTTTTCTCCCGTGTAATTGAAAGTCGCCCCACGCCAGCTTGAAATATACAGCCGGCTCATTCCGTCCACGTCGAGGTCCGTGGTGCGCGCGGAATGGATAAATTGGGTCTGGTCAATCGCGAAAGTGGCGCCCCGGGGAGTCGGGTTATGCCGGTAAATCCAATCTCGACCCCAATCGGCCGTGTAGATCGCATCATTATAGCCATTCGGAAATCCCGGTTCGCTGAGGAACAAAGCGCCACATCCTGACCCGTTTCCGTAATCCGCGATGCGTTCAATGTATTCTCCTGAAAAATGCTTAAACAACGAAGGGTATCCATGCTCGCTGAGTCCGACAAAATGGTGGAACCGAATATCCCAGCCATCGCCGTCATTCGTGTTATCGCGCGCAAAAATATCGAGGTTCGGGCTCACCGCTGCTTCCAGGATGTTGCGCGTGCCGCGGGAATAAAGTTCCAAGCCGCTCCCATCCGGGCGCACTCGCACTACCCCTCCACCGCGCAGTTGCAATTTCCGGCCGTCGGTGCCTTCCGCTTCCATGAAACCAAAATCCCCAATCGCACAATAAATCCAGCCATCGATCCCCAGTTCCAGGCCATTTGAAGTATGGTCAGCAGGTCGATCCTTAAAACCAAAGGCGATATTCTTCACCAGGATTTTTTCTTCGTCCACCACTCCGTCACCGTCTTTATCAACATAGACACTGATATGAGGTGGATGCATGAGATAGAGGCGATCATGATCCCAAACGAGGCCCCGGGGGGAATCCACATCAGGAACAAATAGTTTAAACTCGTCGGCCTTCCCATCGCCATCGGTGTCCCGGGCTCGAATGATTCGACCACGATGGAGCGAACGATCAAGAGACCCATTGCGGTCAGAAGAAATATAGAGAGTTCCGTCGACAGCCGCCGACACAAAGACGGGATAATTCACTTCAGGCGGCTTGCCGAAAATCGTGGCCTCAAAGCCGGGAGGAATAGTGACCTGTTTCATAAGGTCGGCATCGGAAAGGAAAGGAGTGGTTTTGTCTTTGGCGTCCTGCGCCATGCATGGAGAACCAACCCATGCGAAAGCAACAACGGCAATAGCAGAGCGATAAAAAGTATTCATCTTACAGAAGCTTTGGGTGCCTGAATTCAAAACCATAGTGAAGCAAAGGCAAGGAAGAATGCTGGCGGCCTTCTCTTTCAGTGACTCTCACTTTGCTTTCCGTTATATCTATATTCATCCAATATGAATTTACCGGACTCCTCCTCAAATTCCCCTTCCCCATCGTCAGCGCCCGCAGCAGGTCCCGGGATTGAGGTGCAAAAACCAGCCACTCCTTCCCCTCCCGATGCGGAGATGATCAAGGGGCCCAAGTCCCGCTTTAGCGAACTGTGCACCTTGTTTCGCATTATGGCGGATTTCATTCGTGGACTGCGCGTGCTTCATTTCGTGGGACCTTGCGTGACTATCTTTGGCTCAGCCCGCACCAAAGAGGGAGATCCACATTATGAACTCGCCCGTAAAATGGGAGGCGCGCTCGCTGAACTGGGGTTCACCGTGATGACCGGGGCTGGACCTGGAATCATGGAAGCGGGAAATCGGGGAGCCCGGGAGGCGGGAGGCAGATCGGTGGGCTGCAATATTAAACTTCCCTTCGAACAAAGCGAAAATGCCTACCTGGATCGCTGCGTAACCATGGAATATTTCTTTGTGCGTAAGACACTTTTGATGAAATATTCTTATGCCTTCGTGGTCATGCCCGGCGGGGCCGGAACCGTCGATGAATTATTCGAAGCGCTGACCCTGATCCAAACCGGCAAACTGGCCCACTTTCCCATCATCATCATGGGCACTGCATATTGGAAGGAACTCCTCGAATTTGTTGAAAAAATGGCCCGCGAAAAAATGATCGGCCCGGATGACCTGAAACTTATTTATGCGACCGATTCGATTGAAGAAGCGATTAAACATATCCGTAACCATGCCATCAAGCCGTTCGGGCTTAAAACAATGGTTCTTCACAATTACTCATGGCTCGGTGAACGAGGACTCCGGCGGTAATCATTCGGCGGCCACATGGATCCGGTCGTGATTGTGCCATGACCGGATTTTCCGAATCCTCGAGACAATAGACCATTTCGATTAAAGCCACGCAGATATCATCCCAAACGGTTAAATCACTGGCTTTTTTCCCTTCAGAGGGTGTTTTTCAACTCCTTTCCCGGTTGCAACTAAAAAAAAAATCGAACCCAATTTCTTGGGTCCGACTTCTTATCAAAATTGAGTTGATTGATTACTTCAAATGCCCGGAAACCAGCTTGGTCATCTCAAACATGTCGACTTGCTTTTTGCCATTAAAAACGGGTTTGAGCTTGTCGTCTGCTATGATCATGCGTTTGTTTTTTGGATCTTGCAATTTGTGTTTCTTAATATAATCCCAAAGCTTTTTCACCACTTCACCACGAGGACATGGCTCTTTGCCCACTACTTCAGACAGCAGGGCGTCAGGTTGAACTGGTTTCATTAAAGCAGGGTTCGCTTTTCTTTTTGTTTCAGCCATAGGAGCGCAGTGTACACTTTGAAGCAGAGGCCGCAAAGGAAACCTGTTCAGGAAGTGCAATTATTTCTCTCAGGCTTTCTCCGAGGAGGACCCCCGTATTCCCCTTAACTGGCTGGAGCGCTTGAATTGATCAGCTTCCCGTTCCGTCGACCGGGGAGCCAGCCTGTTTCGACATGATGCTCCTCGACCAAATGCTTTCGACGGGCTTCCAGGATATCCCCGCGGCCAAGGTAACCCACAATTTGCCTCACATCATCCCGGCTTACCACCGGCAATCTTCCAATCTCATGAGTCAGCATCAGGTTCAGCGCCTCACTCAGCGGGGCGTCTGGATATGTAACCAGCGGATAAGTTGATCCCGCTTCGAGCACAGTCGCATCCTCTTCCCGGCGCAAGGCTTCCACCACATCCGTCCTGGTAATGATGCCCACTAACCGTTCGTTTTTGTCAACAATGCAAAATGCATGCCGGGTTCCAAAAGAGGGGTCGTGACTCGACAACCTTTCTGCCATTTGTTCCACCGTCATGGTGTCTGGAATAAGAATTGGTTTTGGGTCCATGACTTCCTTCACAGTAGAGTGATGAAGGGGATCGACACTGTAATCCTGGTTCACTCGCAACCCCCGTCGCGCCAGCTTTTCTGTCATGATCGATTGTTTCATGAAGACCTGTGCGAGAGCGGAGGCCACCGAACAGGCAAGCAGAAGCGGAAGAATGGAATCGTAGGCCCGGGTAATCTCAAAGGCAAAAAGTACAAATGCCAGTGTGGAACGAGACGCCGCGCCAAACACCGCCGCCATCGCCACCAGGGCAAATGTGGATGGATCAAGCCCGGGACTCGGCGATAGATGGTTCGCGAGCAAGGCAAAAGAAGCCCCTAAAGCCGCTCCAGAAGTGAACATGGGAGCCAGTAATCCTCCAGAGGTCCCGGAGCCCAGCGAGAAGAGCAAAGCCAATGCCTTTGCCACCATTATCGCGAGGAGTAGGCCAAGCCCAAGCCGTGCATTTAAAATGTCGCTGATCGTCTCGTAGCCCACCCCCAGGACCCTCGGCATCCAAAGCGCCACTAATCCAAGACCAATTCCGCCTATAGCGGGCCACCACATCGGATCAAATGGCAGTTTTTCGAACTGGTCTTCAACCCAATACAACGCTTTGCTAAACACGACCGCATAAATTCCACAACATAATCCCAAAACGACAAGGAATGGGATTTGCACCAACCCCCCGAAATGCAGATGTGGCACTTCAAACATCGGTCCCGCACCCACAAGTTGAATATGCACAAAGGTTGCCACAGCCGAAGAAATGGAAATCGGAATGAAGGACCGGGGCTTAAATTCAAACAACAACAGTTCAATCGCGAGGATGACAGCCGCAATCGGTGTGCTGAACGTTGCAGCCATTCCCCCCGCCGCACCGCATGCCAGCAGAACTTTTCTTTCCGCTGCAGTAATGTGAAGCATCTGGCCCATCAGCGATCCTATGGCTCCCCCAGTTTGGATTATCGGGCCTTCGGCTCCGAATGGACCGCCTGTACCGATGGCGATCGCTGTCGAGATGGGCTTAAGCACCGCCACACGGGGAGCGATGCGGCTCTTGTGAAAAAGCACTGCTTCCATCGCTTCGGGAATGCCGTGACCGCGAATTTTAGAGGACCCAAATTTCCCCATGAGTCCCACTATCAATCCCCCTGCAGCAGGAATAACCAAAACCCAAAGACCAAGGTGGTGATGGGAAAAATCGGGCAACTGTGTGGAAACAGTGTGATAAAAAATCAAATTGCCTGCCAGGGCGATTAAACTGTAGAGCGCATAGGCAGCGAGCCCGGCCAGAAGGCCGACAACCGGAGACAACAGTAAAAGTTTCCCCCGGGAAAGGGCGGCAAGAATGGGCGAATAAGAAAAACGCATCGATTAATTTTATGTCGTGTCACGATATAATCAACCTTTTCATTCTCTTTCTCATCCCCTACCATTTCCACAAGCTCCATTTGACCAATTCTATGTTCACCAAAAAGCAATACGAAACCCTCGCCGCTTTTCGTTATCGGCTTAGGCTTTTCTTGCAGTTCAGCGAAGAAGCCGCGAAAAAAGAAGGCCTTTCCGGCCAGCAACATCAGGCGTTGCTCGCCATCAAAGGATTTCCGGGGCGGGAAGTCATCACGGTAGGTGAACTCGCCGAACGACTCTGCATTCATCACAACAGCGCTGTCGGTCTGGTGAATCGCCTGGAGAAGGATGGCCTGGTGACAAAAAAAAGCGGCGAAATTGACCGGCGTGAAATGTACGTGAGCCTAACCTTGGGTGGAACGAAAATGCTGGAGTCCCTCGCTTACGCCCATAAAGAAGAACTATTGAAAATTGGCCCGCAACTCCGATCGCTGCTAAGTCAAATCTCGGAATAACAGAAGATTTACGGCAGTCAACTCCGAACGCTTTCCTGGCAGTTCCGAGCGATACCAAAGTTTGTTGTTTTATCGAACCAGTGAATATCCAGGCGCTCGTTATATACGGCTTGTGCGTGGGCCGCCGCCGGGGATGCCAAAAGGCTCCAAACAAGTATCACTACAAAAAAATGCGGCTCATTTCCTCAATTTTTTTGCCATGAGCGCTTCTATATCTTCGGTCTCCATTGGCACTGATTGCAATAAGTTCACCGGTCCGTTATCGGTGATCAAATAATCGTTCTCCAGTCGAATGGCCATGGCTTCTTCGCGAATATAAATAGCCGGTTCGCAAGTCATCACCCACCCGGCCTGCATCGGTTCCGTCGTGATTCCCACGTCGTGCACATCCAGACCAATGGGATGCCCGACACCGTGCATAAAATATTTTCGAAAGGCGGGATTGTTCTTGTCTTGCTTTTTGATCTGGCTCGATTTTAACAACCCTAATTCCAACAGTTCGTACTCGATCATCCCTTCAGCTTCTTTTTGCCAGTCACGGATTAATTTGCCAGGAACCAGGCTGGCTGCTGATTTTTTCAGCACCTTCAGTACGGAATTATAAACGGCTCGCTGCCTCCTGGAAAATCGACCGTTGACCGGCAGCGTGCGCGTCAAATCCGAATTGTAATGCGCGTAACTGGCGGCCACATCAAGTAGAACCAAATCGCCATCCTCGCACGGTTTGTCGTTTTGAATGTAATGGAGCGCGCACGCATTGACCCCGGAGGCAATGATTGGTGAATAGGCAAACCCTCCACCCCGGCGAATAAATTCATGAGCAAATTCTGCTTCAACTTCTGTCTCGGTTACTCCCGCTTTCAGATAGCGGGCAACTCGACGAAACCCCGCCTCCGTAATATCACAGACCTGTCTGATCAGCGCGACCTCTTCACTGGATTTAACGGCGCGCAGCCGATGAAGGATTTTCGCCAGGCGATGATAATGATGAAGCGGATAATTTTTTTGGCATTCGGCAACAAAACGAGATTCCCGCGTTTCCACCGGCAAAGATGCCCTTTTGTGTTCATTGGAATTTAAATAGACATTATCCGATTCGCACATCAACCGGCGGAACAAGGCAGGAAATGAGGATAGCCATTCCACAGTGCTTATTCCAGAAAGCCGGCTCGCTTCCGCCTTGTCTAACTTTTTTCCTTCCCACGTTTCGGTCATGGGAGTGATATCCCGCAAAAAAAGAATCTCTTTGAATTTTTCTTCGGAGGAGTCGGGATACAAAAGCAGGATGCTTTCCTCCTGCTCGATGCCAGTTAAATAAAAGAGGTCCGAACTCGGAAAAAGGAGAAGTGAACCATCCGCGTTCGTGGGGAGCACATCGTTATTATTGACGACGGCAAGCGAGTTGGGCTGAAGATGCGACTTTAATCGTTTCCTGTTTTCGACAAACAAGGAGGATGGGATGGGCCGGTAACGCATCCCGGCGTTTTAAACAGGAACCGCTGGAAAGGCGATGCCGAAATATCTGCGCGGCGGCTTTTTAGGACCTTGGCGCTGTCACTGCGATCAACATTAAACGTTGAATTTAAACAGGAGTACATCACCGTCTTTAACCACGTATTCCTTGCCTTCCATTCGGTACAGGCCCTTTTCGCGCGCGGAGGCCACTGAACCGCACTTGACGAGGTCATCGTAAGCCACGGTTTCAGCCTTGATGAATCCTCGCTCGAAATCGCTGTGGATTACCCCAGCCGCTTTGGGAGCAGTATCGCCTGTATGAATGGTCCAGGCGCGAACTTCCTTTTCACCGGCGGTAAAATAAGTGCGAAGCCCCAGCAATTTGTAGGTTCCGCGAATAAGCGCCCCAACCCCTGACTCCTCCACACCCAATTCCTTCAAAAAGGCCGTGGCCTCTTCCGGGGAAAGATCAATGAGATCACTTTCAATCTGAGCGCTAATCACCACCGTATCGCAACTATGGTGGGCTTTGGCATATTCCCGGACTTTCATCACGAATGGATTTTGATCAGCAGTTGCGAGTTCCCCTTCTTTCACGTTAGCCGCGTAAATTGTCGGTTTGTCCGTCAATAGAAAGAATCCCCTCGTCGTGACCAGCTCTTCGGGCGTCAGTTCCAGGGTGAGCGCTGGTTTTCCTGAATTGAGGTGCGGTTGCAGCTTTTTCAGCACCTCGTGCTCGGTGATGGCCACTTTATCCCCACGCTTGGCATCCTTGGCTACTTTGTCGATACGCTTGTTCACCGTTTCCAGGTCCGACAAAACCAACTCCGTAGTAATCGTTTCAATGTCCCGAACAGGATCAATGGAACCAGCAACGTGGTGAATGTCGGGATCTTCAAAACAACGCACCACTTGCACCAATGCATCCACTTCCCGAATGTGAGTCAGAAATTTATTCCCAAGGCCTTCACCTGAAGCCGCACCTTTTACCAACCCCGCGATGTCCACGAATTCCACCGCCGCCGGGATGATCACCTTGGTTTTGGCAATTTGTGATAAAACTTCGAGCCTCGAATCGGGCACGGTCACGATCCCCACATTCGGATCAATCGTGCAAAATGGATAATTGGCGGCTTCCGCTTTTCGAGTGCGAGTAACCGCATTGAAAAGTGTGGATTTACCGACGTTTGGAAGTCCGACAATACCAGCTTTTAACATAGTCAGGGGGCAGATTAGAACAGATGGGGCGAAACTGGAACAAGCATTATTCAGCTTCTTCCACCGCGTCACGGATGGCTTTCTTAAAAGTATCCATCCCACTATCGTAGGCAGCTGAAATAGGAAGCACGGGCGTTTTCGTGATTTTCTTTTTGAATTTCTTCAGGTTGTCTTCCGCCACTGCCTCGTCCATTTTATTCGCCACAACCAGACGCCGCTTCTCCAGCATGCCAGGATCATACAACTCCAATTCCTTGACCAGTTGTTTGTAATCGTCCCAAGGAGTTCGCCCATCCGTTCCCGCCATATCCAAAAGGAAAACCAGGACTTTGCAGCGCTTGATGTGCCGCAAAAATGCATGACCCAGGCCCACGTTATTATGCGCGCCTTCAATAATTCCAGGGACATCGCACACCGTCAGCCTCTTGAAATCGGCATATTCGGTGATGCCTATTTGTGGATGAAGTGTCGTAAAGGGATAAGGCGCAATTTTGGGTCGCGCATGCGAAATGGCCGTAAGTAGTGTGGACTTGCCCGCATTCGGATATCCCACAATCCCTACATCCGCCATGATGCGCAGTTCAAATTTGTAATCGCCTTCATCACCGGCCTCGCCGGGCTGGGCAAAACGTGGTGTCTGGCGCTTGGAGGTGGCAAAATTACGATTTCCCAAACCGCCACGTCCGCCTTTGCAAAGGACAAACTGTTGACCATGAGAGACCAGGTCGGCAACCAGTTCAGGGTCACCCTGCTCCATGGGCAGTTCCAAATCTGGATTCTCTTCTTCCAGGCTGATTTCCAGGGCTTTCACGTTTCCCGCCGTGCGGATGACTCCTCTTTTCTTTGTCCCCAGAGGAATTGCTGGCGCTTCGGTTTGCTCCTCGTCCCCTTCCTCGTCATCGGTCACTTCGGAAGGAAGCACCACTCGTGAGGGAATTTTCCAGACCAGGGTTCCACATGGCACCTTGATGATGAGATCTTTTCCCGCCAGCCCATCACACCCTTTTCCCATCCCCGCCTGGCCCACTTCTGCAATCAGCCGTGGATTAAAAAACTGTTGGATTAGGTTGTTGAGGTCATGGCATGCCTCCAGAATGACACTCCCGCCCCGGCCACCGTTGCCGCCACTAGGACCGCCTTTGGGAACATACGCCTCGCGATGGAACGCCACACAACCTTTGCCACCGTGGCCGGCCTTGGCGTAGACTTTAATTTCGTCAATAAACATGGGTCAGAAAATAATGCCACAAAAAGGCAAAAACGGAAGGCCGCATCTGCCAGCCTGTGACGGTCTGGGTCTAAAATAAAAAAGGCGAGGTTTGAAACCTCGCCATTGTAAATGGGTCTAGCTAACTATTGAGCCGCGGCGATCGCCTCGGGGACAATATTGATGCGGGAACTGTTTTTATCAAACAGAACACGGCCATCCGTGAGTGCGAACAATGTCCAGTCGCGTCCCGTGCCGACATTTTTGCCAGCGACAAACTTGGAGCCACGCTGACGCACGATGATGCTGCCTGCAGTCACAACCTGTCCGCCAAATTCTTTTACGCCGAGCCTTTTGCTCCGACTATCGCGCCCGTTACGAACGCTTCCTTGACCTTTCTTGTGTGCCATAAAATTATGCTTTAATTTCTTTAATCTTCACCACCGTGAGCTCCTGGCGATGCCCCACTTTGCGGTGATATCCCTTGCGGCGTCTCATCTTGAAAGCCACTTTCTTTTCGCCCCGGATATGTTCGACAACATCAGCGACAATGCTGGCTGAAGCAATCGTGGGAGCGCCCACGGTCACTTTTCCTTCGTTACTGACCAACAACACACGGTCAAATGTAAAAGGCTGCCCAGCTTCAACAGCTAAACGTTCCACTTCCAAAGTGTCCCCGGCGGTGACACGATATTGTTTGCTGCCGGTCTCGATTACAGCGTACATAAAATCTTTCCCCAAAATTTAGGGGACGTAAATTCCATCAGAAACAGATTGGGATGTCAAACGTAATATTTGACCCTTCCGCCTTCCAACGAGAGATCAACCATACGGCAAAACTGTCTGCGGTCAAAAACTTTTCAGAGATTTCTTTTTAACTCCATCGTAATGTAACTCATGAAAACGGTTGCCGTCATCGGCGCGAATAACGACAGATCGAAGTATGGAAACAAGGCGGTAAGGGCCTTTCAGAAGGCCGGTTATCAGGTCTATCCCGTCCATCCAGCCCAGAACGTCGTCGAAAACCTGCCCTGCTTTAAATCCATCAAGGATCTTCCCGTGCGACCAATACTGGTTAGCGTTTATGTCGGTCCTGAACGGTTGCTTCAACTTCTGCCGGATATTGCAGAAAGAGGCTGTGACGAACTGTGGCTCAATCCTGGCACCGAATCCTCTGCCGTCCTGCAAAAAGCCCGGGAACTGGGCCTGAAGGTGAAAGAAACATGCAGTATCATTGAAGTGGGATATTCCCCTGCTCTGCTTTGAATCTATAAGATCCTTGCTTAAAATCGAGACCCAGTGGAGTATGGGTACCCATATTATGAAAACCACAATCGAAATTGCAGACGATTTATTCGAGCGTGCACGAGGACTGGCGAAGCGTGAAAAAAAGACCTTCCGCGCCATTACGGAAGAAGGGTTGAGACTTGTTTTAAAAGAAAAGCAAAAAAAAGTATCCAAAGTGCTTCCGCCATTAGTCACTTATGGCGGCACCGGGATGACAGAAGAGTTTCGAGATTGGAATTGGAACAAGATACTTGAGGAAACTTACCGGGGACGAGGTACGTGATCGCTGTAGATACCAATTTACTGGTTTATGCTCATCGAGTAGAAAGCGAGCATCACGAAAAAGCAAAACTTCTTGTTAATGAACTTCGAAATGATAACACCGCATGGGCAATCCCTTGGCCTTGTATACATGAATTTATAGGAGTGATCACCAATCCACGTATTTTCAAAAACCCCACTCCCATCGAGACTGCTTTCACTGCCGTTGACACGTTAGGAATGGCTGGAAATCTTTATTTGCTTTCGGAAGCGAGTAGTCATCTAAAAAATCTTTATGAACTCTCAATTCGAGCCAAGCTTTCGGGTCCGCGAATACATGACGCCAGAATCGCCGCGTTGTGCCTTTCTCATGGAGTTCAAGTCTTGTGGTCGGCCGATAGAGACTTCTCCCTGTTTCCGGGACTCAAGACGCACAATCCTCTACTGAAAACTTGATACCCTGGCAATAACGGCAACTACGCTCCCGCGTTTTGTCGCTCTGCCCGGTTTACCAGAACTGCTTTTCCGTACTCGCGGTTGAGCTTGGCAATGAAATCCAAACTGATTTCTTTCGGACAAACCGCTTCGCAGGAACCGGTCACCGTGCAGTTTCCAAATCCTTCTTTGTCCATTGTTCGGACCATGTTCAAAACGCGGGTCTCTGCTTCAGCTCTGCCTTGCGGCAACAACGCGAGGTGCGACACTTTGGCCGATACGAAAAGCATGGCCGAGGCGTTTTTGCAGGCTGCCACGCAGGCGCCGCACCCAATGCATTGGGCGGCATCCATCGATTCGTCGGAATCCAATTTGGAAATGGGCAAAGCATTCGCGTCAGGCGTCCCACCGGTGTTGACCGAGACAAATCCGCCGGACTGAATAATACGATCAAAGGAACTTCGATCCGTTACCAGGTCTTTTAAAACGGGAAATGCTTTTGCACGCCACGGCTCAATCGTTATGACATCGCCATCGTTAAAATGACGCATGTGAAGCTGGCAGGCAGTCGTGCCGCGCTGGCCACCATGGGCTATCCCGTCGATCACCAGCGAGCAGGTGCCGCAAATGCCTTCACGGCAATCCGAATCAAAGGCAATAGGATCTTCCCCCCGCAAAAGCAGGTCTTCGTTCACCACATCCAACATCTCCAGGAACGACATGTCGGGAATGATGTTATCCGCCTTGTAAGTGACCATTGCCCCGGCATCGGTGGCATTTTTTTGGCGCCAGACTTTGAGTGTTAAATTCATACGGATGGGAGAAAATTTGGAGTAAGGCTCAAGGTCATTTGTAGCTGCGTTGGGACATGTGCACCTCTTCGTACACCAGCGGTTCTTTGTTTAAAATCGGAGGCTTGTCCGGGCCCTGGTATTCCCATGCGCTGACAAAGGCGAAATTTTCATCATCCCGTTTTGCTTCCCCTTCCTCCGTCTGAAATTCAGTGCGGAAATGGCCTCCACAAGACTCACGCCGAGTGAGCGCATCCAGGCAAAGCAGTTCGCCAAATTCAAGGAAGTCCGCCACCCGCCCGGCATGCTCCAGGTTTTGATTTAATTCACCGGGGGATCCCGAGACCGTGACGTTCTGCCAAAACTCTCCGCGCAATGCAGGAATCAATTTCAATGCTTCTTTCAGGCTTTCATCAGTACGCGCCATGCCGCACTTCTCCCACATGATTTTTCCGAGTTCGCGATGAAATGAATTCACCGTTCGCTTGCCTTTGATCGAAAGGAACTTGTTAATCCTCGCAGTGGAATCCTCCAGCGCCTTCTTAAACTCCGGCCCATCCGATTTTGGTTTGGGTTGTTTGTTCGTCGCAAAATAATTTCCAATAGTATATGGAAGAATAAAGTATCCATCCGCCAAACCCTGCATGAGCGCCGAGGCCCCCAGCCGGTTCGCTCCGTGATCGGAAAAATTCGCTTCACCAATGACGAAACAGCCGGGAATGCTGCTCATCAGGTTGTAGTCCACCCAACTGCCGCCCATGGTGTAATGCACGGCGGGGTAAATTCGCATCGGAGCCTTGTAGGCATTTTCGCCAGTAATCTTTTCGTACATGTCGAAAAGATTTCCGTAGCGCTCACGAACGGTGGACTCTCCGAGACGCTTGATGGCGTCCGCAAAATCAAGGTAAACGCCGAGACCGCCGGGACCCACCCCCAGGCCGTTGTCACAGGCTTCCTTAGCTGCTCTGGAAGCGATATCGCGAGGCGCCAGGTTGCCGAAACTCGGATATTTTCGTTCCAGGAAATAATCACGTTCACCCTCAGGAATTTCATGCGGCTTCCTGGCATCTCCTTTTTTCTTGGGAACCCAGACGCGCCCGTCATTGCGCAGTGATTCGGACATCAGGGTTAATTTCGACTGGTGATCTCCACTCACCGGAATACAGGTCGGATGGATCTGGGTGTAACAGGGGTTGGCAAAGGCGGCCCCTTTTTTATAAGCCTTCCATGTGGCAGTGACATTGCAGAGCTTGGCGTTGGTGGAAAGATAGAAAACGTTTCCGTAGCCGCCAGTGCCGAGAACAACTGCATCTGCTGCATGGGAGGTAATGTTGCCTGTCACCAGGTCACGGACAATAATGCCCTTGGCATGACCATCCACCACCACCAGGTCCAGCATTTCGGAGCGTGGATACATCTTCACCTTACCCAGGCCGATTTGGCGGGAAAGCGCCTGGTAAGCGCCAAGCAATAGTTGCTGGCCAGTCTGTCCACGAGCATAAAAAGTCCTGGAAACCTGCGCCCCACCGAAGGATCGGTTCGCCAGCAACCCGCCATATTCACGGGCAAATGGAACACCCTGAGCCACACATTGATCAATGATATTCACGCTCACCTGCGCAAGCCGATAAACATTCGCCTCGCGCGCACGAAAATCACCGCCCTTGATCGTGTCGTAAAACAATCGCTGGATGCTGTCCCCGTCGTTCTTGTAATTTTTGGCCGCGTTGATGCCTCCCTGTGCCGCGATGCTATGAGCTCTGCGCGGACTGTCCTGAAAACAAAAGCATTTTACGTTGTAACCCAGCTCAGCCATCGTTGCCGCCGCCGAAGCCCCGGCTAATCCGGATCCCACAATGATGACATCGTACTTCCGTTTGTTCGCCGGGTTCACCAGCTTCATTTCGAAACGATGCTTATCCCATTTCTGAGCCAGCGGACCGGAAGGAATTTTGGAATCGAGAATCATGGGAGAAATTATTTTTGAACCAGGAAACGGGTGATCACCGCAATCGGAATGGAAGCGTAACCCACGAAAATAAGAGCCGCGATGACTCGTGCCGCTTTCGACAGGCATTCTCCGTAGGTTTTCTTCCGCCAGCCAAGAGATTGGAACATGCTGTTGACCCCATGACTCAGATGGAGACATAGCAGAGCCATCCCAATCAGGTAAATCGCACACACCGCAGGATGCGAGAACCCAATGATCATCATATTGTAAACATCGTGACGATGCTCGGGATCATGCAGCGTGCGAAAATCGACATGCTTCAAATTCACCACAGGCGCTTGAACGGTGTAATGCAGGAGATGATAGAGGATGAAAGCAAAAATAATCAGCCCGCTCATCATCATCGTCCGCGAAGCGTAACTCGCCGCCACCGTCTTTGTGTTTACATAGGCAATTGGACGCGCCGCCTTGTTTTCAGCAGCCAGGCTGATCGCGGACCAGATGTGCAGGCCGATCATGATCAACAATCCAATCCTCGCTGGCCAAACGATTTCCATGTTCGATTGCAGAAAATGCCCGTAACGATTGATGGCTTCTGGTCCAAGAAAAATCTGCAGATTGCCTAGAAGGTGGGCGACGACAAAGAGAAACATGGCTCCGCCCGTAATCGCCATGATATATTTTTTTCCGAGGGAAGAGTGGAAAATTCGAGTCAAAATCATGTTATTGAATGCGGAGCATAAGGCTGATCAGGGATGCCTCGGATACCCGATGACCTTTCCCAATCCGGAAAATCAAAGGGTAGTTCAGGCCACAAGTTAACCAAATAGTTTCTCATGCACCCAGCCATACAGTTTGTAGGTTTATCCAGAACCTGAGTCAACGTTCTTGAATAAGTATAAGTGATGCTTCCCCTTGAGTTAACCACTCTTATTTACTTTTCCCGATTTGAAAAGCTCCGTCAGGTTTTCTAATGATCTTATTTCCGTCTCTGTCGACTCGGCCGCTGAGCGATTAATCAGCAACCCTTGCAGCCCCCCTTGTTTCGCTCCTTCCATATCTTCCTCAGGCGTATCTCCGACGTGCAAGGCCTCCTGCGGCCTGCACCCCAATTTGTCGCACGACACCTGGAAAATTCGTGGGTCCGGCTTATAAAAGCCCACCTCCGCTGATACAATGATCTCTCGAAAATATCCGTCCAAATCCAAATCCCTGAGCAGTTGTCGAAGCCGGGTATCCCAGTTCGAAGTAACGACCATCTCCATTCCTCGCTCCCGAAAATACTTCAGCGAGGGTCGCACATCTTCATACACCAGCCAGCAGGCCGGGTCGCGGAAACCGTCATAGAGATGTCGAAACAGTTGTTCATCGAGCGAGCGAGTTAGCAGGCCTTCCAGCGTTTGCTCAACAAGCTTAAACCAATGCGCCTCGGAATAATCAAAATCCCGTCGACCTTTCCACGATTTGGCAAAACCTCTGTTCACAACCGAAGGTTCAAGGTTTCCATATCCCTGTTCATGAATGATCCGCGCGTAGACATGCCCCACCGAAGGGTGCGGTTGAAGCAAGGTAAATGCGGCGTCGAAGCTGATCCCCCGCACTCTTTCCAAACAAATATTCATGCTAACGAGACGGATGGTTTGCTGCATTCCATTCGTTCAACCCCCGCTCATTGGAAAAGGTCGATCCCAAGCCGCTCAAAAACTCCATCGCTTCGCCTATAAAAAACAGGGAACCAGTGACAACGACCAGAGGAGCTTCGGCCGCAATGCGCAGTGAGTCGGCCAGGTTTTTTGCGGTATCAAAAGAAATTCCTGAATGTGGAGTCGATGCCAGAAGGCCGGAAATCACTTCAGCAGGGGAAGCAGATCGAGGGCTGTTCACCGGGCAGCAAATAATTCTGTCCGCCATTGGCGCAAGGATTTGTGCCATCTCTAGGTAATCCTTGTCCTTGAGCACGCCCAGGATCAGCGTTGCCTTTTCTCCCGGAAAATCCTCACGAAATGTTTTCACAAGAGATTGGCTGCCAGCCGGGTTATGTGCCCCATCCAATATTATCTTTTGTGAGCCCCGATGAATTACCTGAAAACGGCCAGGCCACGATACTCTAGCCAGTCCAGCCTTTATCGATTCATTTGAAACCGGAATCTGCGACCTCAGTCGTTGCGCGGCTAAAACGGCAAGCCCGGCGTTCAGAACTTGATGCGATCCATGAAGTGGCAGCGAGATCAGGAACGGTTTAAGAAGTAACCTCGCGCTCTGGATATCAATACAGTCGAGTGGACTTTTTATTCGTTCGGCTTCTGAACTCACAGTTTGAAGTCCTTCTCCTTCAGCCGCCGTGAAAGCCGGGACGCCTGGTTTAAGGATCCCCGCCTTTTCAAAAGCAATCTCAGACAGCGAGTTCCCCAGCCACTTTTGGTGGTCGTATTGTATGTTCGTGAGAATGCAGGCCATGGGGGTCACGATATTTGTCGCGTCCAGTCTTCCTCCCATTCCAGTTTCCCAAACCACGATCTCACATTTCTGTTCTTCAAAGTAAAGCAGTGCCATGATCGTCACCACTTCGAAAAAAGTAGGATGTTGCTGCGGTGCAAACGAGGCCAGCGCCGGCTTTAGTTTGTCACAGAGTTCCACGACTTTCTCTTCCGGGATTTGAACGCGATTTACCTGGATTCTCTCGCAAAAGGAAATCAAGTGCGGAGAAGTGAATAATCCCACACGCAACCCCTGCTCCCGATAAATACTTTCCAGCATGGCACAGGTAGATCCCTTTCCGTTGGTTCCAGCCACGTGGATGAACTTCAGCCCCTCGTGCGGATTACCAACCAGAGATGCAAGTCGCGTTGTATTCTCCAACCCCAATTTGGTCCCAAACCATTGCAGGCTGAACAAAAACTCGACTGCCTTTGCATACCGGGTCGTGTGATCGATCATAACCACGCCTCATGCGAACCAGATTACAGTGCGCGGTGATGGATAAAGGTGTGTGCTGCCGCGATAAACGACCGGAATAACGGATGCGAAGCGTGCGGCTTGCTCTGGAATTCAGGATGAAACTGGCAGGCAAGATAATAGGGATGTTCCGGCAGTTCGATCAACTCCACCAATTTGCCATCCGGCGAAGTTCCGCTAAAGACAAATCCTGCGGCCTCGAATCTTTCGCGATAATCGTTGTTAAATTCGTAACGGTGACGATGTCGCTCGTTGATAAGAAACGCGCCATAATAATGCGCCGCCTTGCTGCCCATCTTGAGCTGGCAGGGTTGTGCTCCAAGGCGCATGGTACCCCCTTTCTTGGACACATCTTTTTGGTCATCCAGCAGCGCAATCACTGGGTGCGGCGTGACTACATCGAACTCAGTAGAGTGCGCCTTATCCAGGTGCAACACATTGCGCGCGAACTCGATCGTCGCAATTTGCATTCCAAGACACAGACCCAAAAACGGCAGCTTTGTCTCTCGGGCGTATTGTGCCGCCTTGATTTTTCCTTCAATTCCGCGTTCGCCAAATCCGCCCGGCACCAAAACACCGCCGAGTCCCTTGAGCAGTTTTTCCGCTCCCTGCGTTTCAATCTCCTCCGCGTCCAATTTGACAATCTCCACCCCGCAGTCGTTGGCAATGCCCCCGTGAATGATCGCTTCATACACCGATTTGTAGGCATCGTTCAGGTCGATATATTTTCCCACCACTCCCACTCGCACTCGATGCTGCGGCGCAATCAACTTGCGGATGATCTCCTGCCAGTGCGACATATTCGGTACGCCCTGGGGAAGTTGCAACAATTTGCAAACGAGGTCATCCACCCGTTCCCGCTGCAGCATCAATGGAAGCTCGTAAATACTGTGATCCACATCCTTCTCCTCAATCACTGCCTCGTAAGGCACATTGCAAAATAACGAGATCTTCTGGCGCAGTTCATTGTCAAGCGAGCGCTCACATCGGCACACCAGGATGTGTGGAGTGATTCCTATTTCCCTAAGTTTCGCGACCGCCTGTTGAGTTGGTTTCGTTTTCAGTTCTCCTGCAGCCTTGATGAAGGGCACGTAGGTCATATGAACAAAAATCGCGTTGTTATACCCCACCTTGAGCGCAAACTCGCGGATTGCCTCCAGAAATGGCAATCCTTCAATATCGCCTGTCGTCCCGCCAATCTCGGTGATCACCACGTCCACGTTTGATTTTTCGCCCACCTGGAAAATTCGGTTCTGAATTTCATCCGTCACATGCGGAATCACCTGCACGGTTTTGCCGAGATAATCGCCCCGGCGTTCCTTATCCAATACCGTTTGGTAAACCTGGCCGCTGGTCAGATTATTAAACCGGGACAACTTAACCGAAGTAAACCGTTCGTAATGCCCAAGATCCAGGTCGGTCTCCGCCCCGTCATCCAGCACGTACACCTCGCCATGCTGGTAAGGGCTCATGGTCCCTGGATCGACGTTAAGGTAAGGATCAAACTTCTGCAGCGTGACCTTGAGGCCCCGATTTTCAAGAAGAGTGCCGAGGGCGGCAGCGGTCAATCCCTTTCCCAGTGAACTAATGACCCCGCCGGTAACAAATATATATTTCATATGCTTCTGCCTGAACTGCTGAAGGAGACAACGACCCTAAAGGGGAGATTTTTCCCGAGAAACGCAAATTTATCCAGCAAACTTTTGAGAATTAGGTGGAGTTGGTTAACTGTGTTGTTGACATTCTTCCCATAAACCAATCTGATTCAACAGACCATTCTTAGAAAGGATCAATTTAACAGGGGGCTTAGTTACCATGAAATTTTTGTACAATATTTTCGATATTTTTCTGACTCGGCTTTTAACAGCCCTAATTTTCATTTCATTCGCGGCAAATTGCTCCGCTCAAACTACTCAGATTATTCCAGCATTGCCTTCTCAAACTGGGGATGGCGATGTGAGCGCCCTCTTTTTCCAGCAACTGAGACTGCAGACAGTCTACGGGACGAACTTTTTCCCAAACGGTCCTATTACAATCTATGAAATTCGATTTCAGAGACAAAAGGGTACATTACCTTTCACCAATGTTACCATAAACGCGCGAATAGCGATGTCTACCACGCTGAAAAGTGCAGATGGTCTAAGTACTGTATTCGCGAACAACCTGGGATCGGATGAAGTCGTAGTTTTCAATGGCTCAGTGGCGGTAACAAGTTCCAACGCAGTGACTACAAATCCGGCGACAAGCCCTTTTGACATAGTAATACCGCTGACCACTCCTTTCTCCTTTGATCCCTCAAGAGGAAATCTTCTTGTAGACTATACGAATCCGAACGGTTTTATTCCGACCGGAATTTTGGGCGTAACTGTTCCAGGCGATAAGGCGTCTCGCATGTTCTCCCTATCTGCGACTTCCCCTAGCGGTGCATCTGATTCCGCAGCGGAGGCTATCCAACTGGTGAGTTTCAATGGATCAAGCGGAGACATTGTGGTGTTTCCAAATGGTGGAGGTTTTACGAACAGTGTTAAAGTTTCCTTTTTTTCGAGGTTAACCGGGGGCCAAATTCGTTATACTGTAGACGGGACTACCCCCACAGTGGCGTCTACTCTCTACACTAATTTATTTACATTGACCGAAACCTCAACAGTTAATGCTCGCTACTTCGTCAACGGGTTCCCTGCATCTGATATTTATAGCGCCAACTTCACCAAGGCTGATCCCATTTTGTTTAACCCTGGATCAACATTGTTTACAAACAGTTTACAAATCACTCTCACAAACACTTTGGGAAATGGTGTTATCCGCTACACTGTCGATGGCAGCGCTCCCACTTTCAGTTCACCTCAGTACTCAAATCCAATAATAATTACAAACGCAACTACTGTATCCGCGCAGCTTTATTTGAATAACTTCTCGATTTCGCAGGTTTTCGCCACTAATTACTCGAGGGTTTATGCCTTTGGAAACGACGGAATTTCCGTTGCCTGGAGGCAGCAAAATTTTGGTCCCGGCTATTTGACCGATCCTCGCTCGGAGGCGAGTGCAGATCCTGACAACGATGGTTCCACCAACCTTCAGGAATTCAACGCTGGAACTAATCCGTTAGATCCCAATTCGGGATTCAGAATCGGGATCCGCCCAG
>JAQGOY010000265.1 GCA_028293375.1 Verrucomicrobiales bacterium | reverse complement strand
ACCTGAAAGCCAAGATGGGTTAAGATGACGCGCTGGATACCTTCGGAGTACATGCAATCGGTGGAACCATGGGAGATCTGCACACCGGGTTCCTGGCGGTCAAGGAAGTCAACAGCAACCTCGCCACCAATCTGAGTGATGTCGTCGGCAAGACACTCTGGATCCACCAACTCAAGGCCATGGGCATAACCATTGCTTTAGCGGTAATCGGCACAGTCGTCATCGCCATGATTGTCAAGGCAGTGACAGGTCTGCGGGTCAGTGAAGATATCGAAACCGCAGGTTTGGATCTCGCCGAACATGGCGAAGAAGGCTACCACGGTTAAAAACCTTTGCGTTCGCCGTGCTAATCCGCTTAAAAAGCTGGTTAGCACGGCAGTGCAGTTAAGAATTCAACCAATAAACCAAGAACAAGTTAAAATATGAGCGGAAGCACATCACGTTTGCAGGCAATTTCTGCGGTGACCAATTACGTTCCCATCTCCGAACCTTTGAATTTCGCGGAGACACCGATGGGTGAATTATTCGGGGTGAACGTTTTCAACCTGGTTCAAATGAAGAACCGCCTCCCCAAGAATGTTTTCAAGTCGATCAAGAAAACAATCGAAACCGGAGCTAAACTCGATGCTAATATTGCGGATGTAGTTGCTGCTGCGATGAAAGCATGGGCCATCGAAAAAGGCGCCACTCACTACGCGCATATCTTTTATCCTCTTACCGGGATCACTGCTGAAAAGCATGATAGCTTTCTGGAACCCGATGGCAATGGCGGTGCTCTACTTGAATTCACAGGCAAACAGTTGATTCAAGGTGAACCCGACGCCTCGAGCTTCCCTTCGGGCGGCATTCGGGCCACCTTCGAAGCCCGTGGTTACACTGCGTGGGACGTCACCAGCCCTGCTTATATTCTGGAAAATCCAAACGGGACGACCCTCTGCATACCGACTGCGTTTGTGTCCTGGACCGGCGAGGCGCTTGACAAGAAGACACCTGTTCTGCGCTCGATGGCTGCCCTGAATGATCAGGCTCAGCGTATCCTCAAAATCTTCGGCAAAGAAAATGTTCCGATGGTCTACTCGACCGCTGGTCCTGAGCAGGAATATTTTCTCATCGACCGGAATTTCTACTTCGCTCGTCCTGACCTGATGAGTACTGGCCGCACTCTCTTCGGGAGCAAGCCACCCAAAGGCCAGGAATTCGAAGACCAATATTTCGGCGCTATTCCTGACCGGGTACTGGCCTGCATGCTCGAAGGCGAGCGCGAACTCTACAAACTGGGCGTGCCAATCAAGACTCGTCACAATGAAGTTGCTCCTTCCCAGTACGAAATCGCCCCGATTTACGAAAACGCCAACGTGGCTGCAGATCATCAACAAATGATCATGTTGACCTTGAAAAAGGTGGCGCAAAAATACGGTTTGGAATGTCTGCTCCATGAAAAGCCGTTTGCCGGGGTTAACGGTTCCGGAAAGCACCTCAACTGGTCACTCGGCAACGCTGTGGTAGGGAATCTTCTCGAACCAGGTGATAATCCTCACGAAAACGCTCAGTTCCTGGTGTTCGCGGGCGCTGTCATCCGTGCAGTTCATAAGTATGCCGCACTGCTTCGTGCTGTCGTGGCTTCCGCCAGCAATGACCATCGACTTGGCGCCAACGAGGCTCCTCCAGCCATCATCTCCATCTTCCTTGGTGATCAGCTCACGGACGTCTTTGAACAAATCAAAGGTGGCGGGGCGAAATCCTCCAAGAAATCAGGCACCTTGAACATCGGTGTGGATAGTCTCCCTCCGCTGCCCAAGGACGCTGGCGATCGTAACCGCACCAGTCCTTTTGCCTTTACGGGTAACAAGTTCGAATTCCGCGCAGTCGCTTCCAACCAATCGATCAGCGGACCTCTCGTCGCGCTCAACACGATTGTTGCGGAATCATTGGACTTCATTGCCACCGAACTGGAAAAAGCGACCAAGGGCGATGCCAAGAAACTTAATGGAGCCATCCAGAAAGTCCTGGAAGGCATCATGAAAGAACACGGCGCCGTGATCTTCAACGGCAACGGCTATTCGGAAGAATGGCATGCAGAAGCCGGCAAGCGTGGTTTGCCGAACAACAAAACCAGTGTCGATGCGCTCCCAGCCATTGGCAGCAAGGAAGTAGTCAACCTGTTCAGCAAATACAAAGTCCTTTCCAAGCGCGAAACGGAAAGCCGCCTGGCAATCTACCTTGAGCAATACGTCAAGACCATCAACGTTGAAGCGAAATGCATCATCGAAATGGCTCGAACCACCATTTACCCGGCCGCTGTCCGCTACCAGGGTGAACTCGCCTCCACGGCCGCGGCTCTCAAGGCAATCGACCAGGAGCCAAATCTGGAAACGCTCAATCGAATCACTGCACTGATCAATGAGTTGTTGACTGCTACTGCTGCCCTGGAAAAAGTATCCGCACATCATGGCGGGGCTTCCCTACAGGCCGAAGCCGAACATTATTGCCACAAAATCCTCCCTGCCATGCTGGCCGTTCGCAAGCCCGCTGACGAGTTGGAAACTCTTGTGGCCGATGATCTCTGGCCGCTGCCTACATACCACGAAATGCTCTTTATCAAGTAATAGATAGCATTTTCTCGCAGGAGGAACCGATTCGGCGTGAACCAAAAGTTCACGCCGTTCTGCTTACAAATGACGCCAGTTATTTCTTTGAGAAGGTCAATTCTTCCCCATTTACCTTTACGTAGATTTGATCGCCACTTTTGAACTCCCCTTCCAGGAGCTTCACTGATAACGGATCCAATAGTTTTTCCTGGATTGTCCGTTTCAAGGGTCTCGCTCCGAACGAGGGATCAAATCCTTCCCTGGCCAGCAGCTTTTTCGCTTCCTCGTCCACATTCAATACGAGTTGCAACTGATCCAGTCTCCTGGTGAGTCCTTTGAGTTGGATATCCACTATCCGCGAAAGTTGCTGTTCATCCAGGCTGTGGAAAATCACCACGTCATCCAGCCGATTCAAAAATTCCGGACGAAAGTGTTTCTTCAATTCAGCCATGACTTTGTCTTCCATGGATTGCTGGTTGATTTTTGAGATCTTCCCGTCCAGGTAATACTCCTGAATTATGGGCGATCCAATATTGCTGGTCATAATGATGACACTATTCTTGAAATCCACGGTCCTCCCCTGCCCATCTGTTAACCTGCCATCATCCAGAACCTGCAACAAAACATTGAACACGTCGTGGTGGGCTTTTTCGATTTCATCAAAAAGAATGACACAATAAGGACGCCTGCGCACAGCTTCGCTCAACTGACCCCCTTCCTCATAACCGACGTAGCCGGGTGGCGCTCCAATCAAACGAGCGACGGTGTGTTTTTCCATGTACTCGCTCATGTCGATGCGTGTCATGGCGTTTTCATCGTCAAACAAAAACTCGGCCAGCGCCCTGGCCAGTTCTGTCTTCCCCACGCCCGTTGGCCCCATGAAAATAAACGAGCCAATGGGCCGGTTGGGATCCTGCAGGCCGCTCCGCGCCCGGCGCACCGCATTGGAAACCACTCGGATAGCCTCTGCCTGGCCCACCACCCTTTGTTGAAGGCGTTCCTCCATTTTCACCAGCTTTTGCTTCTCGCCTTCCAACATTTTGCGAACTGGAATTCCCGTCCAGGAAGCCACCACCTGGGCGATGTCCTCTTCGGTCACTTCCTCGTTAAGAAGGCGCTCACCGGAAGGTTTGTCATGCAGGGCCTTTTGCGCTTCAACCAGTTTCCTTTGCAATTCCGGCACTTTTCCGTATTGGATTTGCGCTGCGGAATTCAAATCACCTGTTCTCTGGGCTTTTTCCTGTTCGGCCTTCGCTTCCTCCAATTGGCCATTAATAATTGTTACTGCGTTGATCGCTGCTTTTTCATTTTGCCATTGGGCTTTGAGTTTCGAGGATTCTTCTTTCAGGTTGGCCAGCTCGCGTTCGATCTTTTTCAATCTTTCCCGTGATCCTTCATCCTTTTCCTTCTTCAATGCGGTCTGCTCGATTTCCAATTGCAGTATCTGTCGTTCCAATTTGTCGATTTCAGTGGGCATCGAATCGAGCTCCATGCGCAAGCGCGATGCGGCTTCATCCATCAGGTCCACAGCTTTGTCGGGCAAAAATCGATCCGTAATATATCTTTGAGAAAGCTGCGCTGCGGCAACGATGGCGGCATCCTGAATCCTGATACCGTGGTGCACCTCGTAACGTTCTTTTAGCCCTCGCAAGATAGCAATCGTTGCCTCGACTGAAGGTTCATTCACAAAGACGGGTTGGAAACGTCGTTCCAGGGCAGGGTCCTTTTCGATATGTTTGCGATATTCATCCAGTGTGGTGGCGCCGATACACCGCAACTCGCCCCGTGCCAATGAAGGTTTGAGCATGTTCGCGGCATCAGCAGCCCCTTCAGCCGCCCCCGCACCTACAAGGGTGTGCAACTCATCAATAAATAGTATAACTTTCCCCTGGCTGGCCGTAATCTCCTTCAAAAAAGCCTTCAATCGATCCTCAAACTCACCGCGATACTTGGCGCCTGCGATCATCGCTCCCAAATCGAGCGATACCAGTCGCTTGTTCTTCAATGATTCCGGAATATCTCCGCTGATAATCCGACGTGCCAGGCCTTCTGCAATCGCCGTCTTCCCTACCCCGGGTTCTCCGATCAGCACAGGGTTATTCTTGGTCCGACGAGTCAACACCTGCATTACCCTTCGAATTTCTTCATCCCGGCCTATCACGGGATCGATCTTCCCGGAGCGGGCAGCCTCAGTTAGATCGCGGCCGTATTTCTCCAAGGCTTGAAATTTGTCCTCGGGATTTTGGTCGTCCACTCTTTGATTTCCCCGCAATTCCATCAATCCCTTCATGACCGCATCCCGGGTGATCGATTTGGCTGAAAACAGGTTCTTGAGTGTGGATGATCCCTGGTCAATCAAGCCGAGAAGCAGATGCTCCGTGCTGATATAACTATCCTTGAGTTTTTTGGCTTCGCTCTCGGCCGCGTCAAAAGCCTTTTTCAGGTTAGAGCTCAAAAACAGATCGGACGAACTTGTTCCCTGCACTTTTACTCTCTTCCCCATCTCTTTTTGGAGATCACTTTTCAGGGAGGAAAGGTCTACTCCTATTTTCTCCAACAACGCCGGAATGAGGCTATCCTGCTGCGTGAGCAAGGCGGAGAGAAGATGCTCCCCGTCCACCTCCTGGTGAGAATGTTCATGAGCCACGGCCTGGGCTGACTGGACCGCTTGTTGTGCCTTGATGGTCAATCTCTCGAATTGCATGAGTTACCAATGTAATCCGAAATCGAATTCGTCAAGCGTAGTTAAAATGCTCCTAACGCCCTCAACAGTAGAAATGGGAAGCCCGCGAAGTTCATGGAACTTCACGGGCGGGGCAAAAAGGGGATATTGCCCAATCCAGAGAATATGCCAAATCCAATCGCCCCAGTCAATGACGCAAATTCCCGCGTCACTTTTCCAAGGCAGCGATACGGATTGGACCATAGAGTAAAGAATCACAGAAACGGGCAGGCCGCGACTTTAAGGCTGGATTTTGAATTGGTAAAACCGAGGAACTGTGCCGTTGGTCAGAGGGTCGGAAAAATCGAGAAACCCAGACAGGGAAAGATTGGTGCACAACGGGGTCCAATTGACCAGGTTGCTGGAAGTTAACACCACGACGTTTGTATTCGAAAGGCCGATACTATGGAGATTGAAGCTGACGCCATTGCTGGTCCCGTAAGAACTCAGGCGGAGCGGCAGGGAAAGGGAAAGCTGAACCGGAGCGCTGGTTACAGCTCCCGCCATATTGGTTGCCACGAGCCAGTACAGGCCTTCATTAGAAGCGGAGAAGTTCGTTAACAAGAGATTGAAACTAGTCCTGGATTGAAGAGGCGTTGACTTAAAGTACCACTGGAGGTCTGCAAAAGGATTAGCGGTGACAGTGGTTAACAGGTTGATTGTTCCGCCCGGGTTAACCGTTTGAGTCCCGGTGATGGTTTGAATTTGCGGGGCGCTCGCCAAAGTGACCAGCGCACTGCTGGTGGCGACGTCAACTTTATTACTAACCAACACAGTATAATTGCCCGAATTTCCACTTTGAAAGTTAGTGATGGTAAGTGATGCATTCGTCGCATTGGCCAGCGAAACGCCATTCAATTGCCACTGATAAAAAATAGGAGTTGAACCGGTCGCCGACACTGAAAGGGTGGTGGAAGCGTTCAATAAAACATTTGTCGCTTGCGGTCCGCTCGACACGACAGGAGGATTCCCCAGAAAAATATTCAACTTGGCTGTTCCCCGCGCACCGTTCACTCCGTCGATTGCGATATAGTAAACTGTATTTGAATTTGCCTGAAAATGAACATTATCTCCCTGCGGAAATTTTGAATTATTGCAAACCAGGGGCACCAGGGTGGAAAAGCTGTCTCCCGGGCCAGTATACACAGCCAGCACCGTCTCGTAATTGCTTCCGTCGGTGGTCACTTTTACTGTTCCATTAAATGCGGGTTGGAAATTATACCACTCCGATGCTCCTCCAGCCACACCGCAATGGTTGGGTTCCCCCGGTTCCTTAGTCGAGGCCAACGTATTGAATATTTGCGTAGTCGAGTAGCCACTACTCGTTCCTCCCCCATCCAACGGCACTATATGCCACGGAATAAATCCGAATAGACTGACCGAATTAAGCTTGTTCAATCTCTTTTTCTGCGCGTCGAGAAAAGCATCGTTCAGTTTGTTGAACGCAAAGGAAGTGGGATCAGTCGAGCCGTCGTCGCGCAAATTAATCTGTAGTTCTGCGGGCTGCGTTTGGCTGTCACGCTTGGAGTTCTTCACTTTGACCGAATAAAAACCTACATCATCCTCGGTAATTTTTCCGAATGAGAAGAATTTTGTTTTGTTTCCAGAACCTTTCCCATTCACCAGCCATTCGCAGGAATCGCCGTTTAGCCAGTCCACAGACAAATCCAACGAAAAGCCAGGCCCCACTGTTTTGATTCCCGGCTTGAAAAGAACGAACGGCAATGTGTCCAACGTTGGCTCAAATGACCAGTTCAGAACAATTTCGCCCGTGCTTCCTGCATATCCATCGATCCTGATTGCATACTCATTTAATGCCATTGCATTAAACTTGAGTTCGGAAGTGAGAAACCCGCCTCCATCGTCGTCATTTTCCCCAGTTTGAACCATCGACAATTTGGAAACCGAAGATCCCTGAAAAACGTCCAGGACCGTATCAAAAGCGCTTCCTTTTGTGTCAAAGGTCACTATTCCAGAGGCAGGGGCAATCCATCTGAACCAGACCGAGTGCGAAGCCGGCTTCCCATTGTGCAGCGGCTCATTTGGTTCTACTCCTGCATCATTATTCTTTGATCGAATCGTCCCCCCCAACACCGTCAATAAATCGTATCTGTTCGAAAAGAGATCGTTCCTCGTGGCCAGAAAGAGATCTGTCGTGATATTTACAGGAATACTCGTGATCGCTTCAATGCCATCATCCACCACCACGGTATAACTCCCGGAAAGCTGCGCCAATAAATGGTCAATTTTTAAAACTGAATTCGTTTCGTTCAGGATATCCACCCCGTTCAACTGCCATTGATAATTCAGAATTCCATTGTCACTTTTAGCGTCAACTTCCAGCTCAAGTTCCGAACCCAATTGGATATCGATTTTGCTGATTGGCTGTTTCTCAATGATTGGGGTGGCAAGACAAACGGTTGGCCACACAATTTGCGCTATCGCAAAAACGAGAAGGGCGGCCTTCCTGCTGGGAAGACGTGCCTGTAGTAACCTATAAACCAATTTTAACACAAATGAGAATGCCTAAGCGCATGAACTGTAACATTTGTTATACCAATTTACGGATAAGAGAAAAACTGATTTTCTTGGTGGAGCCACTCTACATCTTCTGGTTTACTGGATCGGCAAACCATCACTCTTGACTCGAAACGGGAAAATTCGTCCACAAACTGGATTAAGCCTGATTCCACCTATGGAATTAATATTCATGACCTCGCGATCAAAAGCACTTCGATTCCTAGCCTGTCTTTTCGTTGTTTTTGGCATGCTGGGCCGCCTCGAGGCGGCTTCCTCGGGAGTGACCATCGTCTCTTTCGAAGGCAAAGTGGACATATTCCGGAATGGCAGAGCCGCCTGGACACCCGCCCAAACGAATATCAACCTTACGCTTGGTGACAAGGTCCGAACTGGAATCAATAGCCGCGCAGTTCTCCGGATTTCTGAGGTCAGCGTCGTCCGCATGAAGGAGCTTTCCGTCTTTCTCGTCCAGCCGATGTCTTCAGGAACCAATTCCAGTGGTCTGAATCTTCAACAAGGTGGTTCTTTCTTTTTTAATCGCGATAAACCTTCGGAAATTCAATTCCGAACCCCTTCCGCCTCAGGCGCCATTCGCGGCACGGAATTCGAACTGAGCGTTCTGGAAACCGGAGAAACCCGCGTAGCACTGCTCGATGGCAAAATTGCCATCTCTAATAATTTCGGATCCGTGGATCTTACCACCCTCGAAGAAGCGCATATCCCGCTTAACGGAGCCCCGGTAAAATCCCCTTTGCTCAATATCTCGCGTGTCATTCAGTGGGCTCTTTATTATCCCAATGTTTTGGATCCTGATGAACTTGATTCCTCGACCATCACGGGTCCATTTATCGAAATGGAAAAGTTAATGCGTGCTGGCAACTTGCCCAAAGCCCTTGAACTCGTTTCGCAAAACACAAAAGCCAACTCCGATTCCGAAATGCTCCTGCTAGCGAGTTTACTGTTAAATGTCGGTAAAGTCACTGAAGCCGAAGCTCTTGTCGCCCAGGTCAAAGGCCCACTCGTGCCACAGGCACGGGCGATTACTATCCTCATTGCCACAGTTCGAAACGAACCGGGTTTCAACACAATCGACGGCTCTTCCACTTCGGAATTGCTCGCTCGCTCTTATCTCGAACAAGGCCGCTTTCAATTGGCTGCCGCTTTAACTCTGGCTCGTAGAGCCTTCCAAAAAAATCCCGGCTTGGCTGGAGCCGCGATTCGAACTGCGGAACTTGAGTTCTCCATGGGAAACACCCGTGAAGCAAACCTCCTCCTCAAACGCGGACTCGAACTCGCTCCGGAACACGCGCCAGCCTATTCCCTGCTCGGCTTCCTGGATGCTTCCGCAGGGCGTTACGAAAGTGCCGAAATTCATTTCTCGAAAGCCATTGAACTGGACTCCGCCTTTGGCGAAGCATGGCTTGGCCGGGGCCTGACTCGGATTCATTTCCATCGCGATGTCGAAGGATGGCACGACCTTGAAATGGCGGCCGCACTCGAACCTCGCCGTTCCCTCTTCCGGAGTTATTTGGCCAAGGCCTTCAGCCTGAAAAATGATGATGCACATTTCCGCCACGAAATTGAACTGGCCCGCACTCTTGATCCTGCCGATCCAACGCCGGCGCTCTACTCCGGCCTGCAAAACCAAAACGCCAATCGCATCAACGAAGCCGTCGCGGATGTGGAAGAATCTTCCCGCCTCAACGATAATCGTCAACTCTTCCGTTCTCGTTTCCTCCTGGAAAAAGACCAGAGCATTCGCAGCGCAAGTCTTGCTTCCATTTATCGCGATGCCGGAATGGTGGAACGCAGCGTCCAGGAAGCCAACAAATCGGTTTTGTCCGATTATCTTAATGCCTCCTCACATCTCTTTCTGTCGGAGAGTTATGACGCTTTGCGCGATCCGGGCCAGATTAATTTGCGCTATGAAACGCCCTGGTTCAGCGAATTGCTCCTCGCCAACCTTCTTGCCCCGGCAGGCGCCGGTGTCCTGGGTCAGAATATCTCACAACAGGAATACACCCGCTTTTTCGAGCGGGATCACTGGGGTGCGATCAATCGCACCGATTACTCGTCCCATGGCGATTGGAACGAATCGTTCTCTCAGTTCGGTCAGTTCGCCCACTTCAGTTATTCTTTGGATGGCTATTACCACTATCAACGCGGATGGAGAGCCAACAACGATTTTGAAAACACTTACTTCACTGCGAAAATCAAACAAGACATCGGCGAAAAGGATCTCCTCTACCTGCAGGCTGAGTACCAACAGTTCAAGGGAGGCGATCTCCTCCAATATTACAGCCAATCCTTCGCCAACACTAATATTCGCACTCGGGAAATTCAGGAGCCCAATCTCTACATCGGCCTCACTCACGAATGGTCCGCGGGAAATCATACCCTCATGCTCCTCAGTCGCCTGGATGATCAATACAGCGTCAACGACCCCAACGGCGTGGGCTTCACAATTAACCGAAAACCTAACGGGGACATTATTAGTTTCCCCTTGCGTTCATTTACCAACGTTTATTCGAGAAACCTCGAAGTCTATTCCGCCGAACTTCAACAAATCATCAATAACGAACTTAACACGTTTCTCCTAGGTGCGCGTTTGCAAATCGGCAATCACAACATCCACGACGAATTCAGCCGAAATCCCGTGGCTTTTCCACCTATTTACCCCAAAAGCGGCCTTACCCAGGATTTTCGAAATTACCTTGAGAAACATGGCATCTACGCCTACGACTATTTCAAAGTCACTGATTACTTCACTTTGATTGGCGGCATTTCCTACGATTTTATTCGCTACCCCGCCAACAGTTATATCCCACCTATCAACCAACGCACCACTTCGCTTAATCAATTTTCTCCAAAAGCCGGTTTCGTTCTCACCCCGGGTGATAGTACCACCGTGCGCGGCCTCTACTCACGCGCGCTCGGAGGTGCGTTCAACGATGCGAGCCTTCGTCTCGAGCCATCTGAACTCGCAGGTTTCGTTCAATCCTATCGCACGCTCATTCCGGAATCGATTTCCGGCACAGTCTCAGGAACAAAGTTCGATATTTTCGGTTTGGGTCTGGACCAAAAGCTATGGAAGGGCGCTTATTTGACTGCGGACGCCCAATTACTGGAGTCATCTGCCGACCGTGACATCGGTGTCTTCGATTTTACCACATTCAGCCTGGCAGCCACGCCATCAGCCACCCCTGAAAGACTCATCTTCCGCGAGCACTCCGCTTCAGTCGCTTTCAATCAATTAATCGGCAGTGAATGGAGTTTTGGAGTTTCGTATCGGGCAAGCCGGGCGGATCTTGATGATCGTTTCTCTGCTCTTCCCGCAACGGCGTCTCCAATCGCTCAGCACGATTACTCGGGTATTCTTCAACAGGGCAATCTTTACGGAATTTACACCCTGCCGTGCGGCTTCTTCGCTGGCGCGGAAGCACATTGGTACAAACAGCACAACTTCGGTTTCGGTTTCATGCCGGGCGACGATTTTTGGCATTACAACGCCTTTGCCGGATATCGCTTCCCGCATCGCCAGGCCGAACTACGTGTCGCTCTGTTGAACATTGGCAATCGAGACTATCGATTAAACCCCATTAATCTTTATAACGAGGTTCCCCACGAACGAACCGTCGTGGTTTCGCTAAAATTCAATTTTTAGCAAATGGAGCCCAGGAAAACCAAACACTTGGGAAGAAAAACCCTCCAGCTCTGGCCTTTTCTGGTCGGGATTTTGTTGGTCGCGGGTGTCGGATATCTTCTCGCCAGTTCAGTTCTTGGAGAAAAGTGGAGAAACGCCAGTTACGATTCGTTATTCGTACTTCGCCGGATACCCCTTCCCTCTGCCGACGTTGTCATGGTTGTGCTGGATGAGGAATCACATGAAGCGCTGAAACAACCTTATGACAAACCCTGGGATCGTCGGCTTCACTCCCAGTTGTTGGATCGGCTCACCATGGATGGAGCACGAGCTGTGGTGTTTGATATTGTGTTTTCTGATCCACTTGATGCCGAAGTCGATAAACAATTCGCGAACTCCATCGCGGCCAATAAACGCACCGTCCTCGCAGTGGAAGAGCGCAATGATTTTTCCCAGGGATTCCCACAAAAGGTGATGGAACCGCCACTGGCTTTGTTTAAAAACAGCGCGGGTGATCACTTCGGTTTGGATATTATTTATCCCGAGGGCGATTTCGAGATCAGGCGATATGCCCTGGATAACGGTACGTTTCCTTCCGAAGCATTGGCAGCGGCTCAAATAGCCCACCCGGAAAGTGTTCATTCCCTTATCGCCGGGACAAATATTTACCTTAATTATCTCGGCCCTTCTGGAAGCATTCCTGCCATTAGCTTTCACAACGCTCTTGATCAGACACCTGGATTCTACAAAGACAAAGTCGTGTTCATCGGAGCTCGTTTCAAAACGAGATTCTCGGGCGAGAGGAAAGACGAGTATCCAACTCCATTTACCCGAACTGACGGTTCCCTCACATTTGGCGTCGAAGTTCACGCCACTGCTTACGTCAATATTACCTCGGGTAATTCACTGGGACGATTATCCTCGAGCACGGAGGAATTAATCATCGTGGTACTGGGCGTTTTAATAGCTATTGGCTTTTTGCTCATGCGCCCCTGGTTTACCCTGGCCTCGGCCATTCTTCTATCCACGGCCATTTTTGGAATTCAATACAGGCTCTTTTCCCATTCACACCTTTGGTTTCCATGGCTCATCATCGTCGCTGCCCAGGTCCCGCTCGCCATGCTTTGGGCCATCACCATTCAATCCTTCCGGCTTTATGTCGACAAGCGCCTTTACGAGCAAACACTGTCGCTTTATCTCTCCCCCAAACTGGTCAAAAAATTCGCCTCTTCGCCGGAGCTTTTGAAACCTGGGGCACACAAACAAACACTCACCATTTTCTTCAGTGACATCGCCAACTTCACTTCGTTTAGCGAAGGCATGAACTCCGATGATCTGGCCTTGAGCATGAACATCTATTTTGAGACGCATGTCTCCGAGTGCATCCACAAAACGGACGGGACGGTGGTCAAATACATAGGGGATGCCATTTTCTCCTTTTGGAACGCTCCGGAACCGCAGCCCGACCATGAACTACGCGCATGTCTCGCCGCCCTTCTCTTCAAAAAGCAGAAGACTTCCTTTATTAATAAATACGAGGTAATCACACGCATCGGCCTGCATACCGGGGTGGCCAATGTCGGGAACTTTGGGAGCCATCAAAAGGTGGATTACACCGCCATTGGAGAAAGTATAAACATGGCCTCCAGGATGGAAGGATTGAACAAACATCTCGGAACCCAAATTTTGATCACGGAGGATACGTGGAAAGGGGTCAACACGAGGCTGCACACCCGCTACCTGGGCAAGTTCCAACTAAAAGGATTTCAAAGAAGCGTGGGGGTCCATGAATTACTGGACGAAGTCATCACCCCCCTCAACAAATTCGAAACCTGTTTCAAGCAGGCAGTGGAAGCATACCAACAGCGGAACGTGGAGGAATCGCTAACGCTTTTCAAGCAATGCTCGGTCATGAAACCGGAGGATGGACCGACCAAGTTTTACATCAGCTATTTTGAGACACTCATCAACCTGCCCGGAGCCCCCTGGACGGGGGATGTGATTCTTTATGATAAATAACTGAATATTTAAAGCTTTGCGGCCAGGGATCTTGCTTTTGAAACTTTTGCGACGGCCTCCTGAATGGAGTGGCCTGCCACGTTGAAGTGGCCCATCTTTCGCCCAGCTCTCGGCTCCGCTTTACCATATAAGTGCAACTTTACTTGAGGATCTTCCAAGGCTGCGCCCCAGTTTGGAACCCCATGAGCCCAGACGTCGCCGAGCAAATTGGCCATCGCTGCCGCAGGGGCGAGGAGAGAGGTATCGCCGAGGGGCAAATTACAAACCGCACGAAGTTGCTGCTCAAACTGGCTGGTGACACAAGCATCCATGGTCAAATGGCCTGAATTGTGAGGTCTTGGCGCCAGCTCATTGACTAACAATTTCCCACTTTTGGTCACGAAGAACTCCACGGTGAGCAAACCGACTACTTCGAGCCTTTCAAGGATGCCACGAGTGATCGTAACCGCTTCGGCTGCCAACTCTGATGGGATGGCGGCCGGGCAAAAAGTCACATCCAATATATGGTTGGCGTGGCTGTTCTCGAAAACTGGATAGGCCGCGAAATCGCCTTTGGCGTTTCGAGCAGCGATGACGGAAACTTCTTTTTCGAAATCGACAAATGCCTCGTAGACCGATTCCGCACCGTTCATGGCTTTCCACGCTGCGGGAAGTTCGGAGATGGCCTTGATTTTTACCTGGCCCTTACCGTCATAACCAAACCCGGCTGTCTTTAACACTGCGGGGATGCCGAGTTGAGCGGCCGCAGCTTCCAATTCAGCAAGTGAATTAATGCTTCGGAATCCAGTCACAGGGAAACCGTTCGATTGCAGAAATGTTTTTTCGCGCAAGCGATGCTGGGAGATATGAAGGACGTTCCCCCCAGGGCGGACAGGGACATATTTCTCCGCGAGGGAGGTGGCGACCGCGGAGACGTTCTCGAACTCGAAGGTCAAAGCCGCAACGCCTTTTACAAAATGAGTTAACTTTTCTTCATCCTCATATTGTCCGACAACTTCAATGTCAGCGATTTGACCTGCCGGGGCGTCCATTTCGGGGGAATAAACATGGATTTTATATCCCATGGCCCTGGCTTCGAGGGCAAACATCCTTCCAAGCTGGCCACCGCCGAGTACGCCAATCACGGCTCCCGGTAGTATGGATTGATCCGATGACTGGGATTTCATTTCGACGGAAGCGGGAGAGAACTTTGGGCCAGAACCGTTTCGGTCTGGGTCTTGCGAAAAAGATCATAGGCCTCACGAATGAGAGGATATTTGTTGCCCAGAATGGCCGCGGCCAATAGTGCAGCATTAACCGCCCCTGGCTTCCCTATAGCCAAAGTTCCGACAGGAATACCACCCGGCATTTGCACGATCGAAAGAAGGGAATCGATCCCGTTCAACGCTTTCGACTGGACCGGCACACCGAGGACTGGAAGCACCGTCTTCGAAGCGGCCATCCCGGGCAAATGAGCTGCGCCGCCTGCGCCAGCGATGATCACTTCCAACCCGCGCCCTGCTGCCCCGGCGGCATACTCAAACAGAAGATCGGGGGTGCGATGGGCGGAAACCACCTGGGACTCGAATGGAATACCCAGCGCGGCCAATTGCCTGGCAGCATGCTCCATGGTTTCCCAGTCCGACTGAGATCCCATGATTATACCGACCAAAGGACGAGATTCGACCAATGCCATAAAGAACCATTTTTACAAACCAAACCCCAAAACGTCGAGAACCCATTTACCGTGGTGGTTCAGCATCCCTAAACCCAATTTTGTTTAATACCACTATTTTTTGTTAAACAAAGATCTTACCCGAGCCTCGCGCTGCTATTTTCCTGCAGCTTTGTCCAAGGCACCCAGCACCATGTTTGGGGTCAACAAACCATCCGGTAACACAATCGCTTCCTTCTTTGGATCTGCCGGGAAAATCAAAACCAGAGGAACGCCTGCCCGATTATACTTTCGCAACTGGGCTGGGATCGCTTCGTTCTCCGCCGTGTTGTCGGCAATCATCGCCACGCCGTTCATTTCCTGGAGTTTGCGCGCCACGCTATTGATTTCGATACTGGTCCCTCTGTTGACGATACACGTAGCACACCATTCTGCGGTGAAATCGACCAGGACAGGATGGCCCTCTTTCCGAGCTTTTTCCACAGCATCCTCCGACCATTTAGCCCAGTGGAGTTCGGGCGGTTTGGCCAGGGCGTACTTCGCCCCCCCAACGATCAAGCCCATGGAAAGAATCACCGCCAATAACTGACGGGCGCGACCGCGCTGAACAAACTCGCCAAAAATCCAGGCCGCCGTGGCTAAAATCACCAGGAAAAATCCAAAGTCTTTGACCTGAACGCGTGTGAGTTGGGCGGTGCTGATGGAGTACAGCCAGATGGCTGTAGCCAGCAGCGGAAATCCCATGAACATCTTAAACCGCACCATCCAGGCTCCCGGCCTGGGCAGAAATTTGAGTAAAGCGGGATTCCAAGAGAGGAGAACAAATGGGAAAGCCAATCCCAACCCCGCGCTGATGAACACGAGAACAATGGAGATAGGCGACTGGGTGAAAGCAAATGCCAGCGCACTACCAAAAAAAGGAGCTGTGCAGGGAGTGGCTAAAATAGTGGCCAGCACCCCATTAAAAAACGCTCCCCCCAAGCCTTCCTTCGATGCCAACTGATCCGCCGCGCCGATCGCTTTGCCGCTAAGGACCACTTCAAATACTCCAAAAAGATTGAGGGCGACCAGTAACATCAAGATGGTCATAGCCACGATGAACTTTGGGTTTTGCATTTGCATTCCCCAGCTCGCTTTCTGCCCAGCCTTTTGGATGGCAATGATCAACCCGGCCATCACGGCAAACGAAGCGATCACACCCAGCCCATAAATGATACCGAGTTGCCTGGACCTGCTTTTGCCCCCATGACTCTGCGCGACGAATCCAAAAATCTTCAAGGCTATCACCGGTAAGACACAAGGCATCACATTTAAAATCAATCCGCCAATGAAAGCAGACCCCATCTTGAGCAAAAGCTCCCGACTGGAAGCTGGGGCCACTGGAGACGCCTGGCTCTCAGGAGCCGCTGCCACACCTCCAGCCGGTTTCAAACTGACTTCGTATCCACTTTGAGTCGCGCTCCCCGGATTTAGAACCATCAATCCGGCAAAGCTCGCAGGCCAGGCGGCGTCGGCTTCTTTGGTGATTCTCTTCTTGATCGTAAAAGAGCCTGCAGCGGAGGAGAAATCCGTATCGCCGAGAAACGCAAAATCGGAGCTTTTGTAAGGGTAAAAATCCATCTTCGAACCGTCACCCGAACCCGATATCGTCACCACCCCATTTTCTTTATCGACTGCGGCGAATGAAACAGTAACGGTGGGCCCATCCGCCTTCGGCAATTTCGATTTCGCGTTGGTGAACAATGCTTCGTTGGCTAAAACAGTCTGTGATCCCACTACCAAATCCACTTCGACATTGGTCCTTCCAGGGACGCACTCTTTTTGGCATTCCAGCCACGATATTCCCGCTTTGAGATGCAATGGTCCCGGAGCGGCATCTGATGCCACACTCATAGGCACCAGCAAAATGGCCTCGCCCGCAAAGGCATACGTGGTCAGGGAATTCGTCAGGACCGGTTCGCTGAACTTTGTGGGAATGGGCCAGGAAATTTCGCCTGCTTTAAGACCTGCGGGCAGTGTCCAGGTCAACTTGGTGGGAATGCCGGCTTCTCCTGAATTCCGCCAGTAAGTGTGCCAACCTGGGTCCATTTGCAACCGGATCGCAGCCCACACCGTTTCGCCCGGCTTTACTGAGCTGGCTGAAAAAAGAATATCGACCCTGGTATGAGCGGCGAAGCTCACCAAGGAAGACATTAAAAATAAGACCAATCCCAAAACAATCCGCATAGAAACCTTACTTAGGCATGAAACGAACAAATTGTAAAAACAAGATATCGACCCGATCTCAATTCGGGTGTGGTTGAATGTGGGTGAGATTATTCTTAAAATCATTGAGATGGTCTCGCCTTGTAACCTGATTCTTTGCCGCATGTTTCTTTTTGGAGTCATTCGAAAATTTGCTTTCTGAATAATCTCACCCATTTTAAATCGCGTCCGCTCAACGCAGAACCTGTTCCGGCGTGTGCTGGTTTGCCTCATCATTTTTTGCTTCAGGCTTCTTCTTCGACAAGAATACGCAAAGCAATGACGCAAAAACCGTGATCGCGGCGAGGCATTGAAACCCCAATCGATACCCGCCGGCATCGAGTATCCTTCCAAAAAAATAACCCGAAACCACGCCCGCCAAATATCCGCAGGCATCAATCAATCCCGCGACAATTCCCACAAATTCTTTGCCCCTGATCTCTACTGCAAAAATCCCGGCGAGGAGGCTGTAAGGTCCATAAGACAAAAACCCAATGAGTCCGAGGGCAATGGTGACGAGCCAAAGACCGTAATGAAACAAGGCAGGAAGTTCGTAAATCAAAACGGCCAGCAGAAACAGCATCACCACCAGCACCCGGCTTCGATCCCGATGATTCAACCGATCAAAGGCCCACCCAATGAACAAGATGCCCACAGCACCCGCAGCGTCAAAAGGAGTGGATAAAAAAGCGGCTATCTCATTGGTCATTTTAGCCCCGCCTTCGGTCTTGAAAAAATCGACGGTCCAAACATTAAACGTTTCCCGGGTGACGGTCAGCGTAAAGCTCAATCCACACACCACCCAGAATTGAGGAATCTTCGTCAACTCCATGGCTTTTTTCCAATCGAAGGCTGGAGCGACTTCTTTCGTGATCCGCGAGTAGCCTGGGTTTGCCCGAGGCAATACTCGCCAACAAATAATGACAATGACGAGAAGTACCACTGAAGGAATTCCCATCACTGCTCGCCATGCATTCCCGCTTAAGGAAGCCACGCGGCCGGCAAACAGGAGTGCGAAAAGGCCACCAAACACAAAGCTTAACGAAAGGAAAGCCATTGCCATCCCCAGCCTGCGTGGTGGAAACCAATCGGGCACCTGCTTCACCATGGACCCCCACCCTGCCGCGCCGGCGAGGCGGTTACCGCTATAAAACCAGGCGAGCATCATTATCGATCCACTCAAAGCTCCGAGCGCTCCAAAAACGGCAACTCCCAGGAGGGAAAACAAAAAGCAAATTCGCCCCCCGTACCGGTCAATCAGCGGGCCGAAAAACACCTTGCCAAAGACATAAGCCAGGGTGCTCCAGCTCGCGAGGACTCCCACTTGCGCCTTGGTGGCACCGAAATCATGCTGAATCATCGGAATGGCCACCGATAAATTCTTTCGACAGAGATAAACCCCGATATAACCGACGCTTAAACAAGCCAGCAGACATCCCGCCCGAAGAGGAGAAAACGAAGTCGGACCTCCTGTATCGCGAGCTGGAACTGCAGGCGGATCAACCTGCTCGTGAGAGTTTGAGATCATTCTTATTCGCCGGACGACACACAGACAGTGCCTCCCGGCAAAAAAAGTTACGAGCTCTTAACACCCGACGGTAGTTGCCTTCAAATTACCGGTTCAACCGTGATCTCACTTGCCGCGACCACTTTTTGGCTTTGCTTCCGACTTCAGTTTCAAATTGGATTTTCCTTTCCCAGGTTTCACGGGATTCTCCTTCCCTCCAGCCTTCGCCCCTTTCTGCTTTCCTTTCTCAGAAGATGGAACAATGGCACAAAGAATATCGAGGTACCAAGTCGCAACCACGATTGCGGTGAAGTCATCCCCAATCTGTTTGATGCTTGGATTCCAGAGTTCGACCCGAACATTATCAAATTTCTGGCAGGGAGCATTGCACTCGTGCATCTTCGATGCAGCCTCGCCAGCAGCTATCCCTCGCTGGGTGGCCTCTCGATTTGCCTGTTGGATGGCAATGCCCACTTTTTTGTTCATAACACCAGCGAAAACAAACCCTCGCTGCACCCCTTCGTCGAAAGTCTCGCAGGTATGCTTAATCTTGGGCGAGGCGATGGGAGGGGCGACTGGACCTGGAGCCGGGCCTGGCGCGGGTGCGGTTGGTTTTGGAGAAGAACCGCCAGGAGTGGGTGAAGCAGCTGGGGCCGGTGCAGGGACCTCATGCACACACACCCAAACCGGGCCCAATAGGCCGGTGCCTTTATCACAACTGATCACCGTCCCCGGGGAAGTACAACTCGGTCCTGCCACAGGTGGATTGCACGGAATTCCGGTGTGGAAATGAGTATGGGTAGGCATAAAGTTAGGGCGGTTAGTGGTTAACAGTGAATTGCAACTACGAACTTATAATGAACATGGGCAACAAATTCGCGCAAGCAAAAAAACCATTCAAAAAGAGAGAAATCCAAGTCGAGGTTCGTGTTCTGTTTTGCGGGGCAGCCCATCCTCCTATGCCAAGGAGTTGTTCGATTTTGAAATTTCACAAAAACAGTGACAGGAAAGTGACATTTACCTAGGAAAACTGGGTTGTCACTAGTGACACACGGTGACCTTTTTTGGGTGACAATTTTCGTTGGGTTTACGCGCTCGCGGGAATGGACGTAGGACAGGAATTTCGTGCTTTGTCTTTTTCTGTTCATCTTACACGGGTCGTTTGATTCTTTTGATTAGATACTCGTCACGTATCCTACGAATTATTAAGGAGTTGCGAATGAAACATGGATTTAGACGGCCAGAGGAAGAAAATCGAGGACTCCACGGCGCCTTGCGTTTACTCCACCATCATGGACCAGTAACAGGCCACTGGAGGAATGGATGAATTTGTGTTTGAATAAGTGAACCCAATGCTCGTAGATTCGACCAAGGACCTCATTACCCGCAACTGCATCAGTCTATGAGAATTCACGTTTTGATACTTCTGGCCGCAGTCATTCAGTCTGGCCTGACGACAGTCAAAGTGTTGGCCCATCCCTCTACTGGCATTGTCGTTGATGAGCAGGGCGACGTTTTCTTTTCCGACCTTGACCGCGGCGTGTTGAAGATTGATCCACGAGGAAAGGTCACAACGGTTTTTCCCAAGGAGGGTGGACATTGGCTGGCCCTGGATGCCAGCGGTAGCTTCTCCAAGGTAGACTTCGAGAAGTCACCGCATTGGCCGCGATGGTTCAAACGGCGCACTCCTGAGGGCGCGCGACCGGCACTCATCAGCGATGGAGGTTCGCCTCTGGTCGTTGCTGCCGATGGAAGCCTATACTACGTTTGCAACGATGAACGGATGATTCCTGGAGGACTGCTGATTGCGCGGCTGAAACCCGATGGCAAGGAGACGCTACTGAGTCCCACATTTGGCAGGACTTCTGACGAATTGGGTGGCATCAAGGGTCTGGCCGTCGGCCCGAGTGGCTCTCTCTACGCCAGCTATCCCAAGGCGGTTCTGAAATTCAGCTCTGATGGAAAATTCACCACCTTGCTTAACCCGGTGGTTGTTGCTGATTGCGAAAAACAACCGGCGGTTGAGGACGCCCCGTTCTTACGTGGCCTGGCTGTGGATGAGCAAGGGGTAGTTTACGTCGCGGCCACTGGCTGTCGATGTGTCATAAAAATTGCGCAAGACGGTCGCGTCGAGAGGGTCCTAAAGGCCGAGTCGCCCTGGTCGCCGACGGGCGTTGCCCTGAAAGGTGGTGACATTTTCGTGCTGGAATATAGGATCATCAAGGAGGAGACCCACAACTATCTACCCCGCGTCCGCAAGGTCGGGCATGAAGGCAACGTGACGACATTGGCAACATTCTCACCACTGGAAAGATAGATTGGGTGAGGGTTCAGGCCACGCCATCCAGCAGCCGGCTGAAGCCTTGCTCGCGACGCAGGCGAAGCGGCTACGATTGTTGACATTTTAGCGCGGAGCATAAGTACGATGGTCAATTGCTTACACCCGCGCGTTTGACCCGCCAGAAATAGATTGGATAATTCGCCATGCCGAAAATCGTCACATCTTCGATTACCTGATTCGCGTGGAAGTTTGGCCTACTTAGAAATGCAGGGGTGAAAGTTGTGAATGGCTGGCTCAACGATGGAGTGCCTTCGATTTGAAAGATAGCGCCCGGAGTCGCCTTCCAGGTCAGGTCAAACGCACCGTTTTCTTGAGCCCTGACATCCATGCTGAACGGAGTCGGCGAAACACTGATGGGCGCAGCAACAATGGGTTTGTCGGCCTCGGTTTCGTAAGCCCACCCCAGGATGTAGCCGCCAGCCCCCATGTACCAGCGGTTAATGTTCGTCCGAAAATCAAAATGGACATAGCCAAAATGGACGTTTGTTCCAATCAGGAAACGAAAGCCCATCACACCCTCTTTGGCGACCGGATCACCCGCAGCGAGGGAGGGAACTCCAATCGTCACGGGGTCAATCACTCCAAAAACGGACGTCTGATGATCGCCAAATGCCAGCGTTAAGTCGTAGTGATTCGTCGTTCCGAAGTGCCAAGTATAGTCACTCAAATCAATGGTGGAAACAAGGTTGCTACCGATAATCGTTCCAAGCGGCAGTGCGCCCATAGTGCCATAGACATTGGTCTGGTCAGGAAAAGCGGGTGCAGCCCTTAAAATTGCAATTTGGTTGGGATAATTAAAGTAACAGGCTACGCCCGGTCCACCCGCTCCATACGAGAACCGAAAATCGGATATGCCATCGAGATTGAAATCAATGCTGAAGATGGAAAACGGGTCGTCATCGGTTTCCTGAAAAGCACCCATCGAAAATGGTGGATCAAGCCTCGTGGTCTGGACCGATCCACGACCATTACATAGCACCGAGAGTAAGATCAAAATTACCAACCTTGTGCTTTTCCGAAGCATCATCTGATTTTGCCCGAATAAATCGTTGACGAACAGCTAATTTGGACAGCATTGACCTGTCTAGAATTGCGCCAAAGTTTTGCAGCCCGAGGGCATATCGCGATTGGTGGCAGTGTGTGGGATGAAGATAAATCCGGGTGGCTGGAAGTGGACACGGTGTGAACGAGGATTTTGTGTGGATGTTGGACACAGCCGAATGAAGTGAATCCATTCTTGTGGATAATGGAAGTGAACAAGCGTTTAAGAGAAATTCAAGCGCCGAGAATAGGGCGAAATGGCAGTTTGGTCGGTTAATTTTTAATGGGTTTTAGGGAATTCGGTTGTTCCGATTTGGCTAGTGTTCGGGAGAGTTTTGTTTCTTCGGATTCGAGGTGTTTTATTTTCTGAGGGGTTTTTGCCGCCATGTAAGATTGTGATCAGTTGCGGATAGCGCTGCAGTAGCCGCCTTTTTCAAGCAATCGTTGCAGACTTCCAGGAAAGGATTTTCTTTTTGAGAGGCCAACCTGGCCTCTGCAAGTTGGGTCCGGACGAGTTGGAGTTAATCGGCGATGGAGAGATTAGGAGCGGGATTGTGGGGATTAGCAGCCTGTTTGGCGGCTTCCTTTGCATTGATGTATTCAATTTCGAGGTGATGGTATTGAAAACGGGCATTAACCAGCTCTCGTGGTGTTTTCAAACCAATGAGGATATCGACCCAGCGACCCAGGCTTTCGGACAGTTCTTTCAATTTAATGGCGCGCACTACTGTTGGCGGAAGATTGGATTCTTTTGCCAAATCATCCACGAGTCGATTTAACAAAGGGAGCCGCGACTCGATTTCCTGAAGTGTGATTTCGAAAGTTTTATTGGAAGGGACGGAACCAGAGGAATTCCATCCGTAACGTTTTTTCAACTCGGAGTCGGCATAAGTGCCCCAATCGATGCGATTAGGAGTGGCAGAGATGGCATCGTAAGCCTGTTGTGCCAGTTTGCGGAACTCCGAGTCCTGGCTGAGTTGGTAGAGGTTGATGGCGGTAAAAATTCTTCGCAATTCACTAGCGGCGCGGTCCCTGGATTGTTTTTCAGCAGCGCCTCCCGCACCGGCATGAATGGTATTCAGGTCGTTGGAATGGACCTTTTCAAACCAGCGACGAGGTTCTTCGCGATAAGCTTCCAGAAAGGGCAGCAGTGGTTCTTTTCTATAGACGTTTGCTTCGAGGTTGGAAAGCGATTGGCCACTGGTGAAAAGTCTGTATTCGAGAGATTCAGGTTTGTTGGTGCTCGCTGCGTAGTAGGAAATTTGTATGCGGTCGCGGCGCCATTGCGGGATGATTGAAGCTGGGGGAGGAAATTTTGGAATTTCCGAAATGGTTACTGATTTATGGTCCGAATCCTTGTCTGGGGTGTCCGCCCAGGCAATTGAGTGGCATGCACCGAGGAACAATGCACAAATCAGGATGATAAGCGGGAATCGTTGCATGACTTGAGGAGGACCGATCTTTCATTTAAAGTAAAGATTAATGGTTTGTTTTTGGAAACATGGGTAGAGGTGTTGCTGGCGTTTTTTGGGGGGTGATGGTTTTGATGGAAAATGGATGAGATTTTGGAGGCGGAGCCTGCGGCGAGGAATCCCATTGTGATTCCAGTTTGGTTGCTTCGCTGTGTTCCGGGCTAAATAGCAGTTTAGGCGTGTGCCGTGTTTCGGTCATTACAAGGCGGAAATTCAATTCCGCCCTACCTTTTGACGTTTTCCGCAGGTTGGCTTTGTTTGTTTGCGAGCGCGGTTTTTGCGGGTTTCATTTTGTCGTGGTCATTATTTGGACGGAAGTTCAATTCATCACCAGCTTTGTTACGATTCCGCAGGTTTGCACTGGTATTTTAATTGGTGGCGCTTTTTTTCGAGTTTTTGATCAGGTTTTCGAGGGCGCTCTTTTCTGCTGCGGTGGTGATGTAGGGAAGGAGGGCATTCGGATTGTCCGGTTCGGCGGAGCCGGGATTCGCCGCTTTATAGGCATTCATCGCACCGCGCAGTTCAGTGATTGATTCACGAACTTGTTTGATGTCTGTTGAGTCATAACTCGAGCTCCCGAAACCATTCACTCCAACTACAAAATGCCGATCATACTCTGGATCGATAGGGGCTTTTTGGGTAATAATCCAGTCGCTGCCGACGCCGACATTTGGAACAGCACTGGCGGGCGCCACCTGCCATCTTTGCGTGATAGGCCCGTCTATTTTTGAATCCAAATACGGTTGCAAGTCAGCAATGGTTTGCGGGAATTGGTCGTGACTGTCTTTCATGTAAGCCTTCAAGGATTTCTGGAATAACTGAGCTGCTTTATTTTCAGCTTCTCCACGGATCAAGCTCATCGCGCGACGAATGTCCTGCTCGGAATTGAGCTCGCCCTTGGCAGCATCGAGCCAGTCCTGGTCAGTTGCCAACCGCAGTTCGGGAATGTTCGCGTCCAGATTCTGTTCCACCCGGCGTCTTAGCAATGAGGCGCGATTGGCCCATGATTTTGCCGCAGATTCGGCAGTGCCACCTGCATCGCTTGTTTTTATTTGGGCCAGCTCCTGGGAATCTCCACGCAAGCGAGAGGCCTCGGCCCGAAGTTTCAGCAGGTCTGCATGGTCACGTTTTAAGAGTTCATTCTCGTTCTTCAACATTTCCAGTTTGTTGCTGTTTTCAATACGATCCCGCATTAATTGAGCGACTTGTTGGGAGAGAGGTCCCAGTTGCGAGGAAAGCAGCTGCGATTGATTTCGGGCGATAGCGGCCTGTCTGGATTCGAATATTCCTGTTCCGATGGCAAGGGTCAAAGAAGCCGCAATAAGAGATTTTTGCAAAGTAGTCATAACAAGTGTCTTTGAGGAGGTGAGCGCCATTGCTGTCGGGGTTGCTGATCCCGCGAGGAGAGCGGCGGTGGACAACGAAGCAGCCAGGCCGATAGGCGCGGCCTGAACTGCATTGGCTGAAAGAATGATGGACAAGGTTGCGGCTGTGGCCTTGATGCTGCGGCGCGAAAAAACTTCGCGAAGTTTGTCCAGTGCGCGGGCCACTCTTTTTTGTGCGGTATCGTCACTGACACCGAGGGAGCGACCGACGGAATGAAAGTCCTGATTCTCGTAGAATCGCATGACCAGAGCGTCATAGTCTGCTTCCTTCAATTCCGCCATGGCGTCGTCAAGGACGGGAGCCAAGGAAGCCCAATCGGGCGCTGGATGGGAATCAGAGTTCAATTGTTGCATAGCCTCTTTTTCGCGAGAGTAACGGCGATAGTCGGTGCGACGAAGATTGATGGCGACGTTGCGGGCAGTGCGACAGAGCCAGCCTGACAGGGATGCCTCTTTGTCGAAACGCGAGATTAGCTTTTTTGAGTCGTGGGCCAGAGTGATGAAAACGACCTGACAAATTTCTGCGGCGAGATCGGCCGAGGCCACCTGACGCAGTGCAGCAGAATACACGAGGTTGGTGTGCCGATTGACCAGTTCGGAGAAGGCGTTCTCTTCGCCATGTTCAGCGTACTTTCTCAGGAGATGGGAATCGGATTCTAACGGCATCTTACCCATTTATAACCGCTGGGAGAGAAATCCGACAAAGAATTTGAGACATGGACCCGGGCGGTGTGGTTAAAGGTGGGTGAGATTATTCAAGGGGTTCGTGGGATTGCAACCCATAGCGTTTCATTCGCGGTGTTCGCTCAAAATGACGATCTTCGGCGCTGGCTTCGTTTCGCCCCAGCCAGGAGGGCGCGAGGCCATACCTGGCTGGGGCGAAGCCTCGCCATCATCCGAAGCTTGTCATTTTATTTGGGACCGTGGGTTGGCGGTATCGCTGGATGTCAGTGTTCAGAGAACTAAAAAACATGGCCTCCTTTCGGGTTTTGTCTGCGTCTTTCCTCACACAGATCCGTTCTCCCTCAATACTTCCACGCTTTGTTCCAAAATTATTATCACCCAGTTCCAATCGCGACGGTTGTTTGCGGCTCCTTTAATGAGGGCTGGTGGTTTCCGGGGATTTCGGCGAGATTGGGAATACTATTTGGACATGTTAACGCTCGATTATCTTGCATCGCTTTTTGAAGGGCACTCGGATGCGCTGAAGGTTAAGGTTTCTCCGATTCACCTCGGTAGCAGGGTTTTGGATTTTAACGCAAGACCTGCGATCATGGGGGTGGTGAATCTTTCGGCGGATTCGTGGTACCGGGAAAGTGTGGCTTTGACTCCAGAGGCAGCCATTCAACGGGGAATGGTTTTGTCCGCCCAAGGAGCTGATATTATTGATGTTGGCGCGGAATCGTCGCTGGCCCATGCAGCCAGGGTGCAGGATCTGGAACAAAAAAGCATGCTGCTTCCTGTTTTGAAAGCACTGGTGGCGAAGGGAATTGCGGTCTCGATCGAAACGTATCATCCGGAGGTGACGCGAGCTTGTCTTGAAGCCGGGGCTGCGGTGGTGAACCTGACGGGGAGAACGGATCGGGAGCAGATTTATCGGATGGTGGCCGAGCATGGGGCGACGATCATTATTTGTCATGTGCAGGGAGAGAATGTGCGGGAGGTGGGGGACTTTGATTTTGGCAGGGATACGACGCAAATGTTTTATGATTATTTTGCGCGTGAAACGGAGTTTGCGACGAGCCTGGGTGTGCGGAATATCGTGATCGATCCGGGGCTTGGTTTTTATTACAAGAACTTACAGGACAGTTCAGTACGGATTCAGCACCAGATGAAGACGTTTCTGAATACGTTCCGACTTCGGAAGCTTGGTTTTCCTGTCTGCCATGCGTTGCCGCATGCATTTGAAACGTTCGGGGAAGAGGTGAGGACGGCGGAATCTTTTTTTGCGGTGCTCGCGGCGCTAGGGAAGACGGATTTATTTCGGACGCATGAGGTGGCGAAGGTGAAGGCGGTGGTGGATACGATGGGGTTGTTTGGGTGAGATTATTATTAAAATCCTTTGGGATGGTCTAGCCTGTCGATTTCATTCGCAGTGCGTGCTTAAAACCGCGATCTTTCGCGCTTGCTTCGTTTTGCTTCTGCCAGGAGGGCGCGAGGCCATACCTGGCAGAAGCAAAGCCTCGCCAGCATCGAAAGCTTGCGATTTTATTTATTATCGCAGGTTGGCTTTATCGCTGGATGTCAGTTTTCGGAGGATAAAAGACTTTTTTGGTTGAGCTGGTGGGGATTTGCGCGCAAGTGTGTTTTTAATATTAGATACTTCTTACGTCGTATCCTACGGTTTTTTTACGACGCCGTTTTGGTTTGCTAGATTAAGTTTTAATAGCAGTATTTACTGTTTGCTCGCGGTTTTGGTTTGGCTTTTTTTGGAACTGGTTTGGGTTGGATGGGTCGGTCCTTTGGTGTGATTTTCCGTTTCTGGGAAGGGGGGCTTTTGTTGGTTGGGCTGGTGGAGGATTTGCGCGCTACTGTGTTTTGAATATTAGATACTTCTTACGTCGTATCCTACAGTTTTTTTACGACGCCGTTTTGGTTTCATTAATGTCGTTTTACTAAATATGCTTTATTATTTTTACTGTTTATTATTATTTAGTTAGTTGGTGCGATTTGCTTACCAGATAGACTGCTTCTTCTTTGGAATTGGTTATCCATCTCGATTGGATGTTCAGGTAGTATTTCGCCAGTTCCTTTTCGATTAAGGCATCGGTATAGCGATAGGAAAAGAAGAGGCGGAAGGTTTCGCCACGTGTGAACGGGTATTTTTGATCATCGAGGTGGAAGATGAAATCTTCTTTGAACCGATAGGTTGCGTTAATACGGAGGAGACCACTCGGGGTTTCCTCAACTTCGATGGTCAATTCTCCGGTGGTGTGGTCGCAGCCGAAATCGAAAAGGATGGTTTGCAGCCATTCTTTGGTTTCAAGGTTGTTGTAGAGAGGCAGAATTTTTTGGGTTCCCTGGCGGTAATCGTTCCCGGGAGCGAGATTGGCGCTGAAGACCAGGAGGTCTTGGGGGCGGAGAAGCTGGGCCAAATAAGGGAGGACTTCCTGGGGTTCGAAATTGGGAATCATTCCGAGAAAACTGTAGATGGAGGGACCGTTGAACGGGGCGCCGGTTTCGAAAAAGGTGGGGTGGGGTCTTGCGGCCAGATCGCACACTTTGCCGAGTGAATCGTGTCTCTGGAGGCTCTGAGAGACTTCGCCGATGGCGGTTAGGACCATGGCGGGACTGACATCCGACGCGGTGTAGATGGGAGTGAGGCCTTGGGCGATCAATTGCTTGAGGAACAGGGCATCCTTTTTTCCGCCACCGCAGCCTAAACTGATGAGGTGTGGAGACTCAGAACTTCGGCTGGAAGTTTCGGCAAAGGCTTGTTCGTAAATGCGAAGGCAGTCGAGGTCGGTGCGACTTGGGGAATAGGCCTGGTGAACAGCGAGCCATTTTTGGGTTTGTTTGTAGGAGTCGTAATGGAACTTATGGTGCATCTGCCTGGACTGGAAGGAACGGTGCAGGGAGTTACGGACGGCGTCGGGGAATTGGGATTGATGGAAAAGCAGGGTTTGGTGGTCGGCAGATCGATTCATGACTGATTTCCAAGCTACTTTCGAACGGTAAAATAAGGAACAGGAATCAGCCGCACAGGTTGACGAGAAAGGGAGGGATGGTCATAGTGTTGAAATGAATTTTGACATTTCACAACTGCTTGAACAATGGGACTACCAGCCCGGGCAAGTTGTTGTGAGAAAATTCAAAGGAAAAGACGGGACCCAGAAGATTCAGCTCCGGGTGGACCTGGGGATACTGCAGATGAATGCGGAGGGGCGACCGGATGGCAAACGGCCCTACGGGCATGAATCGCTGCTGGAACATTTTATCTCGCAGCTTGAGAAATACCGCAACGGTCATGAAGGAAGCGACGGAGGTTTTACCTTGAAGCCGGAGGATTGTGCCAAGCTTCAACAGGAGGCGATCCAGTATCATCACCGGTATATTTGCCTTTTCCAGCTGGAAGACTATGAAGGGGTGATCCGGGACACGAGCCGGAACCTGGAAGTGTTCGACTTTGCCCAAACTTATGCAGGCTCGGAAGATTTGGCGTGGTCGCTGCAACAATTTCGGGCGCAGCTGCTGATGATGAGAACACGAGCACGGGGGGCGGTAACATTGCAGGAATATGGTTACGACGCCTTGATCGGGGAGATCGAAAACGGGATGGACGAGATCAAATCATTTTTCAAGGACACAGGCCGGGCAGAAATGATCGAACAAAGTCCGGAGATACAATCGCTGGATGTCTGGCTATCAGATGTGAAGGAAAAGCGACCGCTCACGGAGCGGGAAAAGCTATTGAGCGCGCTGGATGAAGCGGTGAAAAAGGAAGATTACGAAAAAGCGGCGCAGGTGCGAGATGCCCTGAAAAATTTGAAAACCTAATTATGACCCTTCAAGAAAAACTTTCGCAGGAAATCAAGGCAGCAATGCTGGCAAAGGACAGCGAACGGCTGAATACGTTGCGATTGCTGAAATCAGCGCTGGGTTACCTGCAAATCGAGAAGAAGACGGAATCGGTTTCCGATGCAGAGTTTGTGGTGGTGGTGCAAAAGGAGATCAAGAAGCGCCGCGACTCGATGGAACAGTTTAATGCGGGTGGGAGACCGGAGCTGGCACTCAAAGAAGCGCGGGAAGCGATTATCCTCGAAAGTTTTCTGCCCAAGCAACTGACAGCCGAAGAGTTGGAACAGCTGGTAAAAGAAACGATTAAAGAAGTCGGCGCGACCTCCAAGAAGGAAATGGGGCCGGTGATCAAAGCAGTGCAGGCAAAAACGGTGGGAAGTGCGGATGGAAAAACGATCAGCTCCCTGGTAGGTAAGCTTCTTCCCTGATTTCTTCAACCCGCGACGATTGGCGCTGCCGGGTAGAGGTGGTAAAGCATGACGTAAATAATGACGCCCGTCACGGAGACGTACATCCAAAGAGGCCACGTGATACGCGCTATGCGTTTGTGATCTTCAAAACGTTGCTTGATGGCCCTCCACGCGGTCATGCAAACCAAAGGAACGATGGTGACAGCCAGAATGATGTGGGAAATCAATAAGGTGAAATAGACGGGCCGAATAATCCCCTGCCCTGTGAACTTCGTGACCACCCTGACGTTCAGATGGTAAATGAGATAACAGGTCAAAAAGAGAGTGGAGGTGATGAGCGCGGTGACCATACAGGCGCGGTGTGCGGCGATGTTTTTGCGCTTGATCATCACGAACCCAATCCCAAGAAAAACGGCGCTCAGCCCGTTTAAACTGGCGTTTACAGCTGGTAAATCGTGCAGAGTCATTTTTCCCTCTTGAGTTGGCGGATGGCGTTAACGATGCGTTCCTGGAAATCGGCTTCTTCGGTGTCGAAAGTGGCTCGAGCGCGGCCTTTGCCGTCGACGAGAATAAAATTCGTGCTGTGAACAAAGAGATCGTTGGCAGAAGTTTGCAAATCAGCGGGATTATCTTTCACAACAAATTTAAGTTCAGAGATCTGCAGGCGACGAAGGTCAGCCAGCGGGCCGGTGAGAAAAAGCCATCGATTAGAATCAGCCTGAAAACGTTTGGCGTACTCATTGAAGATTTTGGGGGAGTCGTAGCCGGGATCGGTGGTGAGCGAGACAAACTTGACTCCGGATTCACCGGCCAATTTGTCCTGGAGCAGTTTCATTTTTTTGGACAGAAGCAGGCATTGGAGCGGGCAGCGGGTGAAGATAACGTCAGAAACCCAAATTTGATTGGCAAGATCGATGGAGGAAACGGCAACGCCATTTTGATTGGTCAGATGAAAAGGAGTGACCTGACCAAAAACAGGTAGCGGTGGACCCTGGGGCCGGGACTTGAAGAACATGACACTGATCAGAACGAAGACGCCCCCCAAAACCAACCAGGCCAATTTTTCGGGATGTTTAAGCATTCAATAAAAACAAAACCGTGATGGGGTCGCCATCACGGTTTGGCAAAGTTCAGAAAAAACTATTCAAAGCTGGTAGCAGCTCCGCCCTTGGACTGCTCGGTGACCCACTTGGCGTAGTCTTCTTTCGAAACTACCTTGAGGTAACCTTTCATTCCGTAATGGGAATTGCCACAAAGCTGGGCGCAATTGATATTGTATTCGCCGATTTGTTTGGCGGTGAAATGGGCAGGAATGACGAGACCAGGAATAGCGTCCTGAGTGACTCGAAGGGGAACGATCTTGAACGAATGGATAACGTCCAGAGAACTGATGTAGCAGATAACAGGTTCATCCACCGGAACAGTCAGGGTTTGGGTGGCGACGAAATCGTCCTTGCCGAGCGGGTCATTCTTATCCAGGCCGAATTTATTCTCATCGGTCAAAAACTGGAGGCCAGCAGCGCCAAACTTACCATCTTTACCAGGGTAACGGCCGTTCCATTGGAATTGCTGGGCAACGATGCGAATGACCTTGGAATCCTCTTCTTTAGGAAATTCCTGAACGGCTTTGGCCCAAATGGGGATGGCGAAGCCGATGAGCAAGACGGCTTCAACGAGAGCGACGATACCTTCGACGTAGGTGGAGAGATGACTCTTCACGCCGTAGTAGTCGGCTTTGGGGTTTCGCTTCTGGTTAAAACGGAGGAGAACGTAAATGAAATAACCCAGCCAACCCACGAAAAGGGCCAACATGAGAACGTGCACCCAGATAATAAGGCTATCGATTCCGTGGCCGTGCGCGGAGGCATCAACAGGAAGTGCGAAATAATTCAGGATCGAATTGGTCATGCGTAATTAAGAATTCTGTGAAAGTTCGAGGGATTGCTGGGCTGCTGCGTATTGGGATGCCCGCCTGACAAAGTAGACGCCAGCGCAAAAGAAGCTGGAAAGAACACCAACGACAACAATCAAAAGAGCGAAGATGCCCATATTCATCCCTTTAGCCATGGTAGAATCCGATTTTCCAAAACAGGCAGCGCAGGCCTGAGCGCTGGAGGAAGATGCCACCAAAAGCGCAAAGGCAAGGAGGAGAATGAAAAAGGATCGTAACTTTCTCATAGATAACTGATATGTTTTAATTTTTTAAGCACTGCCTTGCCGTAGATGAGCAAAAGGACTGCGGAAGCAAAGGAGCCGAGGCTGAGCAGCAAGCTGCCCCGAGCGTGGGTTTGCAGAAAAGCGTTGGCCTCCCAACCGCCAAAGAACAGGGCGAGAAGGACTGAACAAACGACAAAAACAATATGGATCGCTTTGAGGGACATTATTTATTCTGATAATGGATCAAATTATTTGGCTCCATTGACCAGATAGTAAGATACATGAGAGCCACGAAAAAGAAAACGGTGGCGATTAGGATCGAATAGACCATTTTCTTTTCTGAAATCAGATGCATGAACCAACCGGCAACCAGAAAGGCTTTAACGCTGGCGATGAACAAGGCGATGGTGATGGCCAGGGCGATATTGGGGATGTGGAGAAAAGAAACCCCAACGGTGATGACCGTGCCGACCAGCAAGGCCACGAAGACAGCGATGTACTTCTTGAGGTCCTTGGAGACATCGTGACCGTCGTGAGAGTCGTGCGCGTGTGAATCAGAATGAGAATGATCGCTCATAGAATTACAAAAGATAAAGCACAGGGAACAGGAAGATCCAAACCAAGTCAACGAAGTGCCAGAACAAACCGGAAACTTCGATACGATTGATGAAACGTTCGGGCTCGGTGCGCCACATTTTGCTGCCGGGCATCCAGAAGTAAAACATGACGATGGCGCCACCTAACACGTGCAACCCGTGAAGACCGGTGATGCAGAAGTAGATGCCGAAATAGGTGCTGTGAGCAGGAACGAAAGCGGAGAGACGTTTGACATCGCTGCTCTTAATGACCATGGCCTCATGATGAGCGGCACCCGCTTCGGCGTGAGTTTCATGGGCAGGTTCAGTTTTGGCTTCTCCCTTTGCGGCTTCGCCTTTACCAGCAGTCGGCTCGGTTTTTTCGAGAGGGATGTTGGAGATGGCATTAACTGGATCGGGATGGAAAGTGAACTCGGGAATTTCATGACCCTTGGCATTTAATTTGACATCGTTCAGGAAGAAGGCGGTTTTGCCATTGACTTCGACGTGACCGGTCATGTTGCGGCCATCTTTGAGGACGAGGGTGTAATGCTTAAACTTCTCGGAATATTCGTAAGATTTGACGCCCAGGAACAAGAAGGCGCACATGATGGTGAGGCCCTGGAATATTTTAAAATTCCGGAAGTTGTTCATTTTCAAACTAGCCCACGCCATGACGACGGTGATACTGGATGAAATAAGGACGAAGGTGTTGAAAGTTCCGATGTAAACATTGAGAACGCCGTGAGGCCATTCCAGTTTTTCAGCTCCCACCCTGAGGAGGATGTAAGAGGAGAAAAGAGCGCCGAAGAGCATGACTTCGGAAGCGAGGAATAACCAAATGCCAACCTTGGCATTATAAAGGCCTGTGTCCGGACGTGGTTTGACTGTGTATGGAATGTCCATGTTCTAATTATTTCTGATTTTGAGGAGTAAAGTCAGTGGGATGTCCTGGCACGCTGTATTCGTAAGGACCGCGGAAAACTTCCGGTTCCGTGGCGAAATTGCCGTGAGGAGGAGGAGTGGGTGTCTGCCAATCCAGAGTGGTGGCGTTCCACGGATTATCTGAAGTGACCTTCTTCCCTTTTTTGATGCTCCAGAAGAAGTTGATGATGAAAGGAATCTGAGCGAGGGCGAGGCCGTAAGCGGCATGAGTGATGTACTTGTTCAAACCAATGACGGAGGAGCTGAGAGCAGCAATGGAATCCGGGTTCGAAGCGAGAGAGTAAGTGGCGCCACCGTCATACATACGACGGGACATACCGGCCAAACCCTGGAAGAACATGGGCATGAAAACAAGGTTCATGAACAGGAAGGAGAAGGTGAAGTGAACTTTGCCCCAGAACTCGTTCATCATACGGCCGGTGGCCTTTGGAAACCAGAAGTAGACGCCGGCAAACAAAGCGAAAATGGTTCCCGGAGCGACAACGTAATGGAAGTGGGCAATGACGTAATAAGAATCGTGAAGGGCGATGTCACTGGCGTTGAAACCAAGTGGCAGACCGGTAAGACCGCCGATACCGAACATGGGCAGGAAGGCCAGAGCGAACAGCATGGGGGTGTTAAAGCGGATGGAACCGCCCCACAGAGTGATAAAGAAACAGGTCAGGATGATCACGGAGGGGATGGAAATGATCATGGTGGTGGTTTGGAAGAAAGTGGAGATCTTCGTTCCCATACCCGTCAAATACATATGGTGAGCCCAGACGATGAAAGAGATAAAACCGATGGCGAGCGCGGAATAAACTTTTGATTTATAGCCCCAGACAGGTTTCCGAGAATTGTTGCAGAGAATTTCGCAAACGATACCCATACCCGGAAGGATGAGGACGTAAACTTCAGGATGCCCCAGGAACCAGAAAAGGTGCTGCCAGAGAAGCGGACTTCCACCGCCGCTGACTCCGAGCGCTTTGCCGGCAACGACGAGGCCACTTGGAAGGAAGAAACTGGTGCCGAGCAAATTATCCATCAACTGCAAAATACCTGCTGCTTCGAGAGGAGGAAATGCGAGGAGCAGAAGGAAGCCGGTGACGAACTGAGCCCAAACGAAGAAAGGGAGACGCATCCAGTTCAAACCTTTGGTTCGAAGTTGGATGATGGTGGTGATGAAATTGACAGCGCCGAGAAGAGAAGAGCTGATGAGCAAGACCATGCCGATCAGCCAAAAGGTTTGGCCGTTAGGTCGATGGCCAAGATCACTCACCGTGGCGAGAGGCGAGTAGGAAGTCCACCCGGACTTGGCCGCACCTCCAGGAATAAAAAAGCTGCAAAACATGACAACGCCGCCGAGGAAATAAGCCTGATAACTGGCCATGTTCAATCGAGGGAAGGCCATATCCGGCGCGCCGATTTGCAAAGGAGTGACAAAGTTACCGAAGGCACCGAAGGCCAAAGGCACAATGGCAAGGAAGACCATGATGGTTCCGTGCATGGCTCCGAAGGAGTTGTAGAGGTCAGGGGAAATGACGCCGATATGACCGAGGGCGTCTTTGCCGACCATTTCCTCGCCCAAAAGTTTTTGGAGGAGACCGCCGACGATGGGAACAGCTTTACCTGGGTAAGCCAATTGCCAGCGCATCACCATCATGAGAGTGAACCCGAAAAAGAGGAAAGCGAGCGCAGTAATACCGTACTGAATCCCGATGACCTTATGGTCCGTGGAGAAAATGTATTTCTTCCAGAAACCAAGTTCTTCATGGTGATGATCATGCCCATGAGACTGATCGACGTGTTGATGTGTATCGTGAGATTTTGACTGCATGGCTTCTCTATCAGTTTTTTCGGCCGACTAACCATTTTTATCGAAAATGGAGCGTCTAGTTAACGACCCACTCAGGCTAGTGTCAACGGCAGAATAAGTTTTCTTAAACAAACTACATCTTCTTGTTCAGTACCATTAAAATGAGTAACAAAGGAAGATACAGAATGGAGGCAAAAAAGAGACGTTTTGCGCTTGAAATCGTAAGTTTTCGGGAAAACTGAACAGCAAAATAAAGAAAACTAATACCAAGCAAGGTTGCTCCCAAAAGATATATTTCGCCAGCCACCTGGTAGTAATAAAGCGAGAGACTGACAGGGATGAGTCCAAGGGTGTGACTCACCGCGCTGCGACCGGTGCGTTCACCATCCGGATCAACCAGGGGCAGCATGACGAACCCGCCTTTGGCGTATTCTTCGCGGTACATCCAGGCGATGGCCAGGAAATGGGGTAATTGCCAGAAGAAAAGAATGGCAAAAAGAATCCAACCCCCCATTTGAATTCGATCAGTGGCAGCGGTCCAACCCATCAAAGGAGGCAAAGCACCGGGAATAGCGCCGATGATAGTGTTGAGAGATGTGACTCTCTTCAATGGGGTGTAGACAAACAAATAGCTGGCGATAGTGAGCATGCCAAGGAATGCGGTGAGAGGGTTCACCATCCAAAGCAAATAGAGAAGTCCACCAGCCGAGATGGCGACACCGAGAAGAAGGACAGTGGCGGGGGTAAGATGGCCGGCTGGGATAGGACGAGTTTCGGTGCGTTTCATCAAAGCATCGTGATTGCGCTCGATGTATTGATTAAGGGCAGCGGCGCCACTGGCCAAGAGAGCCGTGCCGAACATGACGTGAAAAAGATACAAGTAGTCGGTAGGACCGGTCTTCCCGAGATAAAAGCCGACGAGGGTGGTGAGCAACACCAGGAGCGTGAGGCGCGCCTTGAATAAATCGAGGAGGATGGAGTGCGCTGCGGGGGCTTGCACGGATTCGATCGGAATATGTTCGGCTTCAACTTTCATGAATTATGCGAGCTGGGAAGAGGCGGATTGCATTCGGGGTGCTGGACGCAGGTTAAGGGCAGTGCGCGGGGAGGTTATTCGGTAACAACCCATGGAAAGCAAAGCGCCAGTCATGAGGGTCAAACTCCCAACAGCGACGTGGGCAGTGGCAATATCCGCCGATTTTCCGGTGAGAACGGTGGCGATTCCCAGACAAAATTGGAGGGCAACGAGTCCCAGCCATAAGAAATTATAAACTGTGATTTTATGGGAAGAACCGAGGATGGAGCGAGACTTGAGCGCGCAGGTGGCGATCAAACCGACGATGACAAGAGCGAGAAGGCGGTGGATCATGTGAAGAACCACGGCGGAAGCAGTGATGGGATTGGAATCAGAAATCTCGATGCGGCTGGAGTTGTAACTGGCGATGGCGGCGGGGGAAATGGAAGGAATGATTTTTCCGTAAGCCAAAGGAAAATCAGTAACAGCAAGGCCAGCATGCTGATGCCTCATGGTGGCGGCGACAGTGAGCTGGACGAAAATAATGCAGCAGGTGGCAAGAATCCAGGGGCGGAGCGAAGCTGCGCGAGGATGAGGGGAGGCATTGCGCCACCAATTGGAACGAAAAAGGACAAGGGCGCAAACGAGGGAAAAAAAGAGTTGAGCGAAAGTGGCGTGAGTAAGGCCAAATTCCATGCCAAGATTATACTTATCCAGGACAACGCGCAGTCCACCGAGAAGACCCTGAAAAGCAACGGAGAAAAGAGCGAGAAAGGCCATGACTTTCATCCAAAATCGTGTTTCGGCAAAAGCAACCCAAAGGGCGGCGATGATGCTGAATAAGCCAACAAGAGAAGCGAGAAGCCGGTGGGAATGCTCGAAGAACACACCCCCTGCCCCGGGTCCCAGCCACTTGTCAAAAGGGAAGAAAAACATGTTGTATCCGTAACTTTGGGGCCAATCCGGAACGGACATGCCAACCCCCATGCTGGTGACTTTTCCGCCGAGACTGACAAGAAAAAAAGTCAGAATGGCGTTCAGGAAAAGAAACCGGGTTAACCATGCCTGGGATTTGCCTGACTGCATAACCTTCAACTTAGCACGAATAAAAACGGGAACGAAGCGGATTTTTGAAACAAAGAAGCCGCTGCGAAGAAATCGCAGCGGCTGTGAACTTCAAAAGGATTATTTAGCAGCAGCAGGGGCTTCGAGTTCGAAGGCAGCCTTGCCGCCATCAGCAGCCATGGTGACTTCGGCGGATTTCTTACCGGCCTTCATATGAACTGCTTCCACGGTGTATTTGCCGGGGGGCAGACCGGAGATTTTAAAATTTCCATCCTTGTCGGTGACAGCGAAGTAAGGGTGATCCACAACGCCAATGTAAGCGAACATCCAATTATGAACGTCGCATTTCATTTTCACGAGCACTTCTGGAACGGTGAAGGACTTTTCGCTTTCCTGATTTTGCAGAGGCTGGGCGAAGTTGAATTCCTTGTTCTCTTTTGGTTGAGAATGGACGTTGTGGAGAACGGGATCCGAATTTTTGATGGTGAGCTTCTGGCCAGTGCGTATGCCCATCACATAGGGGTAATAAAGACAGCCCTTTTGGTCGAGAATTTCAGGCGCTTTTTCAGCAGCTGGTGGAACGCTCTTGGCATCGACACCGGCGGTGACATAAACAAAAACATTTCCCAAACCGCTGCCCTGACCGACAACGTAGTGGCGGGTAAAGACAGGCTGGTCGTGCATTTTGCCACAAACTTTATCTGCATTAACGGTGGTCATGGCCAATTCGGCAGGGGCAGTGCCTTTGAGGGTGACCTTACCGACCAAATCAGCAGCGGAAAGAGACTGCAAAGAGGCAGCAAGACCCAGGACGGCAGCAGAGTAGAAAAGACATTTATTCATAAAAAGTGGGTTGAAGCTAACATTGCATTTTCGAGCGATCAAGAACTTTGTGAAATTTTTCACAAGCTGTTTATTACGTCCATTGGACAACGAGGGGGAGGTAACTATTCGATTGCCCCTTCCCTGCCCTGCTAAAAAAGTGGAAATCGATCAGGAATTAATTGCGATTCCCCACGGAGTAGTATAGCACTCTTCGCATGACACCGGGATTTCTTCGCAAAGCGCTTGGCTTTACGCTAGTTGGGATGACACTTTCGCTGAAAGCAGCAGATTGGCCGCAATACCGGGGGCCGCACACGGATGGAACGACAGAAGATGTGGTGGCCAAGAAGTGGCCTGCAACAGGACCGAAGGCGGTATGGAAAGCGCCGACAACGGACGGTTTTAGCTCCTTTACGCTCGGGGGCGGACATCTTTACACGATGGTGGGTCGGGTCATTCAGGGGGCCTACCAGGAAGTATGTGTCGCTCTAGATGCAAAGACAGGGAAGGAAGTTTGGGCGCAACCCTTAACGCCAGTAAAATTCGACGGTCAGGCCAATGCAGGCGAACCCAACAATAACGGTGGAGAAGGTCCCCGTTCGACACCGACCTACGATGACGGCAAAGTTTATGCGCTTGGGGCGAAGTTGCTCCTGAAATGTTTTGATGCGAAAAGCGGAAAAGTGCTGTGGTCCGAAGATTTGATCACGAAACACGCGGGTAGGAATATCACGTGGGACAACGCAGCTTCACCGCTGGTAGAAGGAAACCTTGTATTTGTAGCCGGGGGAGGCCCTGGGGAAGGATTACTAGGGTTCGATAAGAAAACAGGGAAAGTTGCCTGGAAAGGGGAGGATGACAAAATGACCCACGCCACCCCGATTGCGGCCACGATACTCGGAACCCGGCAGGTTATATTTTTTACCCAAAGTGGGTTAGTATCGGTGGTGCCCGAGAGTGGAAAAGTTTTATGGAGGCATCCGTTTAAATTTAGCGTTTCGACGGCGGCATCGCCAGTGGTGGGAGGGGACATCGTCTACTGTGCGGCGGGATACGGAGTTGGAGCATCAGCAGCGAAGATTTCAAAAGTCGGGACTGGTTTCCATGCTACGGAATTATGGAGATTGCAAGGCAACAAACCAGTTGCAAACCATTGGAGCACACCGGTTTACAAAGACGGGTACCTTTACGGGATGTTTAGCTTTAAGGATTATGGCAAGGGGCCGATGAAATGTGTTGAACTGCTTACAGGCCAAGTGAAATGGGAACAGCCAAATTTTGGGTCAGGCCAGGTCATCCTGGCAGGCGACACAGTGGTAGCACTTTCGGACAAGGGAGAAGTGGTTTTGGTGGATCCCAGTCCCAGCGGTTATAAAGAATTAGCCCGCGCGGACGTGCTGGATGGAAAATGCTGGTCCACTCCTGCGGTGAGCAATGGCCGTCTTTATGCAAGAAGCACCAAAGAGGCGGTTTGCCTCGATCTTTCCAGTAAAACAGCAATGTTGAAGTAACCTGTCCCCCTTTTAACATCTATGGCCAAAATTATTGCCGAGATGGTGATCGAAAAGACCACCATGGAACTTCCAGATACCAAAACTCTGCGCTTCAAGTGGCCGGACGGTTATGAGGTCGATTTCAACACAGGGCAGTTTATCTCGGTATACTGGCCCGACACGACAACATACAAACGAGCTTACTCGCTATCGTCC